>JAIQFL010000088.1 GCA_020073365.1 Terriglobia bacterium | reverse complement strand
AAGCGAATCAAAACGACTGCGGAGCAGTTGACGCAACGGGAGAGGTGGAAGCTGATTCTCAGCGCCGCGTTTCGTCAATTCCTCGGTGGCAAGGTCATCGGAAGCACTGGTCGGCTCGCCGATGCCACCGGCTAACTGCCGTTTTTAGGCTGAAAGATCGTCCCGCACGGCGCCCCTTCCCTGCGAAATCGGGCCAGGGCGATCACAGTGGCCACTCGACCTACCACGCGGTGATCGCCAGTTTTTCCAAGCGCTTGACGCACGGTCTGATCCTCCAGGCATCCTACGCGTTCTCGAAGATCCTGACCGACTCCGACACGGCCTGGGGTGTCCAATACGCGGCGGACTCTTTCAACCGCGGCCTGGAGAAGTCGATCGGCCAGTTTGATGTGACCCACGATTTCAAGTTTTCGGGTGTCTACGATCTGCCATTCGGCAAGGGCAAGAGTATGTTTCAATCAGGCCCGGCCGCCTGGATCGTCGGGAACTGGCGCTTGGCCGGCATTCTCGTCTACGATAGCGGCACGCCCGTGGGCGTGGGCACCTCGCTGACTCTGCCCATCTACGCCAGCGGCGCGGGTGGTCGCGTTCCCGCCTACGTCACGTCATACGACGGCTGGCAACCCTCCTTCAGCGGCAGCTTCGATCCCGGCGTAGACCATTTCTTCGCGCCCTACGGGTCCGGCCCCTTTCCGAACCAGGGGAGCGCGACATCCTTGAACAGCATTGGGAACGAGACCCGTTACAATCCGAAGCTCCGGTTGTTCCCGAACCTCAATGAGAACCTATCCGTCACGCGCGCGTTCCCGATCCGGGAAAAAACCAGTCTGGAATTCCGCGCCGAGGCGTTCAACATCTTCAATCGTGTGCGCTTCGGGTCAGGCTCCACTTCGTTACAAAGCCAGACTTTCGGGGTGCTGACCGGCGCCACAAGCCAGTTCAATTCGCCTCGCCAATTGCAGTTGGCGCTGAAGCTGTATTTCTAGCGAGGAAAAGAACAAGCTCACCGCGGAGCCGCGCGTCTCCGCGGTGAGTTGTTGGCTACCAGTACTCTTCCCCGGCCGCCAGGTTCTGCTTCAGGAAATCGGGGTTGATCTCCAGCCCCAGACCCGGCCCGGTGGGCACCTTGAGAAGTCCCTTGCGCACTTCGGGCGGGCTGCCTGCGGCCATTCCTTCGATGTAGTGACCCGTCCGCCCGAGCTGACTTTCCGACCGGTAGAAGTTCTGGATGGAGGCGCCGAAGTGGGCATTGGCGTAGGTCAGCACCAGCGAGCCGACGTTGTGCAGCGCCACCGGCGTGCGAAAGAGTGCCGCGTAGTCGGCGATCTTCTTCACCCCCGTGAATCCCCCGGCGAACGCCAGATCCGGGTGAATAATATCCACGGCCTGGTTGTCCACGAATGGTTTGAAGCCGCGCACCATCTCCAATTTCTCACCCGTGAGCAGAGGCACGCGCGTCGAGCGGCGAAGCGCCATCCAGGCTTCGGAAAATGGCGGGTTCAGCGCGTCCTCAATAAACAGGGGGTTCATCGCCTCCACGGACTTGGCCACGGCGATGGCGCTGGGCGTGTCCAATTCGTTGTGGCAATGCACCGCAATATCGATGTCCTCGCCTACCGCCTCCCGGCAGTTGCCATAGGCGCGGGCGACGTCGCGAAGTTGCTGGGTGGTGAGCGTAGCGGCGAATCGCGCCGCCGGAACCCCCAAGACCGTGTCGATGCCGTTCTTGAAGGCCGTGAATCCTTCCGGCATTGTTTTGATCCGTTGAGCCCAATCGCGACAGGAAGCCTTGTCAAGCATATTCAGGCCAAGACCGTGCGAGTACATGGGGATGGATTCGCGAAAAGGGCCGCCCAGGAGCGTGGTCACCGGTGCGCCTATGATCTTCCCCGCCAGGTCCCAGAGCGCGATATCGATGCCGCTGATGGTCGGAATGTGCGCCATGTAGGTGTGCATCAGGCTGGTCATATTGTGGAAGTGAACCTCAATGGCCAGCGGGTCCTTGCCAATCAGCAGGTTCTTCATGGTCTCGATGCGGGCGCGCGCCATCGGCCCGGTGACGCCGGCCTCGCCGTACCCAGTCAGCCCGCTATCGGTATCGATGCGGATGAGACAGTTTCCGGAAATGTTCTTGATCGCCATGGCTCGGATGTTGGTGATTTTGACGCGGTTCACACTGGAAGCGGCCAGGGCCCGGTAGTCGCCCCACAGGGCTGCCGAAGGCAACGCGACGGCTAAGCCCAGTAAATCGCGGCGTGACAGGGGATTCATGAAGAAGCCCTCCTTGTAGACCACTAATATAAGCCCTGCGCTTGCAGAGGTGGGCAGTGATGGACGAACAGTTTCCGTAGTAGAAAAGCTTGTTCTTAATGAGTGGGCCCCAGGCGCGAACGTCCAGCCGATTCCCGGTCTGTTGTGACGTAAAGCCGCGCAGGAGGCCGATCTAACGGCACAGGGCCGGAACAAGCAGCGGGGATTGAAGCACGGGGAGATGCGAATTCTTTCGCTGGGTATGGCTCTACAGAGGCCAGCGGGACCGTTTCCTCGACCGCGTGCAGACTACCTCGATCGCACGATGGGGAGGCAACACCATCGCCCAGAACGAGTCCTTGGGCACCGCCTACATCGCGCTACGACCGTCAATCCACTCCTTCAGCCGCTTCCCGCGGACTCGGCTATCCGCCAACTCGCAACCGTACGCAATGCGCAAATTCCGCAGCTGGTCAAGTTAGGTGGTCAAGCCGGGGCTGTTAGTCTATCTGCCCAAACGGGCAAAGCCCGGCTGTCGCTACCCGGTCAGCCTCGCATACTCGCCGCTCCCTGCATCATTGGAAAACTGGTTTATCGGCTTGGCCCCGGCCCGTTGCCAAAAAAAGAAGGAATCCGCCCTAAAGCAATCCCTCGTCTTGTCGATTGTATTGTTGTATGCAACGCCCCTGTACGCCATCCATGTTGCCGCCCGTAGCCGGGCCCCGCCGCATCCCGTTGTTTAGGACGCAGAAGCCGTCGGCCCAAACCTCGGTCAACGCCCCGGCAGAGCAACGATGGGAACCCGTTTTAGGTTATTCGCGAAGACATAGGTAACCATTCCTGCGCTCTGATGGTAGTGGTTCCTTTGGTCTTTTAAAAGTTGCCCCACAACCCATTTTGGGTTATTGTAGGGTTTCGAGGACACTGAACATTGGCTCGCCAATCAGCATTGAAATACGAAGACCGAATGTTCGACGTGGGTCCGTACCTTAAGGACGAGGCGAAAGTCGCTCCCGCTTACGTTTCGCCTTTGGGCGCCCTGTTCTCGGGCGACTGTATGGCGGTCATGCCCCACATCAAGGATGCGGTCATCGATATGGTCTTCGCCGATCCCCCATTCAATCTTGGAAAGGAATACGGCGATAACTGCAACGACCTGCTACCGGCCGCGCACTATCTTGAATGGTGCATGAAGTGGAGTCGGGAATGCGTTCGGGTGCTCAAGCCCGGCGGTGCGTTCTTTTTGTATAATCTGCCGAGATGGAATGTCCTTCTCGGAGCGCACCTGACCTCGCTCAACATGGAATTCCGGCATTGGATAGCGATCGAGATCTCGGCCTGCCTTCCGATTCCCGGCCGGTTGCATCCTAGCCACTATAGCCTGCTCTATTACACCAAGGGGAAACCAAAGACCTTCCGGCGCATTCGGACCCCGATACAGACGTGCCGGCATTGCGGCGGCGAGGTGAAAGACTATGGCGGCCACCGGGGAGCCATGAACCCGAAGGGCGTAACCCTCAAGGACGTTTGGATCGATATCCCTCCGGTCAGGCACTGGAAGTTCAAATCGAAGGACCGGCGGGCAAACGCCCTATCGACCAAGATCCTCGACCGCGTTGTGGAAATGTCAACGCTTCCCGGCGATTTAGTGCTTGATCCATTCGGCGGATCTGGCACAACATTCGCAGTTTGCGAGAAGAAGAGCCGGGAGTGGATCGGCGCCGAAATCGATTTCTGCGAGGAGATCATTGACCGACTCGAAAGCGGCGAGATCCGCGCCCATAAGAACGATGACTTTATCGAGGGCTAGCCTTCCGCCCGGCCGCTGGTGAGCTTCGGGATTCTTTTGACCTGGGTGCTTTTCTCGTCATGTTCAAAGACAATAATCTCCAAAACACCCGAATTGCACGGGACTGATTTCCAGAGTCCAAAGTAGGGTTCAAGCTCCTTGATGTTTCCGATGCGGTCTGTCAGGTAGATGTAGAGCTTGCGCGATGGCACGGCCAGAATCCCGGCGGATATGATCCCGCAGGAGACAAGCATCGTCAACTTGTTCATCGACCGGTGGGAAGATGAGATGTTCCCCGTCTCCCATTCCACGACGATAGGCTTTTCCGGACCGGGCAGAACGGCGTCGAAATCCCCGAGCGACTGACCGAGCGTATTCTTGGCAGGCCCTTCGATTGCCCACCCTTTGGACTTGAGGAACTTTACGAATTCGTTCCGAATCGGAAGGACACCGTTTCCCCGGCCCCGCTTTTTGCCGCTTTCAGGATGGATCGTGAAGGAACCGCTGCCGATGGGCCATTCGCATCTCCTTACGGCGTTGTGAATCTGCTTCCTGGTTTTCTTCCAGTGTTCCGAGGCAGCATAGGGCCCGCAGCTTTGGAGAGTAATGACATCAACGATCTTCACGTTTCCTCGCTGTAGAACTGGCGCAGGAAGCGGAGCGGATCTATTCCCAGCGCTTTAGCGACTTCGCCGAACTCAACAACATCAAGACGCCGCTCGCCGCGTTCGTATTTTGAAACGAATGACTGTGGGCGCTTGAGGCGGGAGGATAATTCTGCCTGCGTGAGGTTTGCTTGTTTGCGAGCCTGGACGAGGAGTTCCTGAAGTCTCTTATGCGCTTTGTTCCCCACGGTATTGGTTCGTCAGGGACGATGGTAAAACCCTATATCGAATAATCCCAAAAGAGGTTAAGCACGAGTTATATAGGCGGCCTTGTCAACTGCCGTCTTGGCCGGCCGTCTAGGTATGGGCGTTGACCTCCGGCATAGGCCTTCCAAGGAGTACTGGGGAACGACCAGCGACGGCACCAAAGTGAGCGATGCAGTCTATGAGCGCTCTCGTCGGGCGGGAGTTACGAGATTTTGAGAAGCGCACAAACCTGCATGTCCGTTGAAGGGGCCAGCAGCAACACCAAACGGGCCAGCTTCCCTCACCACGCTACGCTCGCGCCCTCACCAGGTTTCCCATCCCGCGCCCATTCCACCATGAAGGTCATTCGTGGCTTAGCTCCGCGCTTCCTCCGTGCCCCCGGTTGCGGCGTAATCCTGGGTCCGGTTAGCTGCGGGCTGCTGGACATCCGACCTCAAAGTAACTGATGGCTCACCTGCTCCCGGCCGCCCAGCTATTAGAATCCGGCTGAAAAGAAAGCAGATCGCCTGCCAAGCGACCATTTCCGGCACCTGCCCGGAAAACGGGCGCCGCCGAACGGAAAAATATTTTGCACCGTCTAATCAATCACTTACAGCCCTTGAGCCACCGGCTCCCGCTCCCCTGTGTACTATCCTGAAATCGAGGGTGGCCCCTCCTCACGCCGCCGCCCTGGCGGGAAGCGTCTCCCAGATGGCAATACCAGGTTCGCAGAGTGTAGCGCGATGCGGTCCCAACGCCGCTAAACCGCTAAACAGCTTATTTTCAGCCACCCTTGACTCAGTTTCCGATGCGATCGCATCCGGAACCGCCATCCGAACGTACGAAAACGAAATATGCGAAACGAACCCAATTTTGATGCCAACCGCAAGAAAACACAGCTAGTTCGACCGTGCAAAACGAACCCAAATCCGCCTGCCTGGGCCTTTGCCCAAGAAACAATTTTGTCAGATCCCGTATCAAAACCCCCAAGCGTATTGATATCATGCTGGTTAGCGTTGTCGTCGCGACCGGGCGCCAGCCGAATTATGCAGGGTCGGTGTGTGCCGGGCGGCCGGGCGTGAGTGGAATGTGCACGAAACTCGCTGTTTTTTTGCTTCTGTCGGGGGCTGTGTCGGCCAACCAGGCAGGCCCGGGGGATACCCTCCTGCGACTGGAAAAAAGCGCCGACGCCATGGGGTCTACCTATTCGATTGCCCTGTACGGGTACGACCGGGTCAAGATGGAGGCGGCCGCGGATGCCGCTTTCGACGAGGTGCGGCGTCTCGACGAGTTGCTTTCGAATTATAGGGCCGAAAGTGAGTGGAGCCAGGTCAACCGGCAAGCGGCCGAAAAGCCGATGAAGCTGTCGCCGGAGCTGTTCCGCCTGCTTTCGGCTTGCGTGGAGTACAGCCGCGAGAGCGAGGGCGCATTTGATATCTCGGTGGGCCCGCTCATGAAGGTCTGGGGGTTCTATAAGGGGAGCGGACACCTGCCCCATCGGCCCGAGGTGTTGGCCGCCCTGACCAAGGTGGGGTATCGCCATATCCGCCTGGATCCGGATGCCCAGACGGTCTGGTTTGACCGCTCCGGAGTGGAGTTGGATCCCGGCGGGATCGGTAAAGGCTACGCGGTCGACCGCATGGTGGATGTCTTGAAGCAGAACGGAGTCCAAATCGCCCTGGTTGCGGGTTCGGGTAGCAGTGTCTATGGAATGGGAGCGCCGCCCATGGAGCCAAAAGGCTGGCGCGTGGACATACGGGATCCTTGGGATCCGAAGAAGACTTCGGCCGAGGTATTCCTGAAGGACATGTCCATGTCCACTTCCGGCAGCTACGAGAAGTTTTTCCGGGCGGAGGGACGCACCTACGCCCACATCATGGACCCCCGCACCGGTTATCCGGCGCAGGGCAGCGTATCGGTTTCGGTGATCGCCCCGCGCACCATTGATAGCGAGGCCTGGGCCAAACCGTATTTCGTGAATGGCCGCCCCTGGGCGGTGAGGCACAAGCCAAAGGAATTTCGCGTGTACTTTTGCGAAGACAGGACGGATCAGCCATGCGCGTGGCTCCAATGAGTAGCCGTTTCTTAGACGCTTGCCGGCGCAGGCCCACGGATGCGAGGCCGGTATGGTTCATGCGTCAGGCCGGCCGGTACATGAAGCAGTATCGCCAGATTCGCGAGAAACACGGCATTCTGGAAATCTGCAAGCGGCCCGACCTGGCAGCTACCGTGACCTTGCAGCCGGTGGAGTTGCTGGATGTGGACGCCGCCATCATTTTCGCCGACCTGCTGCTGCCCATCGAGCCCATGGGCCTCAAGCTGCGCTACGCGGCTGGGGAAGGTCCCATCATCGACAACCCCGTGCGCACCACCGACGACGTGGATTCGCTCTCCACCACCAACACCGATGATCTGGGCTATGTCGGCCAGGCTATCCAGCAGGTAGTGCGGGCGCTGGCCGGCAAGGTGCCCGTGATCGGATTCGTGGGCGCGCCATTCACCATGGCCAGCTACATGATCGAAGGCGGCGCGTCGCGCAATTTCGTCCGCACCAAGCGGCTGATGTACAGCGACGAGACCCTGTGGCGGCGCCTGATGGGCAAGATCGTGGACGTGCTGGCGCCGTTCGCGCACCTGCAGGTGACCGCCGGGGCGCGCGCCATACAGGTGTTCGATAGCTGGGTGGGGGCGCTGGGCTCGGACGACTACGTGCGCTTCGCCGCGCCTTACTCCCGCGCGCTGATCGAGCGCATCCGCTCCACGGGCGTCCCGGTGATCCACTTCGGCACGGGAGCTTCGGGCTTCTTCAAGGAGCTGCACGCCGCCGGCGGCGATGTCATGGGGGTCGATTGGCGCATCAACATCGACCAGGCCTGGATGGACATCAGCTACCGTTCGGCCATCCAGGGCAATCTCGACCCTGTGGCGCTGTTTGCGCCGCTCCCCGAACTGCGCATGAAGGTGCACGAGTTGCTCAAGCGCACGGGAACCCGGCCCGGCCACATCTTTAACCTGGGCCACGGCATTCTCCCCGAGACGCCGGTGGAGAACGTGAAGGCAGTGGTGGAACTGGTGCGGGAATTTCGTCCGTGACAGAGGCTCGAACAGGCCCGGAACGGGCAGGCGTACTGCTGCTGGCCCACGGAGCCCCTGAGCGCTTGGAGGACCTCGAGAGCTACCTGTCCTTCGTGCGTAACGGCAGGCCGCCCTCCCCGCGGATTCTCGAGGAAGTGCGACACCGCTATGCCGCCATCGGCGGATCTTCCCCGCTACTCCGCTGGACGCGCGCTCAGGCGGAGGCGGTGGAGAGGCTGTTGGGGATTCCGGTATTCTTCGGTATGCGAAACTGGCATCCGTTCATCCGCGAGACGGTCGAGCGTGTACGCGAAGCAGGGTTGGAGCGGATAGCCGCGGTGTGCCTGGCGCCGCAGTTTTCCGAGCTCAGCGTGGGTCTCTACATCCGGCGCACCGGGGAGGCCATGCGGGAAGCCGGGGTGACTGCGGAGATCTCGTGGGCCAGGAGCTTTCACGACGAGCCGCTCCTCATCGAAGCCTTCGCGGAGAGGTTGAGGCCGGTAGCGAGGGCCGTCCTGCCTGTGTTGTTCACCGCCCACAGCCTTCCCGAGCAGGCCCTCGCCAACGGCGATCCTTACGACCGTGAAGCGCGCGCCACCGCGGCGGCAGTTGCCGCCGGCGCGGGCCTGACCGGTTTTTACTTCGCCTACCAGAGCCAGGGGATGACCAACGACCGTTGGCTCGGACCTACGGTGGAGTCCTGTCTGGACCGCTACGCCGCCGAGGGAGTTCGTGAAGTTGTGGTGGATCCCATTGGCTTCGTCTGCGATCACGTCGAAGTGCTCTACGACATCGACATTCTCTTCCGCGAGTACGCCGCCGCGCGGGGTATCTCGTTGCGCAGGCCCGAGTCGCTGAACGATTCCCCCACGTTCACCGCCGCTCTGGCGGCCGTGGTGAAAAGGTGCCTGTGAAGCCCTTGTTGTGGAGTGGTTTTCGTTTGGGTGGGGCAGGCGCGTCCGCCTGCCAACCGGCTACGATCGTCGGCGCGCCCCGCTCTCAAGCTCGATCTAACCCCCCTCACTCCCATGCCTAAAGTAGTCATCATCGGCGGAGGCATCTCGGGGCTTTCCGCCGCCTACTACCTGGCCAAAGGCGGAGCAAGCTGCACCATTCTCGAATCGCGGCCGCGGCTGGGAGGCGTGATCCAGACCGAGCGCGTGGAAGGCTGCACCATCGAGGCCGGGCCCGATAGCTTTCTGTCGGCCAAGCCGGCAGCCCTGGAACTGATCCGCGAGCTGGGCCTGAGCGACCAGGTGATCGGCTCCAACGACCACCTGCGCATCACCTACGTTCGCAAAGGCGGCCGCCTCATCCCCCTTCCCGACGGGCTGATGATGATGGTGCCGACCAGGATCCTGCCGCTCCTCACCACCGGGCTGCTGAGTTGGAGCACCAAGGTCCGCATGGGGCTGGAACTGCTGCGTGCGCCCAAGTTGAGACCCGGCGATGAATCGGTGGCGGAGTTCATCGAGGAGCATTACGGCCCGGAGGCGGTGGACTATCTCGCCGAGCCGCTGCTTTCGGGAATCTACGGCGGAAGCCCGAGCGAGCTGAGCGTCACGAGCGTGCTCCCCAGATTCGTCGATCTCGCCAGGCAGTACGGCAGCCTCACGCGTGGCGTGCTGGCCCAGCGTGCCAAAGCCAGGTCCAAGGACCGGACAGGTGGCCCGCCCGAACCGCTGTTCCGTACACTCAAGGGCGGGCTCGGGCAGATGATCGATGCCATCGCCAGTTCGATCCGCGGCAAAGTGGAAGTGCGCCACGGCCGTGCGCAAGCGGTGGAGCCGAGCGGCCGCGCGCAAGGGCTGGAGCGTAACGGCCCCGCGCAAGGCGTGGAGCCCGGCGGCCAAGCCTTCCGCATCCGCATGGACGGCGATTGGATGGAGGCGGACCAACTGGTGGTGGCATGCGAGGCGCATAGCGGATCGCGCCTGCTGGCCGGAGTGGACCGACGTCTGGCAGAGTTGCTCGGTACGGTGCCTTACAGTTCCTCGATGACGGTGGCGCTGGGGTTCAACGCAGCGGACTTTCCGCGGCCCCCGGATGGCTTTGGCTTCCTGGTGCCGAAGAAGGAACGCCGGCGGCTGGTGGCGTGCACCTGGGTGGGGACGAAGTTTTCGCACCGCGTGCCGGAGGGCACCGTGCTGGCCCGCTGTTTCCTGGGAGGGACCCAGGACGCCGCTGTCCTCCAGGAATCGGACGAGGCGATCCTCGCCGCGGCGACCGCCGAGTTGCAGGAGATCGCCGGCTTCCGGGCGCAACCGCGATTCACACGGGTTTTCCGCTGGCCGTGCTCGATGGCGCAGTACACCGTCGGCCATCCCCAGCGGCTCGCCGAGATCGAGGCGCGCCTGTCCTCGATCCCCGGCCTGCACCTGGCGGGCAACGCGTATCGCGGCATCGGTATCCCCGATTGCATCCGTATGGGCCGCGTGGCGGCCGAACGCATGTTAGCCGTTCCCGCGAAGTCCTGACATCACAATCATGAGCAGATTCCAACTCACCACCGCGGCCGACCAATAGTTCAAGAATACGACTAGCCGGGGCCGTTTGAACCTCAGGGCCAGTGAAACCAGAAGCACGGCGAAGATTTTGGAAATCAGCAATGCGTTGAGGGGACCCACCCGCATCAGATTTCCGATGAACGTCCTGCCTTCCGAGGCGCCCACCTGCAAACCAATCAGGGTGGTCAACACGTCGAGGGACTGCAACGCCACGAACACGATGAGAGACGGGCGTGGATGGGGTTTGCCAATGGCCAATGAAGACGTGAATAAGAAGCGATTCTCTCAACATCGATTGAGGCGGTCTACCTTATCCTTCGTTATGCGCCCACTGCTCCCCGGTGGGACCGACGATCGTCTTTTGTCGTCTGTCTGCCCCCTAACTCAGCTCCAGCGTCCGCACTACCGGGTCCGGCTGATCTTCGTAGATCAACGAATCGTCGACGTGCAGTTGGCTCTTCTCCAGGAGCGTCAGCCCCCACAGCGCCACGATCCCGAGCCCGTAAAAGACTACCAGCGCGCCGGGTGCCCCGATCAGCTTGGCTTCTATCGACGCCATGGCCCAGCTATAGAAAGCGAATCCGGCCAGGTACAGAAACGCCATTCCCGCCATGCTGGTCTTGCCCGGAAAATACGAGCACGTGAACGGGATTTTGCGGAACCACACCAACAGCAGGTTCAGCATCAGCACGGATAGAACCAGGGCAAAGCTCAGATGGATGAGCGCCAGCGCCCAGCCGCGGAAAATGAATTCGAACGGCGCCAGCAAAAGGAACAGCGGGACGATGCCCATCACCACAATCCATTTTCGCGCCGCGCGGATATGCGCCGCGCGCTCCTCGCTCTCGCAAACCTGGAAGATCCAGTTGGCCCGTAGCTCCGCCGGCAGGTTGAATGCTGCGCGCAGCCCCGACACCGCGAAGAACGAGAGCGTCAGCGGTATAGCCAGCAGACCGGCGGACGAAAGCACCACAATCGGGACGCCCGGCTTGGCCCCCACCTTGACAATGCTGGGCAGAGCCAGGGCAAACGCAATTCCGGTATAGCTCGCCAGGAAAAGCCGGTGCCTCGCGGTGCGCAGAATCGTATCGCTGATGAAGTGAAACGTGGCGCGTTCCAGCGGGTGAGGGAGAAGCCACCGGTTCACCATCCGGTCGAAGCGGACGCGCAGCCAACCGGGGCCCTCGCCCGCCGTCTCCAGGCTCTCCATCACGCGGCGAGCATGCCGCCGGTATCCGGCCAGGTAGGCCACCGCGAAAACCGCCGTCGCCACCTCCAGTGCCCGCCACGCCAACTGCGCGAGGTCGTGGAACATGGCCCCCCCCGGCTGCCCCGGCAACAGGTCCATGTACAGCGCCAGAAACCAGAACGGCGGAAAAAATCGCAGCACCGGGCTATTGCGTTCAAACAGCGGTTGCAGGGTGTCGCTCACCAGGGGCGTCAGAAACAGAGTCGAAATGAGCAGCCCCATGGAGGCCATCTGCACCCACGGTGAAATGCGGCGGAAGGCCCGCCCCGTGAGTCCATTGATGAGCAGGCCCTGGAGCCCGGCGAACACCAGCGCGACAAAAACTCCGCTCGCGACAACCGCGAAAGCATGCGCGCCCAGCAACTTCCAGATCAGCCTTTTGGACCAGCCAACCCCAGCGCCATCCGCAACCAGCGGGCCCAGCAGCGCGCTGAAGAAGTTGGCATCGATGACGAATAGCCCAAGGAAGCCCACCAGCGCAACCACTTTCCCGGCGAAGATCGCGTTTCCGCTGAGCGGCAGCGGCGTCAGGATCAGGTAGTCTTTGCGGTCGGGGAACAGTGCGTCCCACTCGAAGACCATCACCAGCCCCATCACGATCATGGAGTACACCACGAAGAAGTAGTAGTCGTTGATCAGCAGCCACCCGTGTTCGAACGGTCGGTCGAAGCGGACATGCTGCGGAATCATGTAGAACGGAAGGAACATGCCGGGTGCGGCAATCAGGCCCAAGGCCTGCACCACGTTGGTGCGCATCTCGGCGGTTTGCGAGACGATCTCGTTGTCGAAGAAGCGCCCGAAGAAGTGCCGCACCAGCAGCCGGAAAGAGGAATTCATCAGGCCTCCTGCATGACTGCAACGATCTCGCGAACGGCGCTTCCCACGTCCTCCTGCCGGGCGAGCTGGCGGAAAATCTGTTCCAGCGAAGGCAAGTGCATCAGGTCCCGCAGGCGGCCCACCTCGTCGTTGGCGACCACCTTGCCTTGGTACAGCATGATCACCCGGGAACAGACCTTCTCCGTCACTTCCAGCACGTGCGAAATGTAAAGTATGGTCTTGCCCCGCCGCGACAGCTCCGCGATCAGCTCATGTAGCAGCAGCGCCGACGTGATGTCGAGACCGGAAAGCGGCTCGTCGAATATCAGCAGGTCCGGATCGTGCAGCAAGGCCCCGGCGATCAGCACCCGCTGCTTCATCCCTTTGGAGTAGGCGGAAATCGGCGAATACCGGTACTCGTGCAACCACAGCAGGCGCAGCAGCTCGTTGGCTTTGCGCTCCACCAGGCGTTCCGGCAACTGGCGCAGCCGGCCGATCAGCTCGAGATACTCCAGACCGGAAAGGTGCGGGTACACGTAGGCCTCTTCGGGCACGTAGCCCAAACATCGCTTGAAGCCGATCAGGTCGTGCCGGATGTCGTTCCCGTTCCAGAGAATCTGCCCGGACGTGGCCGGCAGCAACCCCGCCAGCATCTTCACCGTGGTGGACTTGCCGGATCCATTGGGACCCAGATAGCCCGTCACTTCGCCCGGCGGGACGGTGAACGTAACGTGGTCCACCACCGCATGGTTTCTGTATTTCTTCGTGAGTCCGCGAACGTCCAGCATTTGGCGCTCTCTCCGGGGGGCCGTTGGAAGATTTAGACACCGGTCCGAGGCGATTGGTTCCGCCCGAGGAATCGCACCCAGCCATGCCCGGCATAATAAGGTTTGCTGGACCCGCTGGCGAGCCGGGTTGAGGGGAGGCTCTTATCGAAGGCACGATCGAAATCCGTCGTCTGGCGCGCTGGACCCGACGCGGCCTGTGGATTCTGCTCGCGTGGCTGGTGGCCCATGCCTGCTTCCTCCTGATCGATGGGTTCCGGTCACCGGTTCTGCCGGCTGACGTCGCGGTGGTCCTCGGAAGCAAGGTACACCCCGATGGACAGCCATCCTCGGGACTCGAGCGCCGCCTGGAGAGGGCTCTCGATCTCTATCGAATGGGCGCGGCGAAAGCCATCCTGGTAAGCGGTGGCCGTGGGGCGGAAGGGCTTCAGGAAGCGGACGTCATGCGCGGTTTCTTGGTGCGCAATGGCGTGTCCTCGAGCGCCATCATTCTCGACCGCGCTGGAAACAACACCCGCCTCACGGCAATTCATGCGCGCGCCATCATGCAAGCGCGGGGATGGCGATCCGCCGTCGTAGTGACCCAGTATTACCACGTGACACGCGCAAAGCTGGTGCTCCGCCAGGCAGGCGTGGAAGAGGTTTCCGGGGCCGCGGCGGAGTACCGTTTCGCGTGGACCGATCCCTGGTCCATCATTCGGGAGTGGGCCGGATTCTACGGCTACCTCTTGCGGTACGTCAGTTCGGGGTCCCTGACCATCTTCAAAAGTTCAGCCGCGATTGCAGCACGATGATGCGATAGGTGCTGGCGGTGCCGGTGATGCGGCCGAAACTCGCGCTGCCGATCGAAGTATTCGGCGCGGAAAACTGCGGCGTGTTGCTGATGTTCTGCGCGGTAGCCCCCACCTGAAACGTAAAGCGCTCGTTGATCTTGATGCGCTTGAGCAGGTTCATGTCGAGCCTCCAGATGCTGGGCGCGGTGGCCGTTCCGATGGCAAGACCGCCCAGTTGGCCGGGAAGAGCGTTGACCAGAAGCGGGGTGCCATCCGCGCCGGCTATCGCCTTGAGGCCGGAGAGCGCCCGCAGATTTCCCAGGGTGGTGATGTTGGCCACCGACGGGTCGGTGATCTGCGTAATCCCGGGGAAGAAGATCACGCCGTTGCCGACCTTTTGCACGCTGCCGCCGGGCATCGGCCCAACCTCGGTAGCGGTGGAAGTGGCCAGGGAGGTGTTCAGTCCGTTGGCGCCGGTGAAGCTGATGGGCGCACCAGTGAAGTAAGTGAAGATCGCACCGGTTTGCCAGCCGCCGATCACGCGCGCCAGCACGCCGTGCGAGCTACCGCCGAAGGATTTGCCGGGTCCGAAGGGCAGCTCGTAGAGGCCGTTGACCTTGAAGACGTTGGCGTGGTTGAAGGCCACCAGCGCCTTGTCCAGGTTCTCATTGCGGAGCGTGCGGTAGTCGGAGAAGAATATGGCGCTATCCCCCGCGCTGTCGCTGCCCATGGCCTTGCTGAACACGTAGCTGCCCTGTACGCTTAAGCCGCTGGCAAGCCGCCTGTTCAGCTCGATTTGAAGCGAGTGATAGGTGGAGTGGCCGGTGTTGTCGGTGATCACCGCGCCGGCGAACTGCGGGTTGGCGACGAAGTAGTTCACCGGCAGCCCGGCCAGGGCCAGAAGCTTGCCGCCGGTGGGCGCCGACAATAACGAGCTTTCGAGAAGCGCGGCCAGGCCCGCCGGATTGTTGTTGGCGAAGTAGCCCTGGAAGATCGAGTTGCTGCGCACCGTCGTGGAGTTCAGGCCGAGGGGGGCCAGCATCGAATCGATCAACGGAGACGTGCCGCCCGCCTGGACCGCCTGGTATGCCTGGAGAAAGCCGTTGTTGAGGATGTTGATCTCGTCCACGTCGTAGGCGCGGACCAGCTTGTTGCCGGCGCTGCCCACGTAGCTCACCCGCAGCGACAAATTGTCGGACAGGGCGCGCTGAATGGAAAAGCTGAAATTCTGGATATACGGGTCGCCTAAGCCGTTGTTGAACAGGTAAAGGACCTGGCTGCGTGCACCGTCGATCGGCACCACGGATAGCGGCGTCGCAGCAGTAGGGATGGGAAGCGAGATGTTGCCGACATTCAACAGTCCCGTGGATTGCAAGATGGGCGAGGTGGTCAGGCCATTGGGCGCGAAGGACGCGTTCATGTGCGCTATGTAGATGCTGTCGCGCTGGTAGGAGATGCCATAGCCCGCGCGGATCACGGTCTTGTCCTTGCCGCCGGTGAGCGCGCGCAGCGGCCCTTCCCCCGGCAGCGACCAGGCGAACCCGACGAACGGGGCGAAATTGTTGTTGTCGTTGTTGTAGAGCTTCGTGTTCGGATTGTCAGTGCCGGGGCCGATGAGTTGCATCCGGGTGAGCGAGCCATTCAGGACGCCCGGCTGGAACAAGGCGCCGAGGTTCGTGCCGGAGGCGCCGAATACCGCGGCTGAGCCGCCCACAGGAGCTACCGCCCTGCCCAACCCGTCGTAAGGGACGCCATACCACTCATAGCGGACTCCCAGGTTGAGAGTGAACGAGGGCGTCACCTTGAAATCGTCCTTGAAGTAGCCGCTGTATTCGCTCGTCACCAGGTCGCTATAACGGCTCTCGCCGGCCGCAAAGGCGGGATTCTTGCCGCCGGGCGAGTTGTAGGTCTGGGTGACGCTGGAGATCGAACCGGTAAGGTCCAGCAGCAGATTCTGCGCCCCGCCGGCGTTCGTCCCGATGCCGGCGATCGTATTGATGCCCTGCACCGCTACCGCGCCCGCGCCGGCGGTGCTGATGGGCAGCACGCCCCCCAGGTCGTAGCCGTCGTTGGCGATGAAGCGCGAGACCACGCCGCCCTTGAACGCGTGGCGGCCCCGGATCCACGTAACGTCGTCGCCCAGTTGCCAGTTTTGCGTCATGCGGTTGCTGCTCCCGGTGGTCCCGGGGGCAGCCAGCGGGTTGGTGATGTTCCCGGTGACGCCCAGGTAGTACGGAACGCCCGCGGCTTTTGGCAGAAGGCCCTGGCCCGCGACCCCCGAGGGCCCCGCGTCGGGATCGTACTCGGTCCAGATGATGACGCGCGGGCGAAACACGCCGATGCGTACTTCATTGAGCAGGTTGGGGCGGAGCGTACTGGTGAGCGAGAGGCTGAACTGGGTGGTCTCGGTGGGCGCCAGGCCCGACGGCGATTGCGGAAATGGCTGCGCGTTGGCCACGTTCAGGCTGTAATAGGCCTGGTGGTTCAAGGTGAGCGAAGCCCGGTGCTTTTCGCTGAAGATGTGATCGATTCGCCCCTCGTAGAGTTGGAACTTGTTGATGACCGGGCGGGCCCACAGGAAGCCCGCAGTGTTCAGGCCATCCCCAATGAGGAAATTGTTGGGGGGCGGCATCAGGCTGAGGTCCTTGGCCATGATGCCGGTGGGGTCCGAGGCGAAGCGGTTGGGGTCGCGGCCAAAGATGCTGATGGTCTGCAGCGGACCGGTGGTGTTGGGTGGCTGCACGGGGTTGCCCGAGGTGTCCACGGTGGGAACGATGGTGGCGGCGTTGGCGTTGGTGGCGCCCGGGAAGAAGCGGTACAGGCCCTGGAGTGCGGTGGGAGTGTAAACAGTCTGGTTCACAGCGACCCGCTGATTCTGGTGGTCTTCCTCCCATATGCCATTGAAGAAGGTCTTGTTGTGTTTGACCGGGCCGCCGAAACGCAGGCCGAACTGATTGCGGATCAGAATATTCCGCGGCGCCTGTTGCAGGTGCGTGACGGGATTCAGGCCCGCCTGATTACTGAACCAATCGTTGGCGTTAAGGTCCGTGTTGCGAAGTTCTTCCCAGGCACTGCCGTGGTATTGGTTGGTGCCGGCGCGGGTGATCAACTGGACCTGCCCCGAGCCGCGGCCGTACTCCGCGTCAGCGGGCGAGGTGACCACGCGGAACTCCTCAACGCGATCCACACTTACCGTGTTGGACACGTTGGTATTGAACGCGCCGTTGAGGAGGTTGTCCTGGGTGTTGATGCCGTCCGTGGTGTAGTTGATGGCGCCCGTCTGGCTTCCGTTGATGTTGACGCCGTTGGTGCCGTTGATGACGACACCGGGCTGGGTCCCCACCAGATCGTAGGCACTGCGGCCCACCAGCGGAAGGTCCAGAATCCTGCGCGATTCCACCACGCTGCCGACGGAGGCGCTGCTGACGTTGACCTCCGTGGCCGCGGCCCTGACCTCGACCGACTCCGTCGTCTGGCCGAGATCGAGCGCTACGTTGACCGTGACCTGCGATCCCACCGCGAGGTCCACGTCGCTGATCACGGCCCTGCGAAAGCCTGGATGCTCCGCGGCGATGCGGTACTTGCCGGGAGGTAATGACGCAAAGACGTAGACACCCGCCTGGTTGGTGAGGGTGGAAGAGGTAACGCCCGTGGCCGGGTTGCTGGCCGAGACCGCGGCCCCCACTACGTGCGCGCCGGACGGGTCCGTCACGGTACCAGAGACAGTCGCTTCGGTGGTCTGAGCCGAAACCGCGGAAGCGAAGAGAAGCGTTCCCAGCAGCGCAAGAACGTGGCGCCTGCTACCCATGATGACCTCCCCGAGCCGATCTGGATGGAGCCTGTGGGGGAGTGTATCCGCAGCGAGCGGCGGTGTCAATGGCGCCGGCAAACTATATCAGGTATTTAAGACATGTGAACACGACCGCGATTTGGCGCGATTGGCGGCGAATCGTCCAAAATCGTGAACCACCTCCTCCGCATGCAACTCGCCTAAGACGTCGCGAAGACGCGGACGCACGCACGGGACATCGCGGTCAAGCGGTGTCCAAAGTAGGGCGCCGTGCTCTACAATTGAATCAGCGGACGCCTATGACAAGAACGTTCCACGTATATCCAGCGGATGGAGGCTGGGTGGTTCAGAAGGAAGGCAAGAGCGCTGAAACATTCCCAACCCAACGGAAAGCTGTGGAGGCTGCCAGGCGAATCGTCAAAGACAAGACTGCGGGCCAGCTCGTGATTCATGGAAGAGACGGTCGGATTCGTGAGCATGAAACACACGGCATGACTCGGATCCAAGACCCTCCAAAGAAAAGCCGACTGGCCAAGCGGATAGGGCGGGCCGTCGGCAGAGTGGCTCTCAAGCGTGTGCAGTCCGATCCTTACCTTCCCCGTGACCACTCGTCTAAGAGGTAGCGACGTCTTCATCAACTGCCCGTTCGATATCGCCTACCGGCCGATATTCAACGCCATTGTCTTCAGCGTCTATGATCTGGGCTTCGTCGCTCGCTGTGCCCTGGAGGAGGACGATGCCGGGGAGTTTCGCCTGTCCAAGATCGAGCGAATCATCGAGGAGTGCCGATTCGGTATAAACGATCTCTCGGCGGTTGCGCTGGATGCTGCTACCGGCCTGCCCCGGTTTAATATGCCGCTGGAACTCGGACTGTTCTTCGGCTGCAAGCGATTCGGACCCGCGAATCAAAGCAAGAAGCGCACCCTGGTACTCGACAGCGATCTGCATCGCTACCGGCAGTTCATATCGGACATCTCCGGCCAGGATATCCGCGCTCACAATGCCGACCCGGAGCGCGCGATCCGCGAGGTGCGGGACTGGCTGCAAGCTACCTCCAAACGTGCTGGTTTGCCGGGTGGCGGGGAGATCGTCGAGCACTACCGCCGGTTCCGGACCGACCTTCCGGCCATATGCACAGAACTCTCGCTAGAACCTGACAGGCTGACCTTTCTCGATCTGTCTGCCGCAGTCACCGACTGGTTGCGAACAAACCGTTAGCACATTAGCAGAGCGGCATCGGGTGGGCCGGATTCTACGGCTACCTGTTGCGATAAGTCAGATCGGGGTTGAGGCCCTCCGCGCGATAGGCTTCCAGCAGGGCTCCCTCGGCCGGTCCACACTTCGGCGGGCCGCAGCGGCTGCCTTCCTCCAGTTCCACGAGCGTGCGGAATCGCTCCCGCAACATTCGGCTTTGAAAGACGCCGCCGATGTACGCCACCTCCACCAGTTCTCCGGGCGCCCACAACTGCGATCGCACGGAGGCCGCCAGCATGGCGAGGTCCTGGGCAGCGCCATTCAAGATGTGAATGGCCACTGAGTCGCCATCCGCGGCGGCCCGGTCCACCAGCGGGGCCAGCGTCGCCACGCGCGACCGCGGCCACTCCGGAGTGTAGAACCGGTGCAGTACCTGGTTGGCGTTCCCGGAGTCCGTGGCGTGGAGCAGGGAGTCGCGCATACTGGTCGGCGGACCCCAGCCTTCTTCCATCCGCAGCGCCGCCCGCAGTGCCTGGCGTGCGATATCGAAGGCGCCGCCTTCGTCGCCGAAAACGTAACCCCACCCACCGGCGCGCGCGGTGCGTCCCTCCGGACCGCGTCCGAACGCGATGGAGCCAGTGCCGGCGATGGTGACGATCCCCAGCCCCGCCGCCGTTGCGCCGGCCAGAGCGGTGGCCGCATCGTGCGTCACGATCAGGCGTCCCGCCCGCAGAATGCGCGCAAGAATCTCCCGCTTGTCGTCCGGACCGCCGCTCATCCCAAAGCAGGCCACTTCGAACTGAAGGGTTGCCGCGTCCAGCCCCGCCCGCTCGACGGCCGCCGCCAGGCTTTCGCTCACGGCGCGCTCGAGCTTGGCGCGGCCCTCAGCGGCGCCGGCATGGTTGCAAGGGCCCGCCTCGCCAGCCCCCAGGACACAACCCGTTTCGTCACCGATCAGCGCCGTGGTGCCGGACTGTCCGCCGTCGACTCCCAGAAACAGTTTCATGGCAATTGGTAAAGCCTCGCTCCCTGGTATTCGGCCACCTGGCGAACACCCCACAGAGCCGCATTTCTCTGAAGATCGTCGGCGCCGAATTCGCCATCGAACATCAGGAGGTAGTCGATTCCGCGCCGCTTCAGTTCTTCGGCGGCCGTGCGGCGAAGGTCGGGCGGCGCGGGCGCATTGGTGATTTCGGGTTGGGACGCCAGGAGCCGCCAGCTTCCGGACATATCCTGGCCCTCCAGGTGCAAGCGGATGCCCCACTGGTTGGGAGAGGTTTCGATCCGCAGGGAATCGGCCTGCTCGGTCCGCCCGAAGTCGATCTGGACGAATTGGCCGGGGTGCAGGGTGTCGCCGCACACCCAGAACGTGATGAGCTTGCCATCCGCCAGATGGGAGAGGTTCCAGGGGTCGGGGTGCGCAGTCAGGCTCCAGCGGGCATCGCGCGGCAATTCGCGGTCGCCATCGAAGATACGCAATTCGTGCATGTTCCAAACATCATTCGCAGTGTTGGTCTGGACGACCCGCACCGCTTGCAAGGCCTGGCGCGGGAAGGAAAACCGCAACCTCCACGTAGGCGCGTATTCCGGGACGAAGCCCGTGAACAGGGTTCGTTGGCTGATGAGGTTTTCCGTCGCCTGGAAGGACACCAGGATCTCGCGCGAGGTGTAGGCCTCGGGTATCGGCGTGAAGGTGAAGACGGTGGACCCCGGCGCGGTCGCATTCTCCACCATGCGAGTCACACCGTACCACGGAAGGTTGGATTGCAGAAAACCGTCTTCCGGCTTGATGCGTAGCGCCTCCCGCCAGGGAATTTTCACCAGGTGCCAGGCATTCGGCGCGCCGTATCGGCGGATCACCGAGGGCCACGAAAGCGCCGAGTGGATCAACACCACCGCCACCGCAAGCTGGGGCACACTGCCGGGCACACTACATAACACCAGCGCCATCGCCAGCGCCACGAACGGCAGCGGCGGAATCAGAAATCGCGTGCCGATGTTGGTGAAGTAACTCGCGCCGAAGACCGCGGCGGCCAGCAGTAACTGCCGTCCCTCGCGGCGCCGAAGCGCCAACAGGGCGATCGGCGATAGCAGAAAAACCGGGCCGAGGAATCCCGCAAGCGAGCCGCCGAGCGTAACCTGCAGGGGAATCTCCCAGCGGCTCTTCAGATCGTACAAAGTCAGGTACTGCCGGTATTCCCTTTCGAACGCCACCGAGACGTACGGATTCGGAAAGATGCCGTTATAGAACGGAGCCAGCGGGTTATGCACCCAGATCCAGTTCTTCACCATCCACGGCGCCACCATGATGGCGGCGCCGAGTCCCACCACTAAAACGTCGCGGAAGCGGCGGCTCTTCCACGCGACGAACCCCAAGGCATACGGCATCGCCACCCACGCCGTGTACTTGGCCGCGTAGCCGAAACCCGCCACCAGCCCGATGGCAATCAACAACCGGGGAACGCGCGCCTCTTCCCAAAGCTGCAACAGGTAGAACAGCGCGAAAGCAATGGCGGCCACCGCGACGTCGTTATAAGCGCTGGTTCCGTCGACCCCCACCATCGGGCAGGCAAACACCAGCAGCGCCCCGCAAGCTCCCGCCAGCGGAAACCCGGCGCGCCGCCCGTAACTGAACATCAGCCATGCCAGAGCCAGCACCAAGGCGAAGTGCACCATGGCCGCGGCCGAGTGCTTGCCGAAAGCGAAACCGAACAGGAACAGCATCTCGACGCCTTGGGACAGGCTGGCGTACAGGTTGCCGGTGATGCGGTGGAAACCATGCTCGCGGAGATAGCGGCCCACGAGGCCCAGGTGGTAGCGGGAGCCGTCGAAGCTGAACTCCGGCGCCATGGAGTTAGAAAGATAGAGGAGGAAATACAAGCTGAAGATCGCAAGGAAAATACAGCGATAGCGGGACGGCGCTTTACCTGGCGCCGAGGCTCCTCCGCCGTCCCGCGGCTGCAGGATCCGCCGCCCCGCCGCCAACAACGCAATGGCGCCGAACGCGGCGAAGACGGCCGGATAAACCGATCCAGCGGAGCAGAAGCAGAAGACGGACAAGCTGAGGAGCGCCCCGCCCGTGACGAACCGGATGCCCCAGTCTTCACACGAGTCGCCCAGCAGCAGCGTGCCCAACGCCGTGGATACGGCCATGGTGAAGATCACACCGAACAGAATTGCCAGCGGCACGATCCACGATTGTAGCAGTGAGTTTTATTGCGAAAAAATACGGCGGCCGGTGACATCCAGTGCCGTCCCCGGCCGCCGAGTTGGTAGGGTGCTGACGAGTTAACTTTTCTTGACAGCAGGATGTTCCACCTGCAGATTATTGGTGATGGGACCGAAGCTCAATCCGGCGCCCGATGCGCGCATACCGGCGATCTGCTTTTCCATATCGTTGTTGACGGTGCCCGTCAGCGTTACGTGGCCGTTGTCCACAATGATGTGAATGGGCGGAACCGGCTGGATCGCGTAGCGTGTGAAGACCGGATCGCGGTAGATCGCACGTGCAATCTGGAGGCGCAACCGGTCATCCTGGAACGACACCGGCAGCACCTTGAGCTCATTGGCGATGCTCGTCACGCCCGGGACTCTTCGCACCAGGCGCTCGATATCGGCTTTCTTGAAAGGCTGGTTCACCGCCCCAATCAACTCCACCTGGCCGTTAGCCACGCGGAAGCTCACATCGTCCCAGATGCTGTAATAGGGATACATTAAGACTTCGTGCCGCACGCTCTTGGAGATAGCGTCATCGCCTTGCGGCAGGTTGTCGCTGCCCTTGGTGGAAGCACCGGCGACTCCCGCACCCAGCAGCACGGCCGCCATCAGAAACCGACCCAGGAACGTTGAGTTCATTTTCTAACTCCTCCTACTGAGTTGAACGTAACGGCGGCCCGTTCGGTTTTACCGGTTTTGTAAAGGATGGTAAATGCCAGGGGGCAGAGTTTGGTTACACTGAAAGTTATGGAGCGCACGCTGCAGAAGTTCCCGGACTTCCAATCGGCAGATCGGGCCACGCTCCAGTACTACCGCAGCCTCACTCCGGCCCAGCGGATCGAGATCCTGCTCGAACTCATCGAGCGCGCCCAAGGGAACGATGATGCGACTCAGCAAGGACTTGCGCGAGTTTATCGAATCCTTAAACTCCCACGCGGTTGAATACGTCATCGTCGGCGCATACGCGCTGGCGTATCATGGCTCACCCCGATACACCGGCGACGTGGATATTCTGATCCGGCCATCGGCGGAGAACGCCGATCGGCTCGAAGGCGCAATTCGAAAGTTCGGGTTCGGATCTCTTGGGCTTGGCGCTGATGATTTCCGTGAGCCTTACCAGGTAATCCAGCTCGGGCATCCTCCCAACCGGATCGATTTGCTCACTGGCCTCACGGGTGTGTTGTTCGATGAGGCATGGGAAGGGCGCGAGCCCGGCGACTTGGACGGGATTCCGGTCCAGTTCATTGGACGAGAGGCCTTCCTCAAGAACAAACGAGCTACGGGGCGCCTCAAAGATCGCGCGGACCTGGAAGCGCTTGGAGAGCAGTGATCCCCGGCGGCACGCGACCAGATGACTCGGCGATTCGCGCTTTGGGCAACGAACCCTGTCAATTCTCAGGACGCAGCGCGGATGGGGGCGCGATCATAGTGAAGATCCATGGGGCCGATGTAGGCGGATTGCGGCCTGATCAGCCTTCCTTCACGAAGCTGCTCCAGGCAATGCGCGGCCCAGCCGAGGACCCGTCCGACGGCGAAGGTCGGAGTAAACAACGCGGCCGGCAATCCCAGACCATGCAACAACAATGCAGTGTAGAATTCGACATTGGTGTCAAGACGCCGATCCGGCTTACGTTCGCGGAGCAGGCGAAGCGCGGTATTTTCAACGCTGCGCGCAAGGTCATAGAGGCGCCGGTCGCCGCCATTGGAATAGAAAAGCTCAGCGGCCTGGGCCGGCACATCGGCGCGCGGATCGCGCACCCGGTAGACGCGATGTCCGAATCCCATGAGGCGCTCGCCGCGATCGAGCTTGGCGCGGATGACGCCTTCGGCGCGCTCGGGGGACCCGACTTCGAAGACCATGTCGAGCGCGGGGCCAGGCGCACCGCCATGTAACGGGCCCTTGAGCGCACCCACCGCGCCGGTGATCGCGGAGATGACATCGGATCGCGTCGAGACGATGACTCTGGCCGCAAAGGTGGAGGCGTTGAGGCCGTGATCGCAGACCGTGTTGAGGTAGGTTTGCAGGGCGCGGGCGCGCTCCGGCGTTGGTTCGGCGCCGGACAATTGGTGGAGGTAATGGGACGCGTGCGGGAGATCTCGCTGGCACGGACCTACGGCTTGCCCGGCCACGCTCCTTTAGTCCTATTCGCTTTGGGCCGAACGGTGGGCTGGATTGCGCACGCGATCGAGCAATATGCCACGGGCGAGTCAATCCGTCCACGCGCCCGTTACACGGGGCCGGCGCCCGAGGGTTCCCACTTGACGCTGTGATCGGACATCACGGCGCGCGTTTCGGCGGGCGAGTCGGTGCGGAAATACGACCAGGGGCCGGGAATCCACGGGTAGCGGTCCACCACGGACTCGTCGACCGTCACGCCCAGCCCGGGGGTCCGTGGGACCAACAGGTCGCCATGGTTCAGTTCGAGCGGCTCCTTCAGGATCTCGGCGGCCAACGGGAAGGGATACATGCCGGCGCGGCTGGGGCTGGAATAGCAGGGGTATTCCAGCCATTCGCAGACGTAATCCGGCCAGCAGATGCCGAGGTGCGCGGCGGCGATCACCTCCAACGCGGTGCCCCAACTGTGGAACGCGAAGCCCAAGCCATGCCGCGCGATCTCGGCGAATAACCGCCGGCCCAGGGAATAGCCGCCCTGGCAGCAGACGTCCATCTGGACGTAATCCACGGCTTCGGTGAGGATCAAATCGAGGTAGCGTTCCTCGCTGGGCTCGTGCTCCCCGCTAGCCAGCGGGACAATGTCCTTCTCCTTGAGCCGCAGGTAACCGGCATGGTCGTCGGGCGGCATGGGCTCTTCCAGCCACGCGATGTTGTATTCGGCGATGGAGCGCGCCAATTGTTCCACTGTTACCGGGCTGTAGCTGCGGTCTCCCATACGCCACCAGGTGTGGGCGTCCACCATGAGGTCGAAATCCGGCCCCACGGCCTTGCGCATCAAGCGCACGGCTTCCAAGTCCTGTTCCGGACCGAGCGCCGGCCGCATTTTGTAGGCCCGGAAGCCCAGTTCGGCAACCGCGGCGGCTTCGGCGGCGTAGGCTTCGGGTGGCATGTACATTCCGGCGCTGCCATAGAGGCGGATGCCATCGCGCACCCGACCGCCGAGCAGTTCCGAAACAGGGACGCCGTGGGCCTTTCCCGCGAGGTCGTAGAGCGCGATTTCCACACAGCAGTAGGTTTTGGCGAGCTCGGTGTCGGCTCCGGGGCCTTCGAAAAACTGAATGCGGAGCGCATCCGGGTCGGCCAGGGTGCGGTCCTGCAAGAATGGGCCGATGGTCTGTTCGATTGCCCGGTGCGCCTGCTCGCTGCCAGGTCCCGGAGCGTAGCCTACCAGGCCGTTGTCCGCTTCCACCCGGATAAACATGGCGTCGCGCTTCAGGATGGTGCGTTCGCCCCCATAAAAGGGCAGGCGGATAGGTTGCGGGAACGGAAAAGACAATAGGTGGGATCGTACGCTGGCGATCTTCATGACGCGGAATCAGGATAGCACGCGTCCATGGATCAAGGTTCGACAGGCTTCACAGGGGGCGCCTCAGCAGCCAGGCCGCCCGGTGGCAATGGCAGACGGCGGGTTCTTGTCCCTGAAGTGGGGGCTGCAAGGATTTACGGAGATGGCAATGGGTCAAAGAGAACCCGGCGCAGGAAACAACGGCAAGCGCCACTGTAGGAGCGAACACGAACCGTAGTGCTGCCGGGTCCTCAGTTGAGATTCTAACAGGGTATCAACGGCTTCACCCGAACGAATTCATTGAGCGAAGCACTTTGGCGAGCGCTGGCACCTGATCCAGCGCCAGTCGAAGCTCTTTGAGCTTGCGTTCGGCTCGCACACGATCACGGCGGCGCAGGCCGGCGATCCTGAGCACTAACATCATCACGGTTTCATAGACTTTCTCGGCCTGTGCGTAGAGCGGAGAGCCCTTGCTGGCGGCCACATTGGCCAGCGCCATTCCACGATCCAATTCCGGTTGAATCAGAGTCAACAACTCCCTGTCTGTCTTGGCACGCAATTCTGCGAGTTTCGCTTGGTTGGACATCTGGTCGGTGGAATCTCCTTGACATGCCCGACTGCGTTGTGGCAGTGGTTCTCTGCGGGCGGTGTTTCGGATTGGACGGTCGGCATGATATCGCTTCTCCAGTATTAGACGCTGGAACATGGCTGTCGGTTCAGCGAATAGTTGTTTTTTATGGGTGTGGCTACTTTTGGAGCGACGGTCCAGGCGGGGTATGGGCGGCGCTGGTCCGGATCGATGTGGAATTGCCAGTAGCGATCAAGTTCCGAAACGGGCACTCAGATATAGATTTAGGCGACATACATACCTATTTCGGCAACAGGCGAGGGAGGTACTGGCCGGCGGCGGCGCCCAGCAGGTCGCGGTGCATGCGCATGTAGTCGCCAAAGAATGCCTCGCCGACACTGCCGTCGAGCAGGTGGGTGCCGAGGAGATCGAGCGCCTGCGGTTCCTCCCAGAGGGATTCGGCGTACACCACGCGGCGGCCCTCTCTTGGCTCGTGTAGCAGGCGAAGGAAGTACTGTGTAACCACCAGGTTCTCGCGCGGCATATGAGGGCCGATGATCAACACTTGTAACTGGTTCCATTCCTCCGGGCTCAAGTCGCGGCGCCAGGCCGAGACCCGGGCGTGGGTGGCATCCAACTGCGCGCGGGCGGCCTCGGTGACATTCTCCATAACCAGCGGAGCCATGCGGCGGGTGAACGCCAGCAGCAAGGAACGCGCGAACTTACGCCGGCCAGCCACATCGTCGACGAAAGCCAGGGAGGCGGCCACGATCCGCTTCTGGCGGGCGAGTGTGGCGACGGGGAGTTTCAGAGCGTCGAGGCTGGCCTCGGCGGGCGGGATGAGTTCGCGCAGGCCCGCGAGGGTCTTGAGGCGATCGTCGTCGACGGCCCCGTCGCCCGGCGTGAGGGTCACATAAATCGCGAGCGGGAGGTGGGCGATAGTCTTGACGGGGTCGTAGATCGGGGCCCCGACGTTGGCTTCGACGCGTCGTCCGTCGCGCAGCAGGGCGAAGTTATCGCCATTGACGATTAGAGTTGGACCGGAAGACTTCAGGATGCGGCTCTTGGCATCGGCGTAGGCCGCGCGGAACGCGTTGTTGAGCGCGGTAAGGGCGGGCGACTGCACGGGTCCGGTGGCCACCGGCATGGTTTGGGCAGGGACGCCGGCGACGGACATGAGGAAGACCAGGACAGCCAGGATCGGGTTTCGGAAAGGCATGGTTGATTATCGCTTCATGCGCCTGTTTCTCGGAGGACGCCGGCCCGCGCAAGCGCCATGCTGTTACAGGGCTGCTCCGATCAACGTCCAGGAGTCGTGGGCGGTGACACCGTGGAATTTCGATTGCACCACGCGCGCTGTGAGGTCGGACATTTGCTGAACAGGGTCCGCGAGAACAGCGCGTCACAGCGCCCCGAGCGCAGCGTCGGCCTGCGGTTGTTCAGGCCGAACTCTGTTGAGGGTGCCGTAGCGTCGAAGCGCGCACTCGCCATTGTCCGATGGAGCGGTTGCCATTCAGGCGCATCCACCTCATATGTATGGCGCTTTCCTGGCAAGCGGAGACGCAGTACCCTTCGCTGGTACAGGCGTCCGGCTGAACCAGGGCGCCGCTTCCGCTGAGCACGCCAAGGCAGGCGTGCGGGCAAACCGATTCGCAAAGGCCGCAAGCCGTGCAACGGGTCTTCCGCACGACAGGAACCCTTTTGTAAGAAATCTGCATCCCTCTTCCCCATCCGCCCGACAACTCGGGAGAACCTCCGCAAAATCGGTATAACACCCTTCGCATCGGGAGGCAACCCGGCACGAAAACACCCGAAAACACCCGGCCCCGAAAACGTTTACGCAGTGGCCCCAACCGCTCTCCATCGTCGGCGCGTGCAATGTCGGCCCACGCAGAGGACGCTCGGGTTGAAGCTACCGATCCTGCCGGATAACGCTCCCGAATATCCGTCGCTTGGACTGTCCACCTCACCAGTGTTTTCCCGGTACACGACGTCCTATCGTGGCGACGTCTCCCGATAAACTGGGCTGCACGTGGGAAGGTATGGCGGACGACGCAGTTTGTTGTTCGGCAGTTTCGCTTCGTGGGGCAAACCCATGAGCAGGGAGATCTGGTGAGTTGCTCGATCGGCCCTTACTGTTCGTTGGACGGACTTAGCCTGCGGATCCAGATGTTGCGGAACCTCACTGGTTGAGAATGGTCTTGCAGGCTCAGCGGCTGTTCCGCCGGGTGCGGGGTGTAAGTGCCCACTCGGCGCCAGATGGTGGTGCCGAGGAAATCCTTGTGGTTCTGCACCAGAACTCCGTTGAAGAGCACTGTTACGTAGGCTGGCTTGACCAGTTTGTCGCCATCGAACCGCGGCGCTTCGAAAAAGATGTCATAGACATTCCACTCGCCCATGGGGCGCGACGGATTGACCAAGGGCGGCCACACTCCGTAGATGGCCCCCGCCCCGCCATCGGCATACGTCTGGTGCTCGTTCGACTCCAGTACCTGGACCTCGTATCGCGTCATGAGTTCCACTCCGCTGTTACCGATTCCCTGGCCGTTCCCGACCGAGCCCTTGGGGATCAGCCACTCGATGTGGAGTTGGCAATCGCCGAACTTCTCCTTCGTGACCAGCCGGCCTGTGCGCGGCACGATCTCGATGTAACCGTTCTCGACTTTCCACTTCGGCTCCTGCGGCGCTCCGCCGCGGGCTTGCGAGGTCCACTGTGAGAGGTCCGTGCCGTCGAAGAGCACAATCGCATCAGCCGGCGGAGCCTCGTTCACATAGGGAGCGGGCGCGACCTTCACAGGGCGGGGCCGCTCCATGTCGTGCACCTTCCATTTCTGCCCCGGCAACTGCGGGGTGTCGTTGTAGCCGCGAACGTCGTCGCCGGCTTCCGGCGGTGGCGTATTCGACGAGGCCTTCTTTTGCGGAGCAGCCGGCGGGGTCTGCGCCCCCAACGAAAGAGCAACGAGAAAGATGAGAGGGAGCCGTTTCATAGTTGGATCTCTCCAAGAGTCTACTACCTGGCGTTGCCCATGGATGTTCGGTGCCGGGGCAAGCCTGGCGAGTTGATCCTCGACGGACGATGAGAACAGCGAACAGTGCGGCCGCAAAAAAGCCGCCAATTCAGGCCCGGCAGGTCCATACCCTTGCTGGCCCACCGGGCGTCGGATCGGAGGATACCCTCACAGGCAACTGGCGACTCGCTTTCCGACGCCTGTGCGAGATAGCCGGCGTGCGCGGTGGCCACCCACATCGGTTCCGCGACAGTCTTGCCGTGGAATTGCTCCTGGAAGGCATCCCGATCGAACGGGTCGCGATTGTGCTTGGGCACTCTTCTGTGAAGGTAACCAAGCTCCACTATGCGGCTTGGGTCCAGCCACGCCAGACGCAGGTCGAGGCTGACGTAGCGAGGGCGTGGAAGAAAGATCCTATCGCACTGGCGGAAATGCTTCGCGGCCACACGGCGTCGCAAGACGGTACGCGCCAGCGAAATGGCAGCGACATATCCGCGACACGAAAGGGAACGCCACTAACTAGCTGAAAAAACGCACTTTAAACTGGTGAGCCGGGCGGGACTCGAACCCGCGACCCTGTGCTTAAAAGGCACATGCTCTACCACCTGAGCTACCGGCCCTGGACTCTGCCTGTGTTGGTGTAAACGCCTTCTCGACCAGTTTATCAGACCGCCCGCCGGGCGTGCGGATTTGTTCTTCTGGCCCTCTCGCGCGATTGATCCGGCTGTCCCGCTATACTTGGTCCAGACGCCAGATGAGCCGGCTTGCGCGCCGTTTTCTCTATATCCTCCTGGCGATCGCAGTCACTCTGCTGATCGGAACGGTGGGGTTCACCCTCATCGACCACTACCCGCCATTCGACGCGTTCTACATGACCCTCACCACCATGACTACCGTGGGGTACGGCGAAATTCACCCGCTCTCCCACGCGGGGCGCGTCTTCAATTCCTTTCTGATCTTCTTTGGCGTCACCACCATCTTCATCGCGATCGGCGCCATGACCCAGACCATCGTCGAACGGGAATTCGGCGAAGCCATCGGCAAGCGGCGAAATAAACGCATGATCGACAAACTGAAGGATCACTACATCATCTGTGGCTACGGTCGCGTGGGGCGCGGCGCCGCCGCCGAATTGCACCATTCCGGCGTGCCCTTCGTGGTTGTGGATCTCAACCCGGAGCGCGTGGAACGCGCCGTGGTCGAGGGCATGCTCGCCGTAGCGGCCGACTCCACCCGCGATGAGACTCTGCGACGGGCCGGTATCGAACGCGCGCGCGGCCTGGTAGCGGCCCTGGCCACCGACGCGGACAACCTCTTTGTCCTCCTCTCCGCCAAGGGCCTGAATCCGAAGATCTATGTCGCCACCCGCGCCGCGGAGGAAGGCGCCGAAGAGAAGATGAGGCGCGCCGGCGCCGATGCGGTCTTCGCCCCCTACTCCATTGCGGGCCACCGCCTGGCGCAGTCGCTGCTGCGGCCCCACGTGGTGCAGTTTCTCGATTTCACCACCAAGGACGTTGGGATGGACATCGCCATCGAGCAGGTCCGGGTCTCCGAACGGAGCGAGATGGTTTCCCGCAGTATTCGCGAGATGCAGATCGGGCGCGATGTCGGCGTGATCGTAATGGCGATTCGCAAGGGCGATGGCAGGATGATGTTCAATCCTACTGCTGACACTACCGTCGCCGGCGGAGATTACCTCATTGTGATGGGACGTCAGGAGAACCTGGAGACTCTCGAGACCCTGTTGGCCGAGCCGCCCGGCACTCGCAAGTAGGGCGAGTGGCGGGAGGCTGAATCGGTTGGCAGGCGAAAGCGCCTGCCTCACCAAAACGCAAATCAGCAAAAGTACGAAAACATACGCTATAATGGACAATCGGGTATAGGACGCCTGTTATGGCCAAGCGCTTTCGGGAAGTCATCGAATCAATCGTGTTTGCAGGCATGAAGCCGGGTGCGCCGGCAGCCAAACGCCAGCGCTTTCGCTGGCTTGGCCCGTTTAGGAGACCCGTTGAGCGCTTCCTGTCCGGGGGGCCCGCGCCTTCCGATCCCCTATACCTCTCCAACCGTACGATCGGGCAAAGGATCCGATTCGCGCTTGTGATGGCGGCCCCTTGCGTGATGGTGGCGGCCTTGATGGCCCTGTCGTTAGGCAGCTACTTCGTGAGGAAGAAACCGGCCCCCAAACGCGAGCCAACACCTGCTGAACTGGCAGCCAGAATGCTGCCGGATATGAGCAACGTCAAGATCGAGACCAATCGGGACGTGGACGTGATGGAGGTGCACATCGACCGCTCAGGAGCGGCGGCTTTGACGGGCACGGTCAGGAACAATACCAATCACGAAATTCGCACAGCCGAAATCGTTTTTGACCTGACCGATTCGTCCGGCTCTCAACTGGGCGGGGTGAGCCAGCGGCTGGAAAATCTGGTTCCGCAGAAATCCTTGAACTTCCGCCTGCCGATCGACCAGCAAGATGCCCGTTTCGTGCTGGTGCGCGAGGTCCGCACGCGGTAGGCGGACAGCGGCATTCGCGAAAGCCAGGGCGTGCGGCTAGAGTTGGGCGACAGACGACAAAAAACGATCGTCTGTCCCACTCGTTAATCGCCTGTTTCACCTGGTGTGCCTAACTGATCTCCTCCAACTCCCCTTCCAGCAGTGCCACGTGCTCCTCCTCCTCGGCCGCCAGTTCCTCGCACAGATCCTTCTCCAGCCCCGCTGGCAGTTCCCGGGCCAGCTTGCGAAAGTGGTCCCTGGTCCGCCGCTCCATTTCGAGGGCGGCCTGGTACAGGTCTGCAATACCGGTGTCCTCTGACACGCGGATTCCCCGGAACAGCCAGTTGGAGAGCAGGTTCTCTTCGTCGGCTGAGAGCTCCACCACCTCGCGGTCCAGATGGGCGTGGTACTTCTCTTCCAACTCGTGGAGGTGGTCCAGCTCCGCCTCGTAGAGCCGCTCCAGAACCGCCCGCTGCTCGGGCGTGCGCGCCTTGTCGCGCGCCAGTTTGTAGAAGTGGAAAGAGTTCAACTCGAACTGCACGGCGTCGCGGATGGCGCGGAAACGCATGGAGTCGCCCAAGTCCCGCCCCGGGATCACTTCCAGCTCGCCGCCGCACATGAAACACTTCCCGTACGGAATGGCGAACCCGCTGGTCAGCTTGAAACAGCTCTTACACCGCCAGGTGTAGCGGACCTGCGCGCAGCAGATCTCGTCTTCTTCCAAAACCCTGCGGCACTTCGGACAAGAGGATGGCATATCAGACTCTCCCCGCCAACTCGCCGGGCAGGGTGGCGCCCGGCCCATCCGGTTGGTTCAGAATTCCCATGTACTCCAGCATTCCCTGCGCCGCCCGCTTCCCCGCCCCCATGGCCAGAATCACGGTAGCCGCACCGGTCACGATATCGCCGCCGGCAAACAAACCGGGGATCGAGGTCATCCCGGTACGCTCGTCGATCTCGATGTAACCCCACTTGTTGACCTTCAGCCCGGGCGTGGTCTGCGCGATGATGGGGTTCGCGGTAGTGCCCAGGGCATAGATCACGGTGTCCACATCCAGCAGGAATTCCGAGCCCTCCACCGGCACCGGCCGCCGCCGCCCCGAGGCATCAGGCTCGCCCAGTTCCATTTTCTGCACGCGCATCCCGGTAACCCAACCCGAGAAGTCGCCCAGGATCTCCACCGGATTGGTCAGCCACAGGAACTCGATACCCTCTTCGATGGCGTGTTCCAGCTCCTCAATGCGCGCCGGCGATTCGCGACGCGAGCGCCGGTATACTATCGTCACCTTCTCCGCGCCCATGCGCTTGGCCACGCGGCAGGAATCCATGGCGGTGTTCCCGGCGCCCACCACTGCCACGCGCTTGCCCATCCCCACCGGCGTGTCGTAGAGCGGCTGCCGGTGGCCGCGCATCAGGTTCACGCGCGTCAGGAATTCGTTGGCTGAAAATACCCCGTTGAAGGCCTCGCCCGGAATCCCCGCGAACTTGGGCGACCCGGCGCCGGTGCCGACGAAGGCCGCGTCATAGCCCATGCCGGTAAGAAGCTGTGGAATGGTGAACAGCTTTCCAATGATGGTGTCGAGCCGGATCTCCACGCCCAGTTTCTTGAGGTTTTCAATCTCGGCGTCGATGATGAGGTCCGGCAGGCGGAACTCGGGAATCCCGTATTTCAATACCCCGCCCGCCACGTGCAGGGCTTCGAAAATCGTCACCGCCACACCGTGGCGAGCGAGGTCGCCGGCGCATGCCAGCCCCGATGGACCGGACCCGACGATGGCCGCCCTCTTCTCCGTGCGGTGCTCGATCGCCGGCACTTCTTCCCATCCCCGTCCCAACGCCGCGTCCGCCACGAACCGCTCCAGCCGCCCGATGGCTACCGGTTTGAACTTGGTCCCCACCACGCAGGTGACCTCGCATTGCGATTCCTGCGGGCAAACCCGGCCGCACACCGCCGGCAGTGCGTTGGAGGTCTTCAGAATCTGGTACGACCGCTTGATGTCCTTGTGTTGGAGCGCGGCAATAAAGCCTGGGATATCGATGCCCACCGGACACCCCGGCACGCAGCGCGGCTTTTTGCAGCGCAGGCACCGCTCGGCCTCATGCAGCGCGCCTTCCAGGTCGAGCCCCAGCGTCACTTCGTTGAAGTTGTGGATACGCTCTCCGGCGGGCTGTTGCGGCATGGGTGCTCGCTCCGGCGGAATCGTACGAATGTTCTTGGGGACGCGAGGCCCCGGAGCCGCCGCGATGGGTTCCGGCAACTCGCAAGCCGAGACCAGTTTCGGCCCGTTCCCGTTCATGCTCCCCAGGCTGGCGGGGCGGACCACGCTGGGCGAACCGGCCAGGCTGGCGAGTTTGGCCGATTCCGCCCTGAACCGCTCCAGGGCCGCCTTCTCCTCGCGCTCAAACCGCTTCTGCCGCAGCGACAGCTCGTCGAAGGCCACCAGGTGACCGTCGAAATCCGCGCCGTCCACGCAGGCGAACTTCATTTTGCCGCCCACGGTCACGCGGCACGACCCGCACATTCCGGTGCCATCCACCATGATGGAGTTCAAGCTGACGATGGTGGGAATCGCGAAGGGCCGGGTCACTTCGCAGCAGGCCTTCATCATGGGGATGGGCCCGATGGCCACCACTTCGCGGACGTCCTTCTCACGGCTCAGGACATCGGCCAGCGCATGGGTGACAAAGCCCTTGCGGCCGTAGCTGCCATCGTCGGTGGCGACGATCAGCTCGTCGCTCGAATCGCGGAACTGGTCTTCCCAGAACATCAGGTCCCGGGTGCGAAAGCCGATGATCGAGATGGTGCGATTGCCCTGGTTCTTGTACTCGCGCAGTTGCGGGTAGATGGGAGCCACGCCCAATCCGCCCCCCACCAGCACCACGGTGCCATCCAGTTTCCGGATGTGGCTGGGCAGTCCCAACGGACCGATGAAGTCCAGGATGGAATCGCCCTCGCGGAGCGACATCATTTCCATTGTGGTCTTGCCCACCGCCTGGATGACCACGGTGACGGTGCCCTGTCCTACGTTGAAATCTGCAACAGTGAGCGGGATTCTCTCGCCGTGCTCATCGATGCGTGCCATGACGAAGTGTCCGGGACGCGCGGCACGCGCCACATCCGGCGCGTTTACGTCCCAGAGGAAGGTCATCGGACCAAATTGTTTCCTACGAGTGATGAGAAACACCACACCCCCTGAAAACTCATAATAGCAGATTTTAAGATAAATAGATCTTTTTAAGGCCGGGTGGCCCAGGAGCGGGGTGTGGGGGCTGGGGGTGGGGGGTTGGGGACTCGGGGTGGGGGGTTGGGGACTCGGGGTGGGGGACTGGGCCTCGGCTGCCGGGCATCGGGGACCAGGGGACGGCGGCCGGGGGCAGAGGAGCTCGGGGAGAAAATACGAAACGAACCCATTTTGAGGGCTGGATGGCTGGGAACAAAGGACTTGTGGTTCGCAGAACGAACCCAAATTCCGCACGCAGGGAACGCAACCGGCCAGGGCCGGATTTTGTCTTGGGGTACAGTTGCCATCACACCGCACGATAACCCGCGAGCACGGCGGGTCATCGGCGCTGGAGCGGTAAGCCGCTGATAACACGGGGAGTAATAAAGCTGCAGATGCTGCGACTGAAAAAGGTTTGCTCGACTGAAAAAGGTTTGCTCGGTTTCGCGGCGCCGAACAGCCGATTAGCAGGACGATCTTCAGCGCCGCGAACACCGAGTAAACCGTGCAGTGAGCTAAACCGCAGAGTACAGCCGGGTCTTTAATGGGTTTTGCTTCCGTGCGAGGTGGCGCGTGGTTTGGTTGGGAAGAGCCGCGGGGAGTGCGATTCTGCGGTGGCGCGCAGTGGGGATCGGAGGGACAGTGGGGGTG
>JAIQFL010000087.1 GCA_020073365.1 Terriglobia bacterium | reverse complement strand
GGCCGCGCCGCCCGGTTTCGCCGCGGAAATCACAACTGAAGCAACAACCGGAACCGCTTGTTCGCTCCCCAGCGATACACTTCGAAATCGCGGTCCAGAGTCAGTATGTCCGCGGCGCCAAGTTCCCCCGCCAGCAGGACGAGGCAAGCGTCCGCCAGATCCACCTGCCGGTCCCGGTATTTGCGGAAAACACGCTGGAGTTTGGCCGCGGAACCGGAGATCCGAAAAGGAATCTGGAACGCGCCCGAATCCACGTTTTGCAGAATTGCTTCGGCGGCGCCCGGCAGGCGACGCAGCAGATAGCAACTCTCCGCGATCACCGCTTCGCAAGTCACCAAAGGCGCCGAGAGTGTGCTGAGACAGCGCGCACAAGCCGAATGATACCGTTCGCTGCGATCCAACAGAGCGACGATAACACCCGTATCCAGCAGGACGGGCTTCACTTCCCGAATCCTTTGAGATGCTTCTTGTTCGAACCGAGGTCCGGCTTGCCGGAGGAGAATTTCCCCAGTCCCGCGACTCGCGAGGCGCCGGGCGCTGGATGCGACGCGGCCAGGAGATGTAGCCCCTCGCGGACAATCCGGGAAGGACTCCACCCAAGCTCTTGAACCAGTTGCGTCAGCTTCCGTTTATCTTCCGCGTCAAGCCTGGCCTGTACCGTTGCCTTCATACCATTGCTATTGTAATACAAATGGGTAGTTTGTATTACGACTGGGGCATGATCCACGGACGATCCCGGCGACACGGCTCCGCATCTATTCGGTTCCTTGCGTTGCCGGTAGAAGCACGGGCGCAGTGAGCGGTCTTCGCTAGTTGCCAGACGAGTATAAAGAGGACGAGTGAAGCAGACTGATTCGCGATTCGATGCCGGCGAGTGCCGCAGCCTTTAGCGGCTCCTCCGGCCAGCGCGAAACCACGGTCCTTCGGTATCGCAAGAACGCTAGCTCGCGATGTAAGTCCTCACGAATCGGATCGCTCCCATAGGACTTCGAGAAGTTGTTCACTTGGCTTTCCTCCCCTGGTGGCGAGTGCACGCGGAACATGCCCTCGCTCCAGGTTCAGAATAAAGCCGGGAGTTCTTCGAAATCGTAGACGGCCGGTAAAACAATTGTAAAGACATTACCTATTGAGGCTTGCAGGATTCTGTGACAGGCAACGTTCTCCGGCCCAGAGGGCACGCTGCGCAAGAAACGGTGCCTTGGGGCAGCGAACCCATCACAAGATGTTGGCGAAGGCCAGCGAGCCCTTCACCGCGGCACCTGCCCACCCACCAACGCGCGCACGGCAAAAGGCGTAGCGATCAGCGGGTCGTCCTCCTTCACCAGATTCTCCGGGTTGGCCCACGACCCGTCGATACGTTGAGTGCGCTCCAAACCTTGAATCACACCGTCGCCGGCATTCACCCCCAGCACGCGGAATGCCCGCGTGCTGGATGCCGAGTAGTAGAATGCCAGCCCGCGCGGCCAGCGCTGATAGGCCTGGCCGACGAATCCAGGCACATCCATATCGCGATGGTGGCGGGTCAACCAGCGCTGGGCGGCGATCACGCGCGGGTCAGTGGCCGGATGGCCCGTGGCCAGCAGCGCCAGGATACCGTCGGCGGTCGTGGTGCCGTAACTGCGGAAGTGATTGCCATCCTGACCGGCCTTGTTGGTGTCGGCCTCGGTGGTGGAGAAGAAAAAGCCGCCATCGGAATCGAGCGGATGCCGCGGATCGAAGTTCTGGCAGCGCTCCACGACCACGCGCGCGCCGGCGAAGGCGGGGTCGGAATCGGCCGCTCCGGCCGCCCGCAACGCGTCCAGCACGTAACGCGTCATCGAGAGGTCCACGTGGCCGGTGTCGGGAGGAGTTCGCCGGTCGCCGCCCATGCCCCAGGCGCCATAAGCCGGGTCCCGCGGCTGCCAGCCGTTCTGTTCCGTGAACTGCTGCAAGTGCAGCCAGGCGACCATCGGCGCGATCTGCGCCTGCCATCCCGCGCGGCGCGCGCGGCACAACGCACTCACGGCGAGCGAAGTCGAGTAATTCGGATAGTCGGGGATATCGCGGTCGGCGGTCCCCAGCGCGCCGGTCTGCGCAGTGTGCTCGCGAATGAACGCGATGGCGCGATCGACCTTCGCGCGCGGCTGCGGATACGCGTCTTCGGGAACTTCCAGCAGCGCATCCAGCACGAACGGCGTCAGCGACTGCCCCGATCGCAGCAGCCCGTAGGTGTGGCTGTGCCAGCCGCCATCGGCTTCCTGGCGACTCCACAGATAGGCGGCGGCTTTGTGGAGGGCCGGCTGCGGGTTCGATGCGCAGCCGGCCAGCGCCAGCAGTGCCGCAATAAGGAATGGCCTGCTCATCAGAGTTTGTGTTCACGAAGGCCGCTCCCGAATAGTCGCGGCTCGAACGCTACTTCTTCATGCTGGTCTGCACCTTGGATGCTGGTTCGCGGTCCGCAGTCAAAAGCAGGATCGCCGCGCTGGTCACGGCCACCCGGCCGGTGATGCAATGATGCCCGGCCCATGTGCCGTCCTCGTTCTGCAGCTTGAGCAGCTTGGCGGTCATCTCCGCGTTCCATTTTTTCCATTCGGGCCCGCCGGTGCGGCGCAGGCTCTCGCTGATGTTCAAATACGAGAAGAATTCCTCGCCGCCGATGGAGCCGAATCCCGTGACGAACCTCGAATCTGAGAGTTGGCCGGTAATGTCTTTGATCTGTTGCGCGTTCTTCCGCCGGTCTTCGTCGGTACGGCTGAGTTGTTCCAGCTCCTGCGCTTTCTTGTAAAGGGGCACGCCTGCCGAGACCGCCGATACTTCCACCGTCGAGGCCATCGATCCTGATTCGAAGGCCCCGCTCACGGCGGAAGCTCCCCCCCCGCCCTTGCCCGATCCAATACCTCCGTCCGAGCCGTAACCCGCGCTAGCGGCACCAGCCGTGCTGCGCCCGGAAACGGGCGCCGCGGGTGGAGGCGCCGCCGCGCTGAACATCGTGTAATCCTGTACGCGGGCCATCGCCAACTGTGGATTCGCGGCTCCCTTTGCCTGCGCGATGGCCAGACTCTGGGATGCCATGGACGTGCCCAGAATCGGCGCCCATCCGCCCGAGATGTTCCAGCTTCCGTCCTTGAGTTGGGCTTTCTCGATCTTCGCCACACACTTCTGCAAATCCTGACGCACGCGCGCGTTGGCCTTCGCGTCGGGCATCGTGCCATCCAACTCGGCGAGCAGTTTCGCAGTCAGGAACGTGTCGATGTAGGGACCCAGCTTTCGCTGGATCTGCGTCCCCTGCTGGTCGGTGACCGCGAGCCCTTCGGCCTGGCTCTGCTCGACATGCTTCAGGATAAAATCCACGGCGCGGCCGAACGGCTCGCGGTATGCGCCCCGCGTTGCCGCGGTACCGGTCTGCAGAAGGGCTTCGGCGACAACCGCGGTGTTGGCCACATCGTTCCCGTTCGACTCCAGCCGCTCGCCCTGGCGCACGTAGGAGGTTTCGCCGCCGTCCTGTCCCCACCCGCCGTCTTTCCCTTGAACCGAAACCAGCCACTTCAAGCCCTTCGCGACAGCGATCTCCACGGGATCGTTCTTCGCGCCGTCCTTATCTCCGGAAAATCCGATTTCAGCGTAGATGCCGATTGCCAGAGCGGCTACGCCGGTTACGAGCACACGTACCCTCTTGGATCTCATGATCGTTCCTCTCCTGTCGCGCGATCAGCGCGGCCTGTCAGTGCAATGCCGCTTAAGCAGGTTTCCTTCCACCTTTGACGCCGAATCTTCGGGAAAAGTTGAGATCGAGCTGAGCGCGTGATTTCATGCGGGTGCACGCGGTGAGGGTAATCCCGATGCCGGGCCATGATGGACGCTGGGCGGCGTCACGTGTGGAACAGCTTCACGGGAGAAATGCGACTGAACGTCGGGCTGCGGCTGAAGGCGCTCGAAGAATTCGCGGCTGCGAAGCCGGCTCAGAGGAAGCGGAGCATATCAGAAGGTCCGGCTGATGCCTAAGACCGGCACGAAGTCATGCAGCCATCCGCTGAGCCTCGATCCGGGTGCGGGAGCGATTACGCCGGTGGGAAAGGGCGTGGCGTAGTCGCGGAGATCCAACCGCAGCAGCCAACGATCCGAAAGCGCGTACGTCAGGCCGCCGCCGAACGTGACCAACGCGCGGGTTTGCGAGACGGCTTGGAGCGTCGCGAAGTTCTGTAGGGGCTGGGGACCGGCGGTCCCCGTACCGCGATAGATCTTGGCGCCGAAACCGGCGGCGGCAAAAGGGCGGATGCGGCTCTTCCTGCCCGCGCCATAGAACAGCAGTTCACCGAGAAAGGAGTGCCCTTCGCCATCGAGATTGGCCTCGCGTCCGGCGGACTTCAGTTCCAGATCGCCATCCTGATAGGTGTAACGGGCTTCCCCACCGAGATGTTCTCCCCAGTTGTGGCCGGCCGCTGCGCTGAAGGCGAAGCGGGGACCGAAGCCGGCTTGGGCGGTCGCACCGGCGTTATTGATGGTGGCGTCGCGGTAGAAGCCGAAACCGATGCCCAAGCCGATCTGGTTGTCTTGGGAGATGGCGGGAAGCATAAAGACCAGTGACAGACTGCCTGCCGTCAAGAGTCGCATGTTTTCACCGACCTCACACCCATGATTGTAAACGCGCCGCGCCGCGACACGGTTTCCATCCGAGACCGCCCTTTTCGTGTCTCCGAATTGCGCCGTTTACGTGGCGGAGATCATGGCAGATCTGGTGGCCAAGCTATAATAGTCAGATCAGAGCCATCGACGAGATCGCCTTTCAGGCCACCATCCTGGCGTTGAACTTCCATCAAGGCCGAACGCGCAGGGATTCGTCACGGCGGAAGCGCTCGCGTATTTATTCGCGTCGCCGAAAGTCATCGTCAGTACGACGGTTATTCGGATTCGACCGTCCGTTGAGGTTGCTTGGGCGGATCGGAGCGGCTACACTGTCGCCATGGGCGATGCCACCTTGCTCCAGGCGCCTCGGGAGAGGCCGGCCAATCCGTGAGGCGTCCTGGCGAGATTCTGGTGGCAGACCGCTTTGCCGAGCTTCGCGCGCACCTGTTGTCGCTGCTGGCGGAGTTGTCCGCAGACGACTGGGACCGCCCCACGGCGGCGCCTCTGTGGTCCGTGAAGGATATCGCGGCGCACTTGCTGGGCGACGACATCGGAACGCTGTCCCGCTGCCGCGATGGGTTCCGTCCGGCGGGGAAGCCCATCCACGGGCACGAGGACCTGGTCAAGCTGGTAAACGGGCTGAACGATCAATGGGTTCGCGCAGCGCGAAGGATGAGTCCCCGGGTGCTATGCGAGCTGCTGGCCTACACCGGACCGCAGATCGAGGCGTATTTTGCTTCGCTCGATCCCTTCGCCATGAGCGGGCCGGTGACGTGGGCCGGTCCCGAGCCGGCTCCTGTCTGGTTCGACGTGGCCAGGGAATTCACCGAGCGCTGGCACCACCAGCAACAGATTCGCGATGCGGCGGGCCGGCCGCCGCTCTACGAGCCCTACTTCTTTGCCCCGGTCCTGGATGCCTTCGTGCGAGCGCTGCCGCACACTTTTCGTGACGTCGCGGCTCCCGTGGGAACCGTCCTGAAAGTCGAGATATCTGGCGAGGCGGGCGGTTGCTGGTTCCTTCAGCGAAACCAATCCGCTTGGGAACTGTTTCTGGAGGTCGAGACGATAGCGGCGGCAGAAGTGATCATCCCGCAGGACGCGGCCTGGCGGGTCTTCACGAAGGGTATGGACGGGGATCGAGCCCGCCGGGTGGCGACGGTCTGTGGCGATTACCAGCTTGCCCGAAGAGTGTTTGAGACGGTGGCGGTGATCGCGGAGGGGCCAGCCGTGCGAAGGCCTGCATATTGAAGCAATGAACCACCTTCCCGAGCCCTGGTTGCGCGGCCCCATCTCCGGAGTGCATCCTCTGATTGCGCCCATTCTCTACGCATTTCAGCAAGCGCGCGAGGATCTGGCCCGGCACACGGAGGGGCTCGCGGATGCGGAGATTTGGGCCACTCCGCACGGCGTCGGGTCCGTAGGTTTCCACTTGCGCCACATCGCGGGCAGCACGGAACGGTTGATGGCGTACCTGCAGGGACGGGAACTGAGCAGGGCGCAGTTGGCGGCGCTCGATGCGGAGACAGAACCGGCGGGACCTGGGCGGGATGAGCTGTTGGCGGATCTGGAGCGGAGTTTTAGCGAGGGGGAGGCCGTGGTTCGGGCGCTCGATCCGGCGACGCTGGCGGAGGCTCGAACGGTGGGGCGCTTGCGGTTGCCGACGACGGTGATCGGCCTGTTGACGCATATTGCCGAACATACGCAGAGGCACGTGGGACAGGCGATCAGCGCGGCGAAACTGGTGAGAATGGGGGCCGGGTGAAAGGTGGCAGGCCTATTGACTGGGAATCCGAGGCGAATTCACCAAGTTGGCACCACTAAGGCGTAGGTCTGGAGGGAGCCGTCGTTTACACTGGGAGAGGAGGCAGGCCATCGGTGGCGACGACTTCGAGTACGCAACAGTCCGCTTCGGCGGGACGGTTTGAGGGGCTCGATCCGGAACAGCTCATTCGGGCCTTTCGTATCATGCATACTGCGCGGCGGCTGGATGATCGGGAGATCGCGCTCAAGCGCCAGAACCGGATTTTTTTCCAGATCAGCGGAGCGGGTCACGAGGCTGTACAGGTGGCTGCGGGTATGGCCTTGCGCCCGGGTCACGACTGGCTGTACCTCTACTACCGCGACCGTGCGCTTTGCCTCACCCTGGGCGTGACGCCTCGCGAGATGCTGCAACAGGCGGTGGGCGCCGCGGACGATCCGGCATCGGGCGGCCGCCAGATGCCCTCGCACTGGGGACATCGCCGGTACAACATCGTCAGCTCGTCGTCGCCCACGGGGACGCAATTCGTACAGGCGGTGGGCTGCGCGGAAGCGTCGCGCTATTATGATCCGCGCTCGGGCGAGATCACGCTGGTCTCCGGGGGGGACGGCGCCACCAGCGAAGGCGAATTCTGGGAGGCCCTGAACGTCGCCTGCCTCGGGCGGTTGCCGGTGCTCTTCCTCATCGAGGATAACGGCTACGCGATTTCCGTGCCGGTGGAATGCCAGACTGCCGGCGGAAACATCTCACAGCTTACGGCGGGGTTTCCGGGGCTGTTCCGCCAGGAAATCGACGGCACCGACTTTTTGGCTTCGTACCGCGCCATGGAGGCCGCGGTGGCGTACTGCCGGGAAGGGAATGGGCCGGCATTGGTGCACGCCCACGTGACCCGTCCCTATTCGCATTCGCTCTCCGACGATGAGCGGCTCTACAAGACCACCGCCGAGCGCAAGGCGGAGGCTGAGCGGGACTCGGTGATCCGCTTCCCCAACTTCCTCATAGAGGAAGGGGTGATGGACCGTCATATGCTGCAGCGCATCACCCATGAGATCGACGAGGAGGTCCACCTGGCCACCCAGCAGGCGCTGCGCGAGGAGCCGCCGGCGCCGGAAACGGCCATGCTGCACCTCTACTCGGAGAGCGTCGACCCGACATCGGGCGAATTCGCCGCCCAGCCGCAATTCCGTGGCGATCCGAAGACCATGGTGGACCTGATCAACGCTACACTTCGCGAGGAGATGCGGCGCAACCCGGACATCCTGGTGTTCGGCGAGGATGTGGCGGACTGCACGCGCGAGGAGAGCCTCCACGAGGTGAAGGGGAAGGGCGGCGTATTCAAGGTGACGGCCGGCCTGCAGGTGGAGTTCGGCCCGGGCAGGAGTTTCAACACACCGCTGGCGGAAGCGGCCATTGTGGGCCGCGCTATCGGGATGGCCACCCGCGGGTTGAAGCCGGTGGCGGAGATCCAGTTCTTCGATTACATCTGGCCGGCGATGATGCAGATTCGCGACGAGCTGGCCACCATGCGGTGGCGATCCAACGGGAATTTTTCGTGTCCGGCGGTCGTCAGGGTGGCGATCGGCGGCTACCTCAACGGCGGCGCCGTCTATCACAGCCAGTGCGGTGAGGTGGAGTTTACCCACATCCCCGGACTTCGCGTGGTGATGCCTTCCAACGCGCTGGATGCCTGCGGCCTGCTGCGCACTGCGTTGCGCTCCGACGATCCGGTACTGTTTCTGGAGCACAAGCGACTCTACCGCGAACCGTACAATCGCTCGCCACACCCCGGCGAAGACTACACCATCCCGTTTGGAAAGGCCAGGATTGTGAAGCCTGGCAAGAACCTGACCGTAATCACCTACGGCGCCCTGGTGCAGAAGGCGCTGCTGGCCGCCACCCAGGTGGAGCATCGCAGTCCGGTCACCAGCATCGAGATCATCGACCTTCGGACGCTGGCGCCTTACGATTGGGAAGCCATCCGCGCGTCGGTGGAAAAGACCAGCCGCGTGATGGTGGCTCACGAAGACTGCGTCTCCTGGGGATACGGGGCGGAAATCGCCGCGCGCATCGCCGACGAGCTCTTCGACCGGCTGGACGCCCCCGTGCGCCGCGTGGGCGCGCTGGATACCTGGGTGGGGTACCACCCGCAACTGGAGTCGGCCATTCTTCCCCAAACCGAGACCCTGTCCTCGGCAATGGATCGGCTGCTCGGGTATTAAACGCATATAATCTTGGTATGCCTGAAAATAACGTTCCCCGCCGGGCGTTCCTCGGCGGCATAACGGCCGCAACCGCGCTTTCGTACTCCCGCATCTATGGCGCCAACGACCGCATACAGCTTGGATTGATCGGCTGTGGCGAGCGCGGCCGTGGGGACATGGGCAACTTTCTGAAGGCGGGCAATGTGGATGTGGCCGCGCTATGCGACATCTATGCCAACCAGATCGACCTTGCCAAAAACGTCGCGCCCAACGCCCAGAGCTTCACAGATCACCGCAAGCTGCTCGAGATGCAGCAAGTGGATGCCGTACTCATCGGCGTCCCCGACCACTGGCACGCTGCGATCGCCATCGATGCGCTGAACGCCAAGAAGGACGTGTACGTCGAAAAGCCGCTGACGCTGAAGATTGAGGAAGGCCCGCCGATCGTCAAGGCGGCGCGCATCAACGACCGCATCTGCCAAGTGGGCATGCAGCAGCGTTCCGGCAAGCACTATCTGGAAGCCAAGCAGGAGTACCTGGATACGGGCAAGCTGGGCAAGATTACGCTGGCGCGGACGTGGTGGCACGGCAACGGATACCATCTCCGCAAGGCGCCGGAATCGCTGCAGACGCAGCCCTCGAACCTCGACTGGGCGCACTTCCTGGGACCGCTGAAGTGGCGCGACTGGGATCCGCAGCAGTATTGGAACTGGCGCGCGTACCTGGATTTTGGCGGCGGCCAGGTGACCGATCTGTTCACCCACTGGATCGATGTCGTGCACATGTTCATGGGCAAGGAAATCCCCATTGCGGCGTCGGCGTCGGGAGGCATTTACAACTACAAAGATGGACGAACGGCGCCCGACACCATCGACGTGCTGCTGGAGTACCCGTCGGAATTCACCGCCACGTTCGAGGCCACGCTGGTCCCCGGGATCACCGGGGCGGGAGTGGAGTTCTGCGGAACCCAAGGCCGCCTGTTGATCGACCGCGGGCACTACGAGTTCCACCCGGTGGGACGAAATGCGCAAGCCACAGTGGTGAAGCCAACGGGGATCAACCTGGATCTGGATCACATTCAGAATTTCCTGGACTGCGTCAAGTCGCGAAAGCTGCCCAATGGCGACGTGCTGATCGGGCACCGGTCGGCGCAAGCTTCGCACCTGGGCAACATCTCGTACATGCAGAAGCGGCGGATCGACTTCGACCCGGTGCGCGAGGAGATTCTGCCGTTCTGAGGGGTGTGGGGAGTGAGGAGTGAGGAGTGAGGAGTGAGGTGGGGCAGGTCTCCGACCTGCCTGCCGGCTGAAGGCCGGCTGACAGACGACGAAAAACGATCGTCTGCCCCACTCAGCTCAGACAGGCCTTGGGTACTTGGTATACTGAGTTTTCAATACCCATTACTGAAGGAGTTTCATGATTTCTGCAACACAAATGCGTCCGGGAATGGTGATTAAGTTCAACAACGAGCTGTACTCCATCTTCAGCGTGGCGCATCGGACACCTGGAAACTTGCGCGGTTTTGTACAGGCCAAGATGCGTGGCCTGCGCAACGGCACCATGACCGAGCACCGCTTCTCTTCGGAAGACAAGGTTGAGAAGGCGCTGCTGGACGAGCAGGAGATGGAATACCTGTACGACGACGGCGAGTACTACTATTTCATGAACACGGAGACTTACGAGCAGATGCACCTGATGAAGGATCTGCTGGGAGATGCCACGCAGTACCTGATCCCTCAATTGAAAGTAAAGGTTGAGTTCTACGAAGGTAAGCCTATGAGCGTAGACCTGCCGGCGACCGTGGACATGCTGGTGGTTGAGACCGAGCCGGGACTGAAGGGCGCCACCGTTTCGAACGTGACCAAGCCGGCCAAAACGGAAACCGGCCTCGTGGTGCAGGTGCCGGCGTTCATCACGGAAGGCGAAAAGATTCGCGTCAATACCGCGGAAGGTACCTACCAGGAACGCGCCTAGCGTCTGGCCCCAACGCAGCCTGGGGCATGCTACGGACACCCCAAGACTGGCGAGAACGCCTGTCCCACCGGGTGGCCAGCCAATCTCTTCAACGCCGCCGCCAGTTCCTCCTCGTCCTCTGGAAACACCGTCCGCAAATCGAGGATCAGCTTATCGTTTTCGATGCGGCACACAATCGCGGGGTCGCCTGCCCGCAGAGCGCGCTCCGCTTCCACCACGCCGGCGCATTCCACGGCGATTAACCAGGTCGGGATGGGTTGTTCCGGCGTAGCCCCGCCGCCAATGACGGAATTGCCGGGCACGATTTCCGCGCGAATTCCCGGCACGCGCGCCACCAGCGCCTCTGCGCGTGCACGGATCTGGTCCGGTGTCTGTCGGATCATGGCCAGCGCCGGGATGCCCTCCCAGCGTTCCAGCAGCAGATTGCGGAGAGTGTTCTCCAAGGCCTGGTAGATCATCTTGTCGAGCCGCAGCGCGCGGAACAACGGGTTCCGCCGCAGCCGCGCCACCACCGCCGGATTACCGGCGAGAATGCCGGCCTGGGGGCCGCCGAGAAGCTTGTCGCCGCTGAAGGAGACCAGGTCCGCGCCCGCCTTGAGGCTGTCGGCGACGAGCGGCTCCTCGATACCGAAGGGGCGCAGGTCCGCGATACATCCACTTCCCAGGTCTTCATACACGGGTACGCGGCGTTCTCTCCCCAGGGCGGCGAGGTCTCGCAGTTCGGGCCGGGCGGTGAAGCCCACGATACGGAAATTGCTGGGATGCACCCGCAGGAGGAGGCGGGTGCGGTCGCTGATGACGTCGCGGTAGTCTTCGATGCGGGTCCGGTTGGTGGTGCCCACCTCACGCAGTACCGCTCCCGATCGTGCCATGATGTCGGGGATGCGGAATCCGTCGCCGATTTCGATGAGCTCGCCGCGCGACACCACCACCTCGCCACCGGCCGCGAGCTCATTCAAGGCGAGGAAAATGGCCGCGGCGTTATTGTTGACGGCGATGCCGGGCGCTCCCAGCAGCCGCTCCAGCAGTCCCGACGCATGCACGTCACGCTGGCCGCGCCGTCCCAGATCGAGATCGTACTCGAGGTTGGAATAGCCCGGCAGCACGGACACGGCGCCTAGCGGCGCTCGCCCGAGGTTGGTATGCAGCACGACGCCGGTGGCATTGACGACGCGCCGCAGGGAAGGCCGTTCCAGCGCCAGGAGCGCCTGTTCGACGCGAGCCTCAGGCGCCAAATCGTTGGTCCGGCCGCTCAGGATCTCGGCGCGAAGCCGGTCGAGGGCGCGGCGAATCTCGGCCACCACGAGCGTCCGCGGGAAGCGCGTCAGGGCAGGGGAGACCCGTTCCAGGACCTCATGGACCGCCGGGAGTTCACGGAGCTTTGGGCAGTCGGCCACGAATTCGATGGTACGCGCTTGTCTTGGCGGGGCGCAACAGGTACACTGAAGGTATCGGGGCGTGGCTCAGCCTGGCTAGAGCGCCTGGTTCGGGACCAGGAGGTCGGTGGTTCGAATCCACTCGCCCCGACCAATTAAATCACTGAAATCATTAATAGATACGGCGGCTGGGGCGGAAGGCACCCCAGCCGCTTTTTCGTCACTGTGCCGACATCCATGCCGACCCTTTGCACCGCGGGCGCGCTCCATCGCCGCCGGACTGTGCCTGCCTGGGTGGAAATATCCTGCGCGGGATCGAGAGGTTCGCCGCTCAGGCCCCATCGAACAATCCGGATCCTGTCTGGATTAGCCAACCGGACTGGTCAATTGGACATGCAACGTCTTTCTGCCAGTGTATGCAGTGCTGCAACTGCTCCAGGGGCTGATGCAGTATTCCGGTGTCGGCCAGGCTACTGCCTACTGCGCCTTCGTGAGTGTCTGCTGCTTGTCATACGCTTTCTCGCCGGCGCCATACTTCATCACGAAACTGCGGACGGCAACGGGCGGCGCGGTTAGCAGTGTCCGGTCGCCAGCGGCGTGGTTCGAGAGGTGCTCTGCCGCCTGCTGTTTGAACCAGTCGGAGTCCAAGAAGGCCCACCGGAGAGTCGATCCCTCGGGCCACACTCTCACTAACAGATGAGCCGGAACCTGAAATGGGTCTTCGTTGGTCGATACCAGGTCCAGTAACTTCGCGTCTCCCGCCAGGAACAGCCGGGCCTCGAACTTCATCGGCGCCGAGGAGCCCTCGCTGTAGACGATGGTGTAGGTCGATCCGGCCTGCCGGATGGCAAACATTCCGTCCTTATCGTCAGTGTTCCAGACGCCCGGCAGAGCGGCGTCCGTGATAGCCTCCTGATCGGTCACGAACGGGTTCAACGAGATCAGGGAAGAGCAACCGGTCGTGACCACGACACCGCCCAGGGCCAAAATCAACGTCGCGAATTTCATATTTCGCCTCCACATAAGAACAGCGATACTCCGAGGCGAATCTTGCACCACTACTGGCGGAATTTCAGAATCCGGCTCAGCGCCACCTTCAGCGGGGCGTAGTGGGCCGCCGCCACCATCAGCGCCAGGCCCGATGCCAACAGGAAAATCGGCCAGCCGGCCCGGTCCCGGAAGACGTCCTGCTGCAGCCGGAAAACCCCGATGGCGAAGAATACCAGTCCCGAGGCGAAGAAATTCTTCATCTGGCGCGGGATGCTGGCGAACACAAACAGGCAGGCCGTGATGGGCAGCAGCCATTCGAACACGTGTGTTTCCCTGGGCGACCTGGCGGCGATCCCCAGCAGCAGAAGAGACGTCATGACGTGTCCGGGCACGACGAAGCGAAACGATTTGCCCACCATGCGGACCTGGGATGAGGAGAAGCGATCGCAGAGGCGGTCCAGCACCACGTAGATGGCGGCATTCAGGATGAACAGGTACTCCACCTGCCCGCGGGTCCAGGGCGCCGCCCAATCCAGCCATTGGGCCCACGGCTTGTGAAAGGTCGCCACGCCGCTCAGCGCCGCGAAGGTGAAGGCCACGGCGAACGGGTAGAAGTAGCGGGAGTCGTCCGGCATGCGCAGTCGCTCGAAGGTGAAGCCGGCGGCCATGAACAGCAGCGCGCAGGGGATCAGGTCGAGATAGAAGCGGCCGGGATCGTGGTCGAGCCAGTCGAGCAGTCCCATGCGCAGCAGCGTGGCCAGGCATAACAAAGCGGTCATGGAGGCGAACATCAGGGAGAACACCGGCGCGCGCGTGAAGCGTCGCAGCCACCAACTGACGGGCAGTCCCGCCAGGATGGCCCACCAGAGTTGGGCATTGGTGGCCTGTTTGGCGAGCTCCAACAGGTTGAACAGTTCCAGGCTGGCCTTGCCCTGGGTTAGGGCTGTGAAGAGTCGCGCCTCTTCCAGCGTCACCAGCATGGCGACCGGCACCACCAGGCAGAATGCCAGCATATAGGCGATAGCCACGCGGTAATACCGACGTTTCCAGTCGCGGATGCCGATATATCCCATGGGCACGGCGGCGGCCCAGCTTATCAGGACGGCGGGCGCTCCGGCCAAGGCCGAGTAGGGGAAGAATGTCAGCAGCGCGGCCCCCACGGCCAGAATCCATGCGCCCAGGTACAGGCTCACCTGCGGCAGGGTCAGACGGCGCGCCTCCATGATCCAGGCGTCGTCGCGTTCGAGCAGGCGGTCATAACGCTTGCGAATGCCGTCATACTCGGCGTCGGAAACGATCTGGTCACGCCTCCAGCTTTCCAGGTCCTCGAGATGCTGAGCCACCTTGCCCGTGATCAATCGCGCATAGGCCGCCGGCGCGGCCAGTACGGATTCGCTGGCCAGGAAGCGGCGGAGGTCATCGGCCATCTCGCGGGCCGAACCGTAGCGATTTGCGGGATCCTTCTCCAACGCCTTGAGGCAGATGTTCTGGAGGTCCTTGGGGATCTGGGGATTCGACCGCCGGGGCAGGGCCGGGTCTTCCTCGCAGATCCGGCGCAACAGATCCACAACGGTTTCACCCCGGAAAGGCGGCACGCCGGTCAGCAGTTCGTAGAGCACCGCCCCGAGCGAAAAGATGTCGCTGCGCGCATCCAGCGTCCCGGCGCCGCGGGCCTGTTCCGGTGAGAGGTACTCGGGCGTGCCCGCGATCTCGCCGATCTGCGAGAGCCGCTCGCGCTCGCCCAGGTCCAACGCCAGTCCGAAATCGAGTAGCTTCGGCTCGAGGTCGGGGCCCGCCAGGATGTTGGCCGGTTTCAGGTCGCGGTGGATGATGCCCCGATCATGCAGAAATCCGGCGGCCAGCACTACTTTGCGCATCAGCTCCGCCTTCTGTTCGAACGTCAGCCGGGCTGCTGCCCTGGTGAGCGGCGCGCCTTCCAGATACTCCATGACGAAGTGCGGCGGCTCTTCCGGTGGGCCCAGGTTGTAGATCCGCGCCACGTTGGGGTGGTTCACGCGAGCCATGGCGCGCGCCTCGGCCATGAAACGGGAGCGCAGAATGGGGTCGTCCCCATAGCGCGTAGCCAGGGTCTTGATGGCCACCTTGCGGCCCAGTGCCTCATCCATGGCGAGCAGAACGCGGCCCATTCCGCCGCTGCCGATCTCGGCGACGATCTTATGCCCCGACAGCCGTTCGGGCGGAGGGGCGACAGGGGCCAGCGCGCGGTCGATCTCCGACAGCGCATCCAGTTCCGCGCGGAGCTCCGGGAACAGGGTGCCGGTGGACGCGTCAGCGCGGCGGTCCAGCAGGTCGGCAAAGGCCTCGGCAAGCTGCTTTTCGCGATCCTCGTCCATCACGGCTCCGCGGACTCGCCGAGGCTGCGGAAGCGCTTGACGGCGCGATATACCAGCAGCGACACCGCCTCTCGGGATTTGCCCAGGCGCTCGGCCATCTCCCCGGTCGACAGGCCTTCGATTTTGGCCATGAGGATGGCCTGCCGATAGTCTTCGGGTAACGCATTCAAACGGCTGAGCAGGCGTTCCACGGCCTCCTGCTGCGCGAACAGCCGGCTGGGCGTTTTCGTGTCGGCGGGTTCCGGACCCGCCGGGTTGCTGGGCGAGCGGAACGGCACCTCTTCCGCCGCGCGGCGGTCGCGGTTCTGGTAACGCACGCGGTCGATAATCACGTGGTCGGCAATGGAGGAGAGCCATCGCAGGAAGCTGCCGGGGGTCTGGTAGGTGAAGGCGTGGAGGTCGCGGAAGGCCCGCAGGTACGTCTCCTGTACCAGATCCTCTACTTCGGATAACTCCCGCGCGCGAGGGCTCAGTTTGAAATGGATCAGTACGGCCAGACGGCGACGATGCTCTTCGAACGCCTGCGAGAGGGCCTCCTCATCGCCGGCCTTGGCTTTTTCCAGCAGCGTGAATGTGGAGGTGGGCGGTTCCATCGCGCAGCCTTGAGGACATGATACGGGAAATCGGGGCCGGACGGCGGCCTGGGTGGTCGCCTGCGCGGCGGGCCGGCTCATGGCTCCAGGAAGTCCATCTTCGCCTTGAGGAGCGCTAGGATCCACCATTGCACGGTGAGAATCGACAACCTCCAGGGCCAGGGCAGCGGGCCGGCCCGAAATCGTGCCGGGCACGCGGACACTGATGCGGCGGATACGCTTGCTGGAGGCGATTCATGGGCGAGGTGGCGGACGGGGATGGCGAGGTTTTGACGCAGATACGCGCATCTTGGCGGGTTTATGATGGAGTGGAGATGCGCGAGCGGCGTTCCGAGCCACGGTACATGTGTTCCGACCTGGTGAGGATCGTGATCCATCGCCTGGAGGGCCCGCCAGCCGAGGCGGTTGCCAACCTGGAAGATATCTCACCCTCGGGCGCCTGCGTCCAACTGGAGGCAGCCATTCGTGAAGGGACCGATATCGAGATCGTCTGTGCCAACTGCCGGCTGCAGGGCAAGGTCCGCCACTGCCGGTTCGTCGAGATCGGTTACGACGTGGGAGTGGAGTTCGAACCGCGAAGGGCGTGGGATCGCCGGCGGTTTGAGCCGGACCACCTGCTGGACGTTCCGGTCAAGGGCACAAGAACGATTGGCACGCAGGCCCGTTAGCTTTCGGCAATTGACCGGCCAATGACGGCTTCCAGGTGGGAGGCGGTATTCCTACTTCTCTTCCCGAATCTGCTGGCTCAAGTACCGCTCGTATCCGAGCTCTCCGATCTGGTGCATCTGGGCTTCGAGCCAGTCGACGTGGCTCTCTTCATCCTTCAGCAGCCTCTCGAACAGCTCGCGCGACGCGTTATCGCCTTCGTCCCGCGCCAGCTTGATCGCGGCATTGTACATCGCAACCGCGCCGATTTCCAGCTGGAGATCGCTGGCAAGCTGTTGTTTCACATTCTGGCCGATGTCCAACTGCATCGGCTCGGTCAGGTTGGGTGTCGCATCGAGAAACAGGATACGCTCGATCAGCGCCTCGGCGTGCTTCATTTCGTCGATCGACTGCTTCTTAATGAAATCCCCGAGCTTGTCGTATTTCCAGTTCTCACACATCTCGGCGTGAAGGAAGTACTGGCTAATCGCCGTCAACTCCTCTTTCAGCGCGCGGTTCAGTTCGGCAATGACTTTCGGATTTCCTTGCATACGTCTGGATTGTACCCTTTCTGCGCCGAGGGCGGCCCGTACTCGGAACCCGTGGCGCCATTGCGGTGGATCGTGAAGGGCCTGTGGCATTGCCGATATACTTTCTGGCGCGGCCGCCGGTGGCCGATTTCGGCTAGATCCAACTCGACGTCTACGGCCGCTGGAACGGCGGCGAATCCCACAATACGGTTTACGGCAGGGAACGATAATCCCGCTTACTTCGCCAGGCCCAGAAAGAGGGTGTGCCAGCGTCCCGAATTGCCGTGCGCGCGACAGCGCTCCACAACCACGCTGAACCCGGCGCCGGCCATGAGTTTTTCGAATATCGGGTCGGGGGCAGCGGACCAGAGCGCTAGGCAGCCCCCGGGCCGTAAGGCGGCACGGGCCAGTTGGAGGCCCCTGTAATCGTAGAGCTGGAAATTGCCGTCCGTGCTCAGCGCGTTCGGCCCGTTGTCTACATCCAGGGCGATGGCGTCGTAAGCGGCCCTCGACGCGCCGATCGCTTCCACGACATCCTGCTGCCGGACGATCACCCGGGGATCGGCCAAGGCGTTTGTCCCAAAAGGGTAGGACGGGTTTTGGTTCCAGGCGATGACCGCGGCCAGGATCTCGGCCACCACCACGGTGGCGTCGGCTGCCACCGCCGACAGGGCCGCTTTCAAGGTGAACCCGAAACCCAGCCCGCCGATTAGAACGCGGGCGCGCGGCATTCCGCGCACACGTGCGCAAGCCCGCTCTGCCAGCCTTTCTTCGGAGGTGTGCTGGCGGGTAGACATCAGCTCAGCGCCATCCACGCGAATGATGTAGCTCCCGTCGTGCTCGAGGAGCGAGATGGTCTTGCCGTCCGGAGTCAGCGTCTTGTCGACCGGCGTCCATTTCTTCACAGGGTGCCGCTACCAGCGTAGCGTAGCGCTCCATGGCAGGGATTGCCTCAGCACAAAGACAACCCACACAGGCAAGAATGCCCGTGTTACTCGGCCCGCATCACCGTGGTCGGGTCCAGCCGAACGGCTCGCATCGCAGGCACGACACTTCCGGCCAAGGTCATCCCGAAACACAGCGCGACCACGCTGAGAAAAGTCGGGGCATCCCCGGGCTCGACTCCCACCCGCAGCGCCGACATGCTCCTTCCCGCGGTGTACGCCGCTACCCCTGGGACCACACCGGCAATCGCCAACCGGACGCCGTCCCGCAATACCATCCCGAGAATATCGCTCCGCTCGGCGCCGAGCGCGATCCGCACGCCAAACTCCTGCGACCGGCTCGACACCGTAAACGAGAGCAGCCCGTGAAGCCCGATACCAGCCAACAGAAACGCCATCGCGGCAAACGCGCCGAGCAAGCGCACTTGGACCGCGCGCGATGCGGTGTCGGCTTCCACAATCTCCGCCAGTGTCCGTATTTGTGAAATGGGCTGGTCCGGGTCCGCCTTTGCGATGATTCGGCGGAGGGCCGGCACCAGGGTCCCCGGGTCGGCCGACGAGCGGACCACCAGGTCTTTCGGTGCGTAGTACGCCATCGGAACGCATAGGCTACATAGACGGGAGCCGCGGGTCGTTTCTGACGAACCGGAGCGGACACCCTGCGCTGAAAGCGCAAAGAGCCTCCTAAGGCGCCGAGGTTAAGTGCTTCCCGATTCCTCCCCCAAGGAAGTTGACCAGCTCACCGTTCACTTCGTCCGCATGGGTCCAGGTGATGCAGTGCGGCCCATCCTTCACCACCAATAAGCGGGCCCCCTGGATCAGTTTCGCCGTTCGGTCTCCCGAGGCACCGATCGGTACAATCCGGTCCGCATCGCCGTGAATGACCAGCGTGGGCACGTCAACACGGGTCAGGTCCTTGCGGAAGTCCTCATGCCATGTCGGGACGCAGGCAAGACTGGCCGTAGCTGAGGCGCCGGCCGCGATGTTCCAGCTAGACTGGACGGCCTGCTCGGTGACCCGCGTGCCCAGCAGGAGATCCGTGTTGTAGAAATTCTTAAAAAACTCGGTGAAGAACGCGTAACGGTCTTGGGCGACGGCTTTCTGTATCCCCTCGAAAACACTGCCGTCCACGCCCTCTGGGTTGTCCGGCGTCTTCAGCAGGAAAGGCGGGACCGACGAGATGAATACAGCCTTGCTCACGCCCTTCGATCCGTACTTCCCTAAATAGCGCGCCACTTCGCCGCCCCCCATGGAGAAACCGGCCAGCGCGAAGTCCCGTAATTCGAGCTTCGTGACGAGCTTGTGCAGGTCCTCGGCGAAGGTGTCGTAGTTGTAGCCGGTGGTTGGCTGGCTGGACCTGCCGAATCCTCTGCGGTCATAGGTGATGACACGGTGACCCGCAGCCAGAAGCACTCCGATCTGCTTCTCCCAGGAAGCACCGCTCAGCGGATATCCGTGGATCAGGACAACCGGCTTACCCGAGCCGTGGTCCTCATAGTAGAGATCGATCTTGCCGGAGTTTTCCTTACCGACAGTAACGTATGGCATTGAGAGCCTCCTTTGCGCATTGGTATGCGCGTTCACGTTGGATCTTTTTTAGATGCTCGTGAACGCCCCTGGGTCACTTGGAGGCCCAGAGGCTATGTGCGATTTCGTATATGAACCGATGTCCGGCGCCCAGCCGAATCGGGGAACCCGGTTCACCCTTGAGAATCCGCCCGTACTCGTTGTGGGAGCCGATCCAGAACCAGTGAAAGACATCCCCTTTGCGTATGGCCAAGGCGCGAGAAGAAGGCGAAATCCGAACTGCCCAGAACGGCCCAGCCGCCTTGAATCGCAGAGAGGGTGCGCCGGGTTACGCCGGAGCAGATGGTATTGCTTGTCTGCTTGCTGCTGCACCTCCTCAGGAAGCTCTGCGTACCGCCGCCAGAACCGGGGGAAGGTTCGATGCCGGAAATTCATGCCTTTTGCTTCCGCCGCTCGGCACAAACCTCCTCAATTGGCCTGGTTTTACCGTCGCCGATTTCGCGTTCGAGTTCAGCCAGCAGGGGCATCCCGCGCCCCCCGGGAGAGAAGTCCCGCTTAATCTCTTCATCCCAAGCCCGTTCCTCCAACTCTTCGAACCAGTCAGCGAGCTGTCTACGATCGGCTTCAGAGAGGTGGGCAATGGCTTCTTTGATGGCTTCTACAGTCATACTCTCACGATAGCCCGCATGCCTTAGCTCTGCAAACCCAAATCGTCATTCCCCCCCTACCTTCCGCCCCCCAGCATCTTCAGATCCCTCAGCACGCTCAGCATCCCCGGCACCAGCGTGATCACGAACAGCACCGGTAGAATGAAGATCACGATCGGGAACAGCATCTTGATCCCCGCCTTCCCCACGGCTGCCTCCGCCCGCAACCTCCGCCTGGTGCGCAACGCGTCCGCGTATACCTTCAGCGCCTGCGCCAGACTCGTGCCGAACTTCTCGCTTTGCACGATCATCGCCGCCAGCGACTTGATGTCTTCGATTCCCGTCCGCCGCACGAACTGGCTGAAGGCCGTCGTGCGCTCCTGGCCCGCGCGTACCTGCATTACCACCGTCACGAATTCGCCGGCCAGCTCGGGGTAGATGTATTCCATTTCCTCGCTGACCCGCATCATCGCCTGGTCCAGCGCCAGGCCGGTGCCCAACACGATGCCCAGCAGATCCACCGTATCGGGCAGCGCTTCCTGCAGCTTGCGCCGGTAACGTTTCACCAGCCGCTGGAGCACCATTTTGGGCAGCATGAACCCCAGCAGCACGGCCGCCGCCAGACCGCCGATCAACGATGTCACGGGGTTATCGCGCTGCAGCCAGACCATTCCCGCCGAGAGCATCAGGACGAATAGCAAGGTCAGAATCACGTAAACCGCCAGCGCATACTTGCGCCGGATGCCGGCCCGGTTCAACAGCCTTTCCGTGCCGTGCATCCAGTCGTCGCCACCGGGGACCAGGCTCACCAGGTACAGTACGCGGTCCAGGCCGCGTCCCGTGGTCTTGCGGCGTGCCGTGCGCTGAGTCGCCACCAGCGCTTGCGATTGGAGTTCCTCCAGGCGGTCGCCCAGCGGGTCCTCCTGGGTGCGGAAGAGTTCGATCCCGGTCCACACCAGGACGGTCAGGGTGGCGCCGGTCAGCAAGAAGAAAAGCAGGTTGATCAGCATGCCGTCCTCATACCCGCACATTCGCGATCTTCCGGATCACCAGAATGCCCACGATCTCGGAAACAATGGCGTAGGTAAAAAACTTGGTGCCCACTGGATCGGTCCAGAGCAGCCGCATATATGCGGGCTTCAGAATCCAGAAGCCCAGCCCCACCACGATCGGGAGCACGCACAGCAGCCCCGCCGAAAAACGCTGTTGCGCGGTATGCGCCTTGAGCTTAGCCGCCATGTTCAGGCGTTCGCGCACCAGCGTGGAGAGGTTCTCCAGCACACTCACCATGTTGGCGCCCGTCTGGCGTTGCAGAATCAGGCTGGTGATGAAGAACTTCAGGTCGATAAGCGGCACGCGCTTCCCCAGCCCGTGCAGGGCGGGCTCCACCTGCGAGCCCAGCGCCAGCTCTTCCATCAGCTTCTTGAATTCCATGCGCACGGGGTCGGCTGTTTCGGTGGCGATGGTCTCGAGGCCGCTGTGAATGTTGTGGCCGGCCCGCATGGTGCGGGTGAACAGGTCGATGGCATCGGGCAGTTGCTCTTCGAACTTGTGCAGCCGGCGCGCTCGAACCCGCACGATGTAGAACACCGGAGCCAACCCGACCGCGACCGCCGCCAGCAACTGTACGAACAGCAGGTTCCATCCTGCCGCGATTCCAAACACCACAAAGCACGTCGCCGCGAGCAGCACGCTGAGCCCGAAGACGTCCGCCGCGCGATATTTCAGGTTGGCTTGTTCAATGGTCTCCTGCAAGCGGCGCAGCACGCCTACCCAGGTAACCAGGTCCCCCAGGAATGCGAACGAGCCGCGGTGCTCCCGGCGCACCAGCTCCGACGCCCCCTTCGAGCGGCCGCGCATGTTGGCGCGCAGCTCCCGCAGGCGTCCACCCAGCATCTGTTCCGCCTCCTGCTGAGGCACCGTCCACACGAAGTGCCCCGCGGTAAACAGCGCCACCGAGAAGATCAGGAATGAAGCTATAAAAAACATCTACCCCCCCACCCTAGCCAATGCGCACCCCCGGTGAAATCTGAATGTACCGCCGAGACGCAGAGCCGCCGAGTTAAACCTCTCCGCGCACTCTGTCCCCTCGGCGCGCCAACTCGACCGAACGCACGGCAGTCCCGAACGTCAATACAGCCATTTTCTTTTTCTTTCTCGGCGTCTCTGCGCCTCGGCGGTGATGTGTTTCTCCCCTCACCTCTCCTTCACCTCGTGCTCCTCCTGGAAGATAGACGCCGACAGATGAATCCCGTACGCCTTCAGCCGGTCCAGGCAAATCGGCCGCGCGCCGGTAGCATGGAAACTGCCCAGCACCTTGCCGCGCGGGCTGATCCCCGTGCGGTCGAACTCGTAGATGTCCTGCATCTCCACCAGGTCGTTCTCCACCCCCACCACCTCTGCGATCCCGGTCACTTTGCGGGTGCCGTCGCTCAAGCGGGAGCAATGCACCACGATATTGATGGCGCTGGCGAGTTGCTGGCGAATCACCCGGTCGGGCACGTGCTGGCTGGCCATCATCACCATGGTCTCCAGGCGGGAAAAGGCATCCCGCGGCGCGTTGGCGTGTACCGTAGTCATGGAACCGTCATGGCCCGTGTTCATGGCCTGCAACATGTCGAGCGCCTCGGGGCCCCGCGACTCGCCCACGATGATGCGGTCCGGCCGCATGCGCAGCGTGTTGATCACCAGGTCGCGCTGCGTCACGGCGCCCGCTCCTTCGATGTTCGGGGGCCGCGTTTCCAGGCGCACCACGTGGCTCTGCTGCAATTGCAGCTCGGCCGTGTCCTCGATCGTGACGATGCGCTCCTCTTCCGGGATGAAGCGCGAAAGCGTGTTCAACATGGTGGTCTTGCCCGAGCCGGAACCGCCCGAAATCACGATGTTGAGCCGCGCCTCCACACAGCCGCTTAGAAAATCGAGCATCCCGGTGGTGAAGGTCTCGTTCTTGAGCAGGTCCTCCGTGGAGAGGACCTTTTTTCCGTAGCGCCGGATGGACATCACGGGGCCAATCAGCGAGAGCGGCGGAATCACCGCGCAAACGCGCGAGCCGTCCATCAGGCGGGCGTCCACAATCGGCGAAGAGTCGTCGATACGCCGCCCCACCGCGGACACGATTCGTTCGATGATCATGCGAACATGTGCCTGGTCCTTGAACCGGACGTTGGTCTCCACCACCCGGCCCGCGCGCTCGATGTATACGTTGTCGAACCCGTTAACCATGATGTCGCTGATGGAGGGGTCCTTCAGCAGCGGCTCGAGGGGCCCCAGGCCGAAGACCTCGTCCAGAACCTCTTCAATGAGCTTCTCGCGCTCCGCCAGCGTAATGGGCAGCGCTTCCTCGATGATGAGCTTCTCCACCACGGCGCCGATCTGCACGCGGACACTTTCCTTGTTCAGGTCCTTGAGCTGCTCCGCGGTCAGCGCATTCAAGAGCTTCTGGTGTACCTGGCTCTTGATTTCGAACCAACGGTCGGCGCCCGAACCATGTTGCGTCGGCCTCCCGGCGTGTGTTCTTATCGTTCTCTCCATAACTACGCCGTCTTCAGGGCCTTATCCGCACTCGCGCCCTTCTTCCCGCCGGTGGCCTTGTCCACAAACGCCCGGAAAATGCGGTCCAAGTCCCCAGCCTCCTCGCGATTCGTCACAAACGGCCGGGCCTTGTTGATCGATGCAATCACCGCCGGCGATCCGGGAATCCCATAGAACACGGGTTGATTGAGCGTCTGCTGAATCTGCTCCAGATTGGCCATCGTGGCCGTCACCTTTTTGGTGTACCGGTTCACGACCACTTTGATCTGGTCCTGGTTGAAGCCCATGCGCATCAGAAAAGTAATATACCGCTGCGCGTTCCGGATGGAGGGAAACTCCTGGTCGATCACTAGAAACACCGCCGCCGAAACCTGCGCCGCCGCCAGAACCACTTCGTTCGATACCGCGCGCCCCCCGTCGATCACGATGGCGTCGTACTTGTCCACCAGAAAGGTAGCGAACTCGCGGATCATGTGGTCGCTGAAGTGGCCGTGCTGTTCCAGCGCGTCGGGCGGCCCCACCAGGAAAAAGCCCAGCGGATCGCGGGTCACGAACCCCTCAAACAGCGCCTGGTCCATGCGCTCCAGGTTCTCCGCCACTTCCATCAGGGTGTACTGCGGAGACGCGCCCAGTTGCATGGCGGCATCGTTGCCGATCCAATCCAGATCGATCATCACGGTGGAGAGCTTGCGTTGCGCCAGCACGGAAGCGAAATTCACCGCCAGGGTGGTGGTTCCCACGCCGCCCTTGGTCCCGATGAAAGTGTAGAGCTTTCCGAGTTTGCTCTCGCCTGCCACGGCGTGTTTCGGCGCGCGCTCCAAACGCCCCAGGGCATCGCGGAACTCGGTGCGCTTGAGGGGTTGCAGCAGAAACTCGTTGGCGCCCGCCCGCATGCACGCAATCACGGTTTCGGCATCGGCATGGAAGTTGGAGACGATCACGAACAGATCGGGCGCGGCCTGCTTGGCCTTCTCCACGGCCTTGATGGCCCCTTCGGGATCGCCCGAGAGATCCACGATCAGCCCCGCGCTGGGATTCCGTTCCAGGTCCTGCAGCACGCGGATGTAGAGATTGGCGGCCACCTCCTGATACTCCGCAACCACCTTCGAGTTAGGAATATTGAGGAGGTTATCGCGAACCATCTCCCGAAAATGTTCGTCGCTGGAAGCGACCATCAACGCCGTATTAGACATGAAGCTTCCTCCGTGCTTTCCCTCTTCACGGCACGCACACTCCCGACGCATCCTGAAACCCCGCGCTCTCCATGGGCACCACCGTGGTGAACGGCGGAATCTTCACCGGAGGCAGCTTCATGAAACTCGCAAACCGGAGAAACTGGTAATTGGTAATGCTCACGCTGACCGAGTCCGGTACGCATGCGCCGGCGCAGTTGTCACCGTTGAAGGGTGTCACTCCTCCGTCGGAGAAGTACTGAATCGAGATGCCCGCGTCGCCGGTCTGGAACTGTGCCCGATCGATGATAGCGGGCACATGGCTCTCCATGTACGAAAGCACATTGCCGCTATCGGCGGTCCAGCAATGCGTGGAAGCGTAGCGCGCGCCATCCCGCGTGAAGTCGACCACGCCGTGCCACACCCACAGCATCTCCGCCACAAAGATGGTCATGAACGTCAGCGGCAGAATCACCCCCGCATACAGCACAGCAAATTCCATGAGCGCCTGCCCCGCCTTCCTCTGCTTCCTCCGCGCTCGTCCCCGATGGCGAAGGCAATCCCGCCAACCCACGAGAGTCTCTTTTCTTTTCTCTCTTCCCTCCGCGCCGATCTCCGTGTCTCCGCGTCTCCGCGGTGAGCTTGGGCTTCCTTTCACGACGTCCCCCCAAACGGCACCATCACAAACGGCCGCAGCGCAATCGGGTCCAGCGTAATAAACGGAATCCGAGGCCGCACCAGGTAGCCGGTCGGCATCGTCACCAGAATGTAGTCGGGCCGCACACTTACCGTGGGACAGCCGGCACTGCTACACGGGCCGGGCGCACCCGTGTTGGGGTCCGCGCATTCCGCCGACACCGTAAACATGTCGGTAGTGAGGTTGGAAATCAACGGGGGCGCGGAGCCGTCGCTGGTGCCCGTGACTGCGAAATCGAGAGCCGCCGTGACATTCGGGTCGTTCGTCAGATCGCAGAAGTTCACTCCCTGCTGCAAAGACAGGTAGCGCGCGGCGCTGTAAACGGACTTCTTGAGCGAGTAATACAGATAAGTAATCTTACCCACCTGAACCATCCCCACGATCAACAACACCATGAGCGGGATCCACAACGCCGCTTCGATCAGCATGTTACCCCTGCGCCCTCGTCTCACTGGTGCAGAACCACCTTTCCCGGCCCGGAAGTGACCTGGCAACTGAGTCCGAAGCGATCGTCGAAGAATCCCTGTTTCACCGGCATGGGGCTCCCGATGTACTGCACGATGAAACGGCCGTTGGGGTCCACCGGGTTGAAGAACGAGCCGTCGGTGTTCGGTTCCAGAAAGAACTGACGGAGTCCCAGAACCGTCATCGTCCCGGTGACGCTGGTTGCCAGCCCGTCTACGATCGGCACCGTGATCACGCGGCGCCCGTTGCCCACGTAAGCGGTATACAGGTCGAGCAGTCCGGTGGTCACGTCGGTATCGGGCGCATAGGCCGCCGAAAGATCGGCGAAGTCCGTGACGCTGGAGCTGCAGTTCCCCGGCGCGTTGGCATTGTCGAATCGCGAATACAGGCCGCAGAGGGCCTCCGTCACACTGAGGGTAGTGGAACCGGTACACAGTTGCGGCGGCGCGCTGGGCCAGAACGTCTCGCTGGCATCGTTGACTCCCACGCAGGACACCGGGACCGCGGACCCCGTCGGGTTGGGATTAGTGGAGCCCACCAGTCCTCCCGCTCCGTCGCGATACAACTGCTGGCTCTCGTCGAGCGTGGCGTTGTTGGTGTCGTAGCGATTCAGAATGGTGTACGAGACCACCGTCCCCGCCCCCGGGAGGGCCACCGCCGTCGGCGTGCCGGCGCAATTATACGCAAACGTGTACACGAGCCCCGCCGCCGGATCGCCGAACCCGAAATTGTCAGTGTCGCTGGCGTTGATGGCGGCCACGGCGAACGGCTCGATTCCGCATGCCGTGCACAGCGGCGCGCTGATACCCGCAATCGCCTGTGCGGCAACCGGAGTCTTGCGCGACTGGCCCACCGGCAACAGGCTCCAAAACAGCAGCGGCGCGTCCGCCGTGATGCTGATCGCGACATGCCGTGCAGTGGTCCCATCGGCCCCGCCGGCGGCACCGGCCGCCGCATCGGCCACCGTTGCGAAGAACCCCGGAGGGTTCACCGTGCTGCTCAAAATCCCGGAAGTCTGGTTCAGCGGCAGGGAGCCGAAATTGTATTTGTTCCCGAGCTGAGTCGTATTATCGATGGATTGATTGGCCACCGCCGTGGCATGATCGAGCGAGGCCGCTGTCCCAATCAGTTGCCCGGCGGCGGCCAGAGCCATCGCATTGGCCGCCTGGTTGAGTTCCCCGCGAATCAGGTACAGCCTCCCCAAATCCAGCGCAAACCCCATCAACCCAAACAACACCGGCACCAAGATGACCAGCAGTTGAATGGACATGGACCCGGAGAACCGGGGACAGACGGAACGTTTTCCGCGCTGCGCGGTGAACGTTCGGTCTGTCCCCGGTTTACTTAGGTATCTGTTGTCCACGAGGTCCTACAAACTCCGGTTGATTGTTCGTGCCCGGAGGCGCCGCTCGGCCCTTCTTGCCCTTTTTCCCCTTCTCTTCCACCACCGTCGGCAGAAAAGTCGAAGGCATGTCAGGAAGCTTGGCCTTCTCTTCCGGGCTCAGCGGGCGCACAAAATGCGGGGTGATCACCACTAGCAGCTCATCCGTCGATTTCTGGGTGCTGTGGCTGCGGAACAGCTTGCCCAGGATCGGGATGTCGCCGATCCCCGGTAGCTTGTCCAGCGTCTCGATCACCCGGTTATCGATCAGCCCCGCGATCGCGAAGCTTTCGCCATCCTTCAGAATGACCTCCGTTTCGGCGCGCCGCTGCGAGAGCGCCGGAATCAGGAAGCCTTGCAGCGTGACGGCGTTCGCGAAATCCAGCGCGCTCACCTCCGGCGCAACTTTCAAATCGATGGCTCCCTGCGGCGTCACCGTGGGAGTGAAATCCAGCTTCACGCCGAACGGCTTGAACTGCACCGTGATCACCGGCGCGGTAGCGCCGCCCGTGGGGGTGGTGGTGATGGTGGGGAAGGGGAACGAACCGCCCGCCAGGAAACTGGCGTCCTTGCCATCCAGCACGATCAAGTTCGGCTCGGCCAGAATCTGCAACAGGTTCCGCTCCTGCAACGCCTTGATGGTGGCGCCGAGATTGATGTCCGGCCGGAACGCGAACAGGTTCAGGAGGTCCGAAAAGTTCACCGTGTTACTCGCCACCTGGCCGCCCTGTACGTGGAGTTGGTTAAAGCGCGGCGGCGTGAACTGCTCCGTAGTGAGGCTACCCAGAGTGGTGCTGTTGGTGCTGAACAGGTTGAAGCCAAACTGGCTGAGCGCCACGCGGTCCACCGCCGCAAACTTCACCTGCAACAGGATCTGCTTTGGTTCGGGCGCGGGCGGCGCCTGCAACAGGTTGATCACGGTCTTGGCGCGCGTCTGCGCCATCCCCGCCAGGCGCTTGGAATCCTCCGCGCTCTTCACCTTCCCCGCCAGCACGATGGTTTCGCCAGAGCCCGTCACCGTCACCAAACTGCCGGCGGCGCTGTCCTCGATCTGCTTGCGGAAGGCGTCCCATTCTGCCGTATCCTTGCCGACCTCCACCTCGTAACGCGTGGGGTCCGATCCGTTCTCCCAAACGATCAGCGTGGTGCTCCCGGGGCCTTTGGCATTGACCATCACCTCCCGCGGTGAGATGACAATCGCGTCGGCGATCTTGGGCTCGGAGATCACCACTTTCTGGATATCTTTCTGGAATTGCAGCAACTCGCCGCGGCCTTCCACCAGCTTGATCTCGCGCGCCGGGGGAGTCTGCGCCCGGCCCTGAGCGCACGCCGCACAGCACCACACCGCCAGCACGGCCGCGCAACCAACCCGATCCGCAATCTTCATCGAAACAGTTCCTGAACGTGCTTGTCGCCGCGGTAGACGTCCACCACGATGCGCGGCTTCTCCGCTTCCTTCTTCTTGGCGTCCTCGTCCCTTTTTGCCTTGGCAGCCAGTTCCCGCAGGATGCGGGCGTCGTCCGGCTCGCCACTGCCGCTGGCACGATTCTTTTTCCCCCGTGTGTATGCCAGCGGGTCGAGGACTTCGGTAGTGAGCGGTCCGCCGTTGGCCGACTGCGAACTGTCCAGCGGGTTGCGCAGCGAGAGGCTGATGCGGCCTTCGTTCTTGGCCAGTTCCAGCTTCTGCGCGTCATCCGGTGTCAGCACCAGCGTGACCACGGGCGACCTGGGCGTCCGCGGATCCGCGGCTTGGCCGGTCTGGGCCAGGCGGCCCGTGGAAAGCACCTTAACGTTCTGCAGAATAGTGGAAGTGCTGGCTTCGGCCATGGTGCCGGGACGCGTGAACAACACATCCACTCGCGAGTTCGTCTGGATCAGGCCGGCTACGCCGCTGACGTCCGTGATCTGCACGGACACGGCGCGAAAGCCCGGTTCAATCGTCGAAGAGACACCCTCCACCGTAGTAGTGCCGGAGAGCTTGGAGATCAGCAGCGGCTCATTGCTGCTCATGGGAAAGAGCACCACCCGGTTTACGGCGTCCTTGGCCTGGAAGACCACGCCTTTGGGAATGTCGCGTTCCGGATAATTCACCGTTTTGAGGTCTGTCGGTCGCAGCAGGGTGCCGAGCGGCATGTCGTGGGTGGCCACTACGACGGCCACCTGTTTCTCCTGTTGCGGCGCTACGGCCTTGGCATAGAACAACCAGCTCAGCAAGCCCGCCGAAATCCAGGCCGCCGCGATAATCAAAAGCTTCTTCTGTCGACCCATCTGAACCTCAGGGGTGCGAGCGCACTTCCACTCTCCGAAATCTGCCGATGTCCTGTTTTAACACACACCGCATCCTAGGTTCCTCCCCGAGCCAGCAATATAGCCGTGCCATCCCGGTAAACCGGTTGCCAGCCGATCTGTTCCAAAGCCGGAACCAACGGGTAGTCGTTGGGCATCAGCGCGAGGCTGAAGTGGAAGGACTCCCAGTACTCCCGCCACCCGGGGCGCACCTGCACCATGCGGGCGTACTGCTTCAGAAATTCGGCCCCGTAGAAATCGCTGCGTCCATCGAAGAAGACCTTCCGGGTTCCATTGGAGCGATAGATCAGATACCCGCCGAACTTGTCCGGGGCGAACAGGCGCGCCTCTACAGGAATATGGGACCAGGCTGCCACCGGAAAATCTTCCGGCGGAAACCCTACCGGCACAGCCCGCAGCAATCCAAACGCGGCCAGTAGTGCGAGTGGCGCCAGGGCCAACCCGTTCAAATGCGCATCCAGGGCGCGCAACCGCTCAGCGTACCCCCGCCAGGGGAGATCCACAGTCGCGCTGATGGACGCATTGGCAATGGGAAGCAACACCAGGGCCGCCATCGGTAGTGCCCGGGCAGACCGCAAGGCCAAAGCGGAGATCAGGATGGCCAGCAGGAAGTGTTCGTACCGCTTGCGCACGAATGCCAGCGTGCCGCCGGCAATTCCCAAAATCACGGTAGCGATAATCTGGCCCGCCCCCGCCGTGTGGAAATCGAAGCTCTGAAACTCGCCGATCCGCGAGAGGAGTTCGGAATCCGTCAGGTATCGAAAGACGTGCGCGTAGAGGCGCCAGCCGTACGGATTCGCCAGCGGAGCAATCGCCGCGATCGACGCGGCCCACACGAACCACGTTTGGTTGCCAGGGGCCGGGGGCCGGGGGCCGGGGGGTCCGCCCCACCAACTTCCCACCGCGTAAATCCCCGCGATCACCGGGGCGAAAAAGAAGCTGGCATGCAAGTTGGCCCAAACCGCTGTGAACACGCCGATCTCGACGCCATTCCGCCACCCGAAAGAACCGCGAGCGGTTTCCGCGTAGAGCATGGCGCCTAGCAGGAATAGCCAGCCGATCACGTGGGGGCGCGCCAGCCAGTGAATATCGCAGGTAGACAACAGCAGCGGCGCCATGGCGCACGCTACCAGAAAATCGCCGTGCAACACCCAGTGCAGGCGGAACCAGAGCCATACCCCGGCCGCAATTACCGCGCCATAGAAGAGTGCCACCCCCGATAGTCCGGCCCGGCGATGGATGGCGCCTACCAACACATCCGCGCCCCACTCCCAGGCAAACCAGGGCTGCCCCGAGCGAGTGAAGGAATAAGGGTCGGTACTCGGCAGCCTTCCGGTCGCGAGGATGGCCTCACCGGTCCGGATGTGCCATCCGGCATCCGAGTCCCTAAAGAGCTTCTGATATCCCTGGAAAAGGAACAGGCAATAGAACAACGTAACCGTGGCGGTGACTAGCGCCAAGTCCGGAACGAACCACGCCACAACCGGCCGCACATTGAGTCCAGGTCTATTGCGCGGGGGTGCCGATGCTCGCCAGGTCTCCCGTAATGCTCTGGTAGAGGCTCACTACACCCGCCGAGAGTTGGTTCACGGTGGTAATCAAGGCCAGCCCGACGGCTGCCACGATCAAAGCATATTCCACCAGGTCTTGCCCCTGTTCATCACGGATAAAATCACGAATCAATCGGACTACAAACGTCTTCATCGTTCCTCTCCACTTGCGGGTGCGGACGCGGTTTTGTCCGGGTCCTTCCGCGAATTGTCCAACGGCCCCACAAAGAGCTTTTTAAAGCTGGCCTTCCAGCGCTCCCACCCGGTTTGGTCCTGTTTCACGGGAAACGGTGGGCCATCCCCCTGTTTCACGTGAAACAGGGCGGGATTCCCATCCAGGCGGGAAACCAGCTCCAGGTTCCTGAGGGCCGCAGGGAGGCTCCTATTATAATCGAGCGATATTTCCAGTTCCTTGCGGGCGGCCGGATAGTTCCCTTTTTCGATCAGCACGGCCGCCAGGTTGTTATGCGCCACGGCGGCGCCGGCGGCGGATTGCCAGGTGGCTACCGCCTCACCGGTGGCATTCTGATTGGCCAGGGCGAGCCCCAGGTTGTTGTGCGCCACCGGGGAGCGCGGATTGCGCTTGAGGGCCTCGCGGAATTCCGCGGCGGCCGCATCGTTCTTCTTCTGCATCAACAGGTTATAGCCTAAGTTGTTGTGCAGGGAATCGTCTGCGGGGCTTATTTCCAGGGCCTTCCGGTGGGCCGCCTCACCCTCCGTCCAAAGCTCCGATTCATCGCGCAGGATGCCCAGCCAGGAGTAGTAATCCGGCGACATCTGAGGGTGCTGTTCGAGGAAGGCCTCCAGCCCCTGGATGGCTTCATTCCGCCGGTTCACGCCGCGCAAAGCGCGCACCAAGGCGAGTTGAGCCTCACCGGAGGCGGGGAATCGGCCGGCGGTCAGGCGACAGATTTCGAGAGAGACATCGGGATAGCCCCGCTCCTGATAGGCTTTGGCCAGTTCCAGGCGTGCCGGTATGCTCTCCGAATCGGCGGCGACCTTCTCGCGCAGCACGCGCAACTGGTAGTCGCCATCGCCGGCGTCTTTGGCATTGCGAATCTGCCGTTCCCAGACGCTCTGGGCCGCTTGCTGGGGCGCCGCGGGGGCCTTGGCGACCGACGTCTGCCGCACGCAGGACATCGAAAAGACCGCCACCGCCACGAGCGTGACCCGCAATCGCATGAATTCAGCTAAACCTTCTCAGCGTAGTCTCTCAACCCAGCTTCTCAACCGTCAGCTCGTCGCCCACTTGGGTGCCGCTCTGTTCCAGCGTCCCGGCCGGGAGTTCCAGGATGGAATGCGCGAACAGGCATGCTGAGAGGCGCCACGGCGGCACCCGATGCCTCACCTTACGAACCTTCCGGTGCTTGTCCAGATACACCAAGTCTATCGGAAACCTCATGAAGAAGGTATGGACCGATTCACAAGGGACGATCCACAGCCCTTCACCCGGGTCCAGCCGCTCATGCTTAAGCAGGCCGGTCCGCCGTTTTGCGCTGGTATCCGCCAAATCCGCGGTTTCGGCCAAAACGGTGTTCCGGGTCTGATTCCGCACTAATATTTTCAATTCCGAGACTATAACACGAGAACAGGGTGGCGTGTTGCGGGTGGGGCAGACCATCGTTTTCCAGTGGTCTGCCGGTTGGCCACGGATGGCAGACGACAAATCACGATCGTCTGCCCCACGGGGGCCACGGGCCGAAGCGAGCAACTTCTCCGCGCGGAGCGGGTTTAGGAGGTACTATAGGACATCCGCCGCGTCTCTGGAAGGATAGGTTCGTGAACCCTCGGTGCCTCAAGCGTTTTCACTCGGTTTTGTATAGTCTTGTGGTTCTGGCGTTGTGGCTCGCCGGGGCTCGGGTGGGGTATTCGCAGCAAACCACGGGCGCCACGTTCGGCGATGTCATCGGGTTGCCAGGCGGCACGCCCGCGGATATCGTCCTGGACGAACCGCAGCAGCGCCTGTACCTGATCAATAACAGCACCAGCCTGGTCACGGTTCTCGACTACACCACCGGCACAATCGTCGGCAGTATCGGGGTGGGGAAGAGCCCGGTGGCGGGCGCGATCTCGATGGACGGCGCGTTTCTCTATGTCACCAGCGGCGCGACCCCCCTCCAGACGGCCAGCGGGTCGCCCTTGCTGAACGTGATCGACTTATCCCGAAACCGGCTGATCCAGAGCGTCCTCCTGCCGTCGATTCCGCAGGGCGTGGAGGTGGGCAACGATGGCCGGGCGCTGGTGAGCATGCTGGGGAGCGGCGTGGTATCCGGCGTGCCGCAAGGCACCTTGTCTGTGTTTGACCCAACGCTCTCGGCGGGACAGCAGTTGCTGCCGGTAACGGTACCGGCGCTGCCCACCACTCCGGCGCCGCTGCCGCCCACCACCCTGACGCGGCCGACCAAGATCTTCACCGGGTCCCTGCTGCGCACGCCGGATGGGCAGTTCATCGTCGGGGTGATCACTCCGACGGCCGCCAGCACCTACATCTTCGTTTACGAAGTGGCTTCCGGAATCGTCCTGCGCAACCGGACGATATCGGGAGCGTCCACGGTGCTCGCGATGACGCCGGACGGATCGCGTTTCATGGCGGGAATGACGATGTACGACACAGCCACGCTGGGGATCGTAGCGCAGGAGAACAACGCCAACGCCCCTTTCAGCTTCACCGGCGCGTTCAACACGCTGCAAAATATCGGCGGGAGCGTTTTCACGCCGGACGGATCCACGTTGTATGCCGCGTTCAACGTCGCCGCGAACACCACTCCAGCGCCGCCATCGCTATCCTCGACCCTGCTGGTGAACGACCCCAATAATCTTGCGATCCGGCTGGCCCTCAAACTGCCGGAGAGCATCGTGGCCAAAATGGTGGTTCTTTCCGACGGCTCCGAGGCTTGGGGGCTTTCCGATTCCGGTGTGATCCATCTGCCGCTGGGCCATCTGTCCGATTATCCTATCCTCGGACCCGAGACCACACAGGTGTTCCTGGCACAGGACGATTGCAACCGTGGCATCGCTTCCGGCACGCTCAAGGTCAACAACCTGGGGAAGGGCCGGCTTACCTTCGGCGTGGTCTCGACCGGGAATTCCGCCCTGGTGTACCAGCAATCGAGCGGGCTGGCGCCGGCCAGCGTCACCTTTTCCATGGAGCCCGGCCGATCGGGGGTGGTCCGGCAGCCTGGGACGAATATCTGGACGGGGGCCGGGACTTCGCAGGGCACTCCTATCAACGTCACGATTTCCTCGCCTGAAGCCATCAACGTACCGCCGGTGGTTCGCCTGTACATGAATTACCGCCAGGCGGATCAGCGGGGTGTGGTTTATCCCGTGCCCACCACGCCGAACACCAACGTCAACAACGTAGGCGGGAATGCGGGCGGCAACGAAGGCTTGCAGGATCTGGTGCTGGACGAGGCCCGCGGCCGGCTGTACGTCACCAATTCCGGCTATAACCGCATCGAAGTTTTCGACCTCAAGAAGCAACACTTCGTGGACCCCATTCCGGTGGGGCAGATGCCTCACCAGATGGCCCTGGGCACCGATGGCAAAACGCTGTATGTAGGCAACACGGGCGGCGAGTCTATCAGCATTGTGGACCTGAATCAGGGCCGGGTGGTGGACAATGTGGTCTTTCCGCCGATTCCGCGTAACGGAACGGTGGCGCTGGTCTATCCACGCACCCTGGCCATGGGCCTGTTCGGGTTGCAATTCGTGATGTCCGACGGATCGCAATGGAAGGTGGTGGGGGGAAACCAGGCGACCGTGCGGCCCGCCGATTCGGTGACTCCCGTGCGGTTTACCGGCGGCCCGGCATTTGGCATGCTTTCGACCCCGGACAACCGCTACATCCTCACGCTGAACGGCAGCGGCACCGCCTACCTCTACGATTCGGTGGCCGACACCTATGTGGGCAACCGGCTGCTGTTCACGGGCACCATCCAGGGTTATTACGGGGTGGTGGGCGCGGGCCTTTCGGGAACGTATTTCCTGGCTGACGGCCTGATTCTGAACCCCGCCTTGACGGTGATCGGCGGTTCGGCGCAGCCGGGGGCCACGACGATTACCCCGTCCCCGATCCCGGGCGGCCCGCCCGTCACGACGGTAGTCAACACCGGGCAGCGCAACGTGGCGGCTACGGCGGCCCTCAGCCCTTCGACCTTTCTGCGGCTGACGACGCCGGTGCGCCAGAGCATTACGACGGCCACGCGGGACGATCCGCGGACCACACTGGAAATGGTCAATCTGGTGACGGGTGAGGCGACGCTGGCGGGCGTGGTTCCGGAGAACCCGCAGGTGATTGTTGTCGGGACGACGCGTTTCAACACCAACCCGCGCCAGATGGTGGTGGACTCCGCCGGCACGACGGCTTATGCCATCACGCGTTCGGGATTGAGCGCAATTTCGCTGGCGCCGGCGGGCTCGGACACGCGGCCGGCAATTACTCCGGGCGCGGCTGGCATCG
>JAIQFL010000086.1 GCA_020073365.1 Terriglobia bacterium | reverse complement strand
TCTCTCAGGAACAGAATGATGAGATTCTTATAAGGCATCCCCAGATCGGCCGCCATTTGATTGAAGTAGTCCACCTACGCGGTGTCGAGGCGGACGGTGATCTGACGCTTGAGCCGTTTGACGTAAGGGTTCTTGCGGGACTGGGAAAATCGTATTCACTTCTCATGCAAGTTAGTTTGCATCTTCAAGTGGGTTTTTCCAGTTACCTTATGGGCTTCCCGCCGTGCATCATCAAGTTAGAATGAGGCGGATGAAGACCCGCCTGGACCGCCTCCTGGTGGAGCGCGGTCTCGCCGAATCCCGCGAAAAGGCCCAGGCCCTGATCATGGCCGGCGAAGTGCTCCTCAATGGCCAGAAGGCCTCCAAGCCGGGCCAGGTGGTCGCCGCGGATTGCGTGGTCTCCGTGCTCGCGCGGCCCCCCTACGTGAGCCGCGGCGGCCTGAAGCTGGCGGGGGCGCTCGCGCACTTCGGCCTCAATGTGGCAGGCGCCGTCTGTCTCGATATCGGCTCGTCTACGGGCGGCTTCACCGACGCTTTGTTACAGGCGGGCGCGAGCCGCGTGCATGCCGTGGATGTGGGTGCGGGTCAGCTCGCGTGGTCTCTGCGCACCGATCCACGCGTGGTGGTGCATGAGGGAATCAACGCGCGCGAACTGACACCGGAGGATATTGGCGAGCGCGTGGATTTTCTCACCTGCGACGTCAGCTTCATTTCCGTCACCCTGATCCTGCCCGCCGCCGTACGGCTGCTCCAGCCCGGCGGGCAAATGGTTATACTGATCAAACCGCAGTTTGAGGCAGGCAAGGGCCTGGTGGGTAAGGGCGGCATCGTGCGCGACCCCCAACTCCACCAGGCGGTTTGCGAAAAAGTGACACGGGCCGTGCGGGAATTCGGATTCGAGACCAGCATCGTGGAAAGCCCCATTCGGGGGGCCGAAGGGAACCGGGAGTTTCTGCTCTATGCCCATCATTAAGACCGTCGGGATCGTCTCCAAGCCAAACTCGCCTGCCGCGGGCGAGATCGTTCCCAAGCTGATCGAGTGGCTGCACGAACGCGACATCGGCATACGCCTGGATGAACACACCGCGTTATACGCCGGCGGGCCCGACGGCCGCTATGTTGGCATGGCTCGCGAGGAGGTACCCGAAGGCTGCGACCTCATCATCGTGCTTGGCGGCGATGGCACCCTGCTCTCCGCGGCGCGGGCCATCGGCCGACGCGAAACTCCGCTCTTCCCCGTGAACCTGGGCGGCCTCGGCTTTCTCACCGCCATCACCGTCGACGAGTTGTACCCCGAGCTGCAGCGCGCCTTCCGCGGCGAGCATCGCATCGCCAAGCGCAAGCTGCTGAACACGGAGGTGGTGCGCGACGGCAAGGTCGTGGCGGCCTACGATGCCTTGAACGACGCCGTGGTCACCAAGTCCGCCATCGCCCGTATGATCGACCTGGACACCCACGTGGACGAGCAATTCGTCTGTGCCTACAAAGCCGACGGCCTCATCATCTCCACGCCGACGGGGTCCACGGCCTATTCCCTTTCGGCCGGCGGCCCCATCATTTTTCCGTCGGTGCCGGCCATCTGCATCACCCCCATCTGCCCGCACATGTTGACCAATCGTCCGGTGATCGTGCCCGAAACCAGCGTGATCCGCGTGCTTTCGCACGGGCCGGACAGCGTCTTCCTCACCATCGACGGCCAGGTAGGTACGCCGATTCAGGAGGGCGATACCCTGGTCTGCCGCAGCTCCCACTTCTCGCTGCACCTGATCCGCCCGCCGCGCATGATGTTCTTCGACGTCTTGCGCCTGAAACTGAAATGGGGAGAACGATGAAGCGTATTTCGCTCACCACCTGGATCTTTGTCGGGATGGCCGCGGGCGTGGTTCTGGGGATCGCCACGCCCGGCTTCGCGAAGCAGCTCGCTCCGGTGAGCAACGTGTTCCTGAGGCTGATCCGCTCCATCATCGCCCCACTGTTGTTCGGCACCCTGGTAGTGGGGATTGCCGGCGGCGGCGACATGAAACAGATGGGCCGAATCGGCGGAAAAGCCATTCTCTATTTTGAGATCGTCACCACCCTGGCGCTGTTTCTGGGCCTTGGCGCAGTGAACCTGGTACGGCCCGGCGACGGGGTGACCATTCAGCGAAGCGCCGCGGAAGCGGCCGTTCCCCAGACCCAGACCACCTTCAGCTCGGTGATCGAGCACGTCTTCCCAACGAGCATTGTCGATGCGTTGGCGCGCAACGATGCCTTGCAGATCGTGGTCTTCGCCTTCCTGTTCGGCGCCGCCTGCGCCGCCATCGGGGTGAAAGCCGAGCCGGTGGTTACGTTTTGCGCTTCGCTGGCCGAAGTCATGTTCCGCTTCACCCGGTACGTGATGTACCTGGCTCCGCTGGGAGTATGCGCGGCTATCGCGGTGACGGTGGGATCGAAGGGTGTGACCGTGCTGTTCGGTCTCAGCAAGCTGATCCTGACGATGTACGTTTCCGCCATCCTGTGCGTGGTGTTTGTGCTCGGCCCGGGGCTGATTCTCTTCCGCATCCCGGTGGCCAAGTTCTACCGGGCCGTCCGGGAGCCGTTCCTCATCGGCTTTTCCACCGCGTCGAGCGAGGCCGCATTACCGCTGGCCCTGGAAAACATGGAGGGCTTCGGTGTCCCCAAGCACATCGTGGGTTTCGTGATCCCCACCGGCTACAGCTTCAACCTGGTGGGCAGCGCGCTCTATCTTTCACTGGCGTCCATCTTCATCGCGCAAGCCGCCGGCAGCAGCCTGTCATGGGGCGACCAGCTTCTCATGATGCTGACCTTGATGCTGACCAGCAAGGGAGTGGCCGGCGTGCCGCGCGCCGCCCTGGTGATCCTTGCCGGGACGCTGGCGACCTTCCATCTCCCCATGGAAGGTGTCGCCGTTCTGCTGGGCGTGGACGCTATCCTGGACATGGCCCGGACGGCGGTCAACGTATTGGGCAACTGCCTGGCCAGCGCCGTGGTAGCGCGGTGGGAGGGCTATAAGGTCGGCGCGTGACACGGGGATTCCTGCTTGTGTTGTACTACTCGAACCGCGCGATGTAAGGACCGCGCTGCATGAAGCCCCAGGTGTACCCTTCGGGGTCGACCACGTCGAACACGCGGACGCCGTAAAACTTGTTCTCGGGCGGTGCGGGGGTGACACCCGCGGCCTCCACGCGCGCAAACATGGCATCCACATCGTCGACCCAGACGCCGACCCACTCCTCGGGGCGACGGCCCCGCTGGGTCCAGTACTCGGGATCCCCATCCAGCCAGACTTCCAAGCCGCCGGCGAGGAGTTCGGCATTGCGGACGATCCCTGTGCGTCCAGCCATCGCCCACGCTCCGTGAAACTGAACACACGCGTGAGCCAATCGATCATGGAGGCCACATCATCGTAATGCAGGTAAGGGGTGATGCTCTCGAACTGCGGTGTGCTTGGGGTCACGTCTGAATTCCACCTTTCCAGCGTACGGTACGAAGGAACTATTCGAAGCGCCCGCCGGGAAGTGCCGAAATAGTCAGCCCTGGGCTTGTGACGCGGCGATGGCCTGGTCGAGGTCCCAGATGATATCGTCCAGGTCCTCGATTCCCACCGAAATGCGCACCAGGTCAGGGGTCACGCCGGCGTCGAGTTGCTGGGCCTCGCTCAACTGCTGGTGGGTGGTGGAAGAGGGGTGAATGATCAGGCTCTTGGCATCGCCCAGGTTGGCGAGGTGTGAGAAGATCTTCACGGAATCGATGAGCTTGCGCCCGGCCTCCGCGCCGCCTTTGATGCCGAAGGTCACGACGGATCCCTGGCCATTCGGCAGGTACTTCTTAGACAACGCGTAATAGGGGCTGGATTTCAAGCCGGGGAACTTTACCCAGGTAACCGCGGGATTGGTTCCGAGCCACTCCGCCACGGCCAGCGCGTTGCGGCTGTGGGCCTCCATGCGGTAGGGCAGGGTCTCGATGCCCTGAATGAACAGGAACGAATTGAACGGGCTCATCGACGGGCCGAAATCGCGCAGTCCTTCGACCCGCACCTTGATGATGTAGGCCAGGGCGCCGAAAACCTCGCTGAACTTCATGCCATGATAGCCGGGGCTGGGCTGGGTGATGGCGGGGTACATATCGCTCCACGGAAAGTTGCCGCTATCGACAATGATGCCGCCGATGGACGTGCCGTGGCCGCCCAGGAACTTGGTGGCGGAGTGGACCACGATATCGGCGCCGTGCTCGATAGGCCGGCAGAGGTAGGGCGACGCCATGGTGTTATCGATGATCAGCGGCACGCCGGCTGCATGCGCGATGGCGGCGACCTTTTCGATATCGAGCACGTTCATGCGCGGATTGGCGATGGTTTCGCCGTAAAGGGCGCGAGTTCTGGGGGTGATGGCCTTGCGGAAGTTTTCGGGATCGTCGGGCTCCACGAACTTGACGTTGATTCCGATTCGGCGGAAGCTCACGTCGAACTGCGTGTAGGTGCCGCCGTAGAGCGTGCTGGCGGCCACCAGCTCGTCGCCCTGTTCCATGAGGCTGGAAATGGCGAGAAACTGCGCCGCCTGGCCGCTGGATGTAGCGAGCCCGGCAATGCCGCCCTCGAGCGCGGCGACGCGCTGCTCGAAGACGTCCGTGGTGGGGTTCATGATGCGGGTGTAGATGTTGCCAAATTGCTGCAGGGCAAAAAGCGCAGCCGCATGCGACGAGTCCTCGAAGACGTAGGAGGTGGTCTGGTAAATGGGGACCGCGCGCGCGAGGCTGGCTTTATCGGGGGTGTGGCCTGCATGCAGCGATTTGGTGGCGAAGCCCAACTGGCGGGCGGGAGCGTTTGGATTGGGCATAGACTAACAGGATACTATTTCAGGCACGCGGCTTCGCAAGAAGATTTGTCGCAATCCTGCGCGCTACTTCAACGTATAAACCGCGCGCGAAGGGGAGGGGCGCTCAATCGTGAGGGTCGTATTGCCGCGCCGGTCGGTTGTCAAGCCGTCGGCGGGGAGCGGCGAGGTCTGCTCAATGGTGACGACGCCTTCCAGGAGGCGCACGGTTCTTTTCCAGCCTTTGGCGCTAAACTCCAGGGAATCGCCGTCGGCGCGCACGTCCACCGGCCCCGGCGTGGCGAAGATGCCCTGATCGGGGAGGAGGTTCGAATTCAAATCCTTGCCGGTAAATTCCATCCACCGGCCGCCGTCCTGGGTGGAGAACACGGCGCGCACCTTTTGGGATTCGAGCACCCATTCCGGGGAACCGTCGCCATCCAGGTCGGCGGTCCATGCGACCGTGCGGCCGCGCGGCAACAGCAGAAGCCGCATGGGCAGGTCCACCTGGGTGCCGCCGGTCACGCGAATGTGCCAGTCGCGCAGGCCAGAGATACCCTCGGCGGCGAAGACCCGCATCGATACGCGGCGCTCATCGGTAGCGCCGATGCTGATTTCGGTTTTGGGCGGAAAGAACTCCAAGCCCTCGCCCGAGGCTTCCAGGTGGTAGGTCTGGATCCCCGGATAGTTATTGCGGATGGAGATCTCCAGGTTGCCGCCGGCTTTGGGCTCGATGACAGCGGTGGGGGGATCGGGGGTCAACTCGGTTTGCGAGCCAAAATGGATTTGCATGGCTTCCATCAGACGGATGGAGGCAGGGCGAAACAGTTGCAGGTGCGCGCGTCCCAGGAGAATGCCGTCGGCTTCCAGGGCCAGGTTCGCCCAGTCGCCGTGCAGGAGGCCGGCAGGGACGTTGACTTCGTAGTCCATTTCATTCGGGGATTTGACGGTGCGGGTGGCGGTGAATCCCTGGGGCAGCCGCAGTCGCGAACGGTTGGCCACATCCTCGGAGGAATACGCGGTGGAGACCAGGTTCTTCTGGCCGATGACCAGCCGCCGCGCATCATTGAAAAAAGCCGACGTTTCGGGCTCTTCGATGGCAATGCCGATGCGGACGTGGCTGCCGGGCGCATTACTGTCGGGAATGGGCAGGCGCGCACGGAGCGTCTTATCGTCCCAATCGAATTCGGCGGGCCTGCCGGCCGCGAGGAACGGCCCCACCGGCTTGCGCGCCAGTTGCAAGATCACTTCGCCCGGCTGGGGGGCTGCAAATTCCATCGCCAAAATGCCATTTTCGAATTCGATGGAGAGCAGCTCGGCAGTGGCATACACGATGTTCTCGGCCGCCGAGAAGTTGGAGCATTCGCGGCAGAGGCCATCGGTGCCCAGCGAGACGCCGAGCGGAAGCCATAGCGAATCTCCGGGCTGAACGGTCACTCGAGGGATCACGAGCACGCGCCTGGAAACCGGCTCCAGCACGCGAAGTTCGTCGGAAAACGGTTTCGTTCCGCGGTTGGTGATGCTCACGGCGGAGGCGCCGCGCGAGACCAATTCGAAGGCGCTGACTCCGACGGGGAACTTTCCGGCCGCAGGCTTAGGCAGGGGTACCGAACGAAGGCCGGGGAGCAGCGGAGACCAGTTGCGGAGCAACGCGGCGTCGCGGCGCAAGGCGCCGGTGGTGGGGTGCTCATCGCCGCTCAGGCCCACGGCTCCTTTGCGCAGGAAGGAAGCAGGGTCGACGGCCCAGCCAGCGGGATAGAGGGAATCTTCCACGTCGCTCCACAGCAGCGCGCCGAGGCCGGACGGCGTGCCTTGGGCAAGCGACTCGCGGCTGCGGGCAAGGGCGTCGGGGTCATTGGCGGAGATCGTGGTAACCGGCGAGGGTGGGGCCGCAGCATCGATGGATAACGCGTGGCCCTCCACGTAGGCGATGGGTCCACCGTGACCGGCAGTCTGGGGGGCCAGCAATTGATCGAGTTGCCTGATCCAGGCGCGCTGGGCGCGGGGGTCGAGAGGGCCTCCCGCTGGGCCCGCGTTATTGGGCCAGGCGGGAACGGGGGGCAGGGGCCTGACCCAGGCATGCAGATCGAGCTTGCGGAGCAGGCGAATCAGGCCCACGAGGTCGCGGCGCGGGCTGGTGCGGCCGGTAAAATCGAAGTCCGCTGGCTGGATCTGGTGCCAATTCCAGGGGATGGAGAACTCCACCGTGCGGACTCCGATGGTCTTGAACCACACCAGTTCCCGCTCCCAAAGAGCGCGCGGATAGAGATAGTAGGGGAACTCCACGGCCTGCACGTAGTCGGGCTTGGGCGGGGCGGCAGGGGACGCGGCCAGAGCTGCGAAGGCCATCAGCAGAACGGGCAGTCGGAGCACCCGAAGCGGCCTTTGTTGCGCAAAAGGGGTGGGGCGGACCCCCTGGTCCAGGGCCGGCCCCCCGGCCGGCTTTCCGGGGGCTCGGCGGTTCAGGCGAAGAGCGTCCGTAGCGGACGCGCGGATGGCCCAGAGGGCACCCTGGTCCACTCCACTACGAGCCACCACCCTCCCGCAGAACCGCATTTAAAACGGCCGCGCCTTTCTCACGCGATAATCTTCCACCTGGGGCATGAGGATGACGGTGCACATTTCAAACAGACGCGAACGGGCGCGGGCCCCGATCTGTTCGGCGAGGGTGCGGCGGTATTCGGGCTTATTGACCGCGTTTCTTTGGGTCACTGTGCTGCCTGCGTCGCCATCGGGCACGTTAGTGGTGGCGATGAGAGGCTTTTGGTTGTTGCAGCGATAGGTGACGATCGAAGTGACGGTATCTTCCACCCAATCGGTCACACGATGCGCGCCCAGATCGTCCAGGAGCAATACTTCGCTATCGAGTGCATCGTGGTAGGCTTCGCGGTTGGAAGAGTTCGAAGCGGGGTCGTAGCCTTGCTTGATGCTGTTCAAGAGCGTTTGGTAGTCCCAGAAGAGACACTCGAAACCCTTTTCGAGGATCTTTCGCATAGCGGCGACCGCCAGGTGCGTTTTGCCGGTTCCGGGCTCGCCGATCAACAGCAGGCCGGGACGGGCCTGGTTGGGAAATTCGCGCACGTAGTGCTCCACTTTGAGGCGAACATTGGTGAGGGCGCTGCGGGCGATGGGGTTGTCCGTATCGCCCCTGAGGAAATTATCGAAGGATTTGTTGCGGTAGAGCGACGGGATCTGAGCGCGTTCTTCGAGCCGCGCGACGCGGCCTTGAAAAGTGCAGTCGCAACGCTTCGCTCCTGAAACATTGGCGCCCTCGACGATGATGAAACCAGTGCCGCCGCACTTGGGACAGATGCTACCCGTGGCCATTGCTCCTATTATCGGTCAGACGGCGGCCGGTGGAGCAGGTTCTCGATGTCCTCGGCCTGCGCCCATAATCTTCACCTATCCATTCGAGACCAGCGCCCCGGTTTCCGATGTGTCATACCCAGCCAGCACCTCCAGTTTGCGGCGCAGGGCGGCTCGCTGCAAAATATCCAGGAACGCTTTGGCGGCCGGCAGATCGGCGGTACGTTTGCGCATCACCAGATCGTAGCGCTCGCTGTCGAGCGGAATGAAATCCAAACCGAAGGTTTGAGCGGCAGATCGCGTCGCCAGGCAAACGTCTGCCTCCCCCGAGACCACGCAGTACGCGGCCGCAAGGTGACCGTACGCGACCCGGTCATACCCATGGACGCGATGCTTGTCGATCCCGCCTTTCTCCAGGCGTTGGTCCAGCAAAGCGCGACTTCCCGAGCCGGGTTCCCGATTCACGAATCTGACTTTCTTCCGGGCGAGATCTTCGATCCTGTGAATACCCCCTGGATTTCCAGGCGCGAGGACCAGTCCCTCTTCCCAGCGCGCAAACGTTACCACGAGGAAGTCCTCATCCGGAAATTCCTTGCGAATGAAGGGCAGATTGAATTCTCCAGTTTTCGGATCTTCCAGATGCGAACCGGCAATGTGCACCTTTCCTTCCCTGAGCCAGGTAAGTGCAAGCTTACTGGAGGCGGCGGCCGAGACGATCTCCACGCCGCTGATCCTTTCCACCATTCGGGCAAGAAGACCGGTTGCCGGATCGCAACCAGCTAACACGAGTCGCTTCTGAGCCGCTTCTTCCTTGTCAAACACCACCAGGTCCGCGCGTGCACTCGTCCGTCCAGTTCGCTTGATGATCCCATCGGCTTCCGGCATGTAATAAGGAGAGGCGCTGACTGGAATCCCGACCCAGCGCGACCCGACCTGACAGATTCGCACAGGCTGCCCTTCGACCGGCGCTGCTGCGCTGAGTACTTCAGCGGCCAGAGACTGGGGCGATATCTGGGATCCCTGGTGGAGCGAAAACAGCTCTTCGACCGTCACCTCCAGCTCGTGCGCCAGATTCAACGCGACTTCTGTATTGGGAACGTACGTTCCGCCTTCGATCGCGTATATCGTCTGACGGCTCACCTGTACGCGGCGCGCCAGGCCGGACGCGCTCTCCCCCCGGCTCTTTCGAATCTCGGCCAGCCGGTTCTTGACGCTCGTCTTCACAATGGCTACTTCCTTCCATGCCAGGCGGAACGGGCCCTGCGCCAAATAGGGCGCCTCACAATTGTAGCGTCCGGCTAAAAGTGGAGCTTAGCGACAAATTCGAAATCGCGGGGATTGCCGGCGCTGGTGATCGAGCCGAACGCCGCGCTTCCGAAGCTTCCATTGGGATCGTTCAGCGGAGGGGTATTCGACACATTGAAAGCTTCCGCGCGGAGTTCGAGGTTGGCCCGTTCCGTAATACGGAAGATCTTTCCAATCATCAAGTCCGCATTCTGAAGCCCAGGCCCGCGAACCGGGTTGCGCGAGCTGGTTCCAATCACAAACTGCGGCGCGGCGGTGAAGGCCGTGGTGTTGAAGTACCTGGCCACGGTACGGCCATCAAACTGGTTGGGGCCGCCGATTCGGTTAGGCCTTTGAACGGCGAAGCCCAGGCTCGAGTTGTTGTTAGTCGCCTGGGTGACTGCCACGGCGTCGCCCGCCTGCACGCGGACCAGGCCCGCGACCTGCCACCCGGAGATCTTCCAAAGGCGAGGAATGTCGTAGACCCAGCCAAGCGCGAACACCCGGGGAATGTCGCCGCTCGAAACATCTTTTTCCAGGTGGCGGTTATTTGCGTCGGCCGCGCCGGTGCTGTTCAGAACGGGGCCGGTGAAAATTGTCTGCGAGAAGACGCTGGAAGCGTCGTCAATCAGCTTGGAAAAGGTGAAGGCGGCATTGACTGTCAGTCCATCCGACAACCGCTTCTCCAGTTTCACCGCGGCGGCGTTGTAAGTGGAATTCCCCACGTTGTCGCGGAACAGCGCCACGGTGGTGAAGCTGGGGAACGGCCGCAGCAACTGTTGTTGCGCAACGGTCGCGCCCCCCAGGGACGATGACGCGGGAATCTGCCCAAAGTACGGGTTGGGCACCTTCGTCAACAAGGCCGCGCCCATACCGAGGTACTGCGCGGGGAGTTGGTTGATGTTGAAGTCGGGTATGCCGAGCCGGGTGTTTTTAGACCCCAGGTACGACACCTCCACGTTCCAGTCCATTCCGATCGTTCTTTGAACGGTCAGGTTCCATTGCTGCGAATAGCCCGAGCCGTTGTTGCGATCCACGCCAAATACCCCCTGGCCCAGGCCGGAGCTCGGATTGGGCGCCGTCACTTGAACCGTGGGCCCCTGCGACAGGGGGAACGCGGCGCTCAGGTTGTCTTGCGATTGCTGGCCCACGGTTTGCACGAACGGAAACTGGGGGATCGTAAACGGCGTAGTGATGCCGGACTGCTCAAAGAAAATCATGCCGTAGCCCGAGCGGACAGCCCAGTTGTCGCCGATCCGATACGCCAGTCCTACGCGAGGACCGAAGTCGCAACATTCCAGTTCACGGGCCGTATGAGGAAACTCCAGAACCTGCGTGTTCAGGTTGAATACTGCGCCTCGATCGTGCTTCTCCGTCGAGGGGAAGTTGAGCGTGTAGCGGGTGCCGATATTCAGCGTGAGCCGCGACGAGACCCTCCAGTCGTCGCCGATGAAGAATTCGGCAATATGGGCGCGCGGTTGAATTACTTGTTTTTGGATGTCGATGGTGAAAGCGTTCACCTGTCCCAGTAGCAGCGAGGCCAATGCATTTCCGCTCCCCGAGACCGTTGCGCTATTCGTGCCGGTTGTAGTGAAGGTGAACGAGCCCGTGGGATTGGGCGGATTCAAAACGTCGAGGGCTTCGCGCCGGATATCGGCTCCGAACTTGATCGTGTGGCGGCCGCGCACCAGGGTAAAGGTGTCGAGGAACTCCGTGATGGAGGTCGTGAATCTGGAGTTAGCGGCGGTAGTCGGGCCGATTTGCTGGAATCCGGCGACCGTGAAGATCGGCAGCACGGATGCGAAGGAATTTGCCGGCAGCCCCGGTACCGTGATTCCGCCGTTCTGCAGCGACGTCTGATTGAGATCGCGCCCGGAACAGCCAACCCGGAACTGGTTCAGGGCCGAGGGCGAGAGTACCCAGTCATAGTCGCCGGCGAAGGCGTCGCCGTGGGTGATGGCATGCCCGATTGCGCCGGAGGTCAGGCTTCCGCTTCCGTCCTGCAAGGGCGTGACGGGGTTGTCGTCGTCGCGGAGGAAGGTGTAGCGCGCGAAGACGCGGTGCTTCTCCCCGAAGTAGCGGTCAACCCGGAAGTCCGCCTGATCCTGGTTGTCCGGTTCGGTCGCCGTGCGGACGAAATTGTTGGCCCCCGCAATGTTGGGGAGCGGGTATTGCTGTAGAACCTGGCTCGTGAGCGGATCGAAGCGGCTGGCGGGGATGGTGTTGTTCGGAAACTGAGTGCGGGGCGAGGAAAGGGGATCGAATATGGATTGGGTGAAGATGCCCTGACGTTGCGCCTGTGTAGGAACCACGCTAAAGCGGGTGATGCCGGTGCGGAGCCGCGTGCCCTGCCAATCCACGAAGAAGAAGGTCTTGTTGTGCTGTACCGGTCCACCGAGCGTGCCCCCGTACTGATTCCGCCGGAATTCCGGATTCGGTCCGGGTTGCGCGAACAGGTTGCGGGCATTGAGCGCCTCGTTGCGGAAGAACTCAAACAGGCTCCCGTGAAACTCATTGCTCCCGGATTTTCCGATGACCATGATGGTGCCGCCGTTGGAGCGGCCGTACTCGGGAGAATAGGCGTTGACATTGAGTTTGAATTCGGCCATTCCGTCGATGATCGGGTAGTAGACCACCTGGCCCGGCTCCGGTTGCAGCACGCTGATGCCGTCGTAGATGTACTCGCTGGTGCGCGGGCGGCTGCCGTTGATGCGCGGCAGGAATTGGCTATTGGGAAGCGCAACGCCGGGAGACAGCGTGACCAAGGGAATGAAGTTGCGTCCGTCCAAAGGCAGCGTGGCTATTTTCTGCGCATCCACGTTCTGACTCACCTCCCCGCTGGCCGTTTGCAATAGGGGAGCCGCGGCGGTGACATCGACAGATTGGGAGGGCTGGCCGACCTCGAGCTTCACATCGATCGAGGTCCGGTCGGCCAAGCGCAAGGTGATGCCCGCCTGGCGATACACGTGAAAGCCCGGTTGCTGCACTGTCAGTACGTACTGGCCCGCGGGCAGACCCAGGATGTGATACTCGCCGCGCTCGTCTGAAACCACCGAAAACCGGGCCATCGTAGCCTGTTCCTCAGCCTCGATCTTGGCCTTTGGCACCGGACGACCCGAGGGATCTTGAATAGCGCCAACAAGTTCGGTCCGTCCCGCCTGCCCGAAACAAAGCGCTGACACGAGGATCAATCTGGAAAGAGAAAAAATCAGCCTCTGCATAGGTTTGAAGACTCGTGTTATGCAAAAATTACCTCGTTATTTTAACACGACAATTTAAGGCCGCGTTCTGCCGGGGTTGGTGCGGTTAGAAGCCGTGAAAGAATCGCCCGCAAGCGGCGAGACGGGCGGAACCGCCAGTGGCGGAACCGCCTGCCCCACCACTACTGCGATTGAGCCAGCGAGAGCTTGTAGGCGCCCACGGAAGTGTAATCGCTGGAGGGCTTGGCTACCACGTAGTAGGTTCCCTGGCCGAGCGAGCGGTTGATGCGCGCGTTGGTACCGCCTCCGCCGTTGTCGTCCCGATCCACGACGTTGCCTTTGGCATCCAGTAGGATCAGGTAGCCATCGAAATCCGCGGAGTTGAGGCGCAAGTCGATGGTGGTATCGCTCGTCAGATCGATCTGGTAGATGTCGGCGAACGTGGCATCGATGTACTGGCAGCCGGCAAAGCTCACATTTCCCGTGATACTGCCGTTCAGCGGCAGTTTGCCCTTGGACGCGCAAAACGGCGGCCGCGGGCCGAGAGCGTTCCGCAAGTCTACTTCGTAGTAACCGCCTACGCCGCCGTAAGCAGCGCGTGCCGCCAACCGGTAGGTCCCGGCGGGCAGGAATTGCACGATCAGCGGATCGTTAGCCCCATAGCTGTTGTAATCGCTTCGCAAAACGTTGCCAGAAGGATCGGTGAGAGTGAGAAAACCAGTGATTTCTCTCGTAGTCATGATGGCTGCAATCACGCCATCAGAGGGCAAAGTGAATTCGTACAGGTCGACCGGCTGGCCATCGGCGCCGCGGCAACTGAGGGGCCCCAGCCTTTGGATGTAGCCGCCGTCGATGCTCAGGGCCTGCACATAGGTGCAAGGGGGGATGTCGTGCGCGGTGAACTTGGAGGTCAACTGGTAGCTTCCCGAACCGGAACTGGCCGCGGCAGCGATGGTGTAGGAGCCGGCCGGCAAATCCGCGCTCACGTGAGAGACTCCCAGCCCCTGTACGTCTTCGTCCAGTACCAGCAGATTGTCCTTGGGGTCGCGAATCGCCAACTGGCTGCTGAAGCTGGTGGAGCTCAGGTCGACGCTCAGCGTCCCGGGTGCGGGCAGCGTGAAGGTATAGAGATCCGCCAGGCCCAGGCTGCTCCGGCAACTGGAAGGGGAAAGAGCGCCGGGGAGCGCATCTCCGCGATTCGCGATAACCGACACGCATAGTTGGGGAGCGCCGGGAGTGAACTGGTACGCCAGGGCATAGGCGCCGCCGGAAGAAGCAGAACTGAAAACCTGAAGGGAGTAGTTGCCCGGTCTGAGCTGCAAGCGGATTTCCGATTGGCCGGGCCCGGGACCACCGCCCGAATCGATGGTCAGCAGATTGCCGCAATCGTCCAGCAAGTACAGCGTGGGAATGAAGTCTTTGCTGGAAACGCTCACGTCGGCCAGGCCCGCGGCGGAAACGGTGAGGTCGTAATAGTTGAAGTAGGACAGGCCGCCGCTCTGCGGGGTCGCCACAGAGCAACTGTCGGCTGCGATGGCGGCGCTGTCGCTATCGAAATCGGCCAGCGTCTTCTTCGCGCGGCAGGTCTCGCTTGGGGCCGGCTCGAAGCTGGTGGTCACCTGGTAGGAGCCAGTCTGATCGGACGTGGCCACCACGATCTGGTACTGGCTGCCTCCTTCGACCGGAACGGAAATCTGGCTGGCATCGGAAGCGATCGCGTAGCCGTCCTGGTCGCGCAGGATGAGGGCCGTCGTGAAATCAGTACTGGCAACCGAAATAGTCAGGTTGCCCCATCCCAATGTAGTCAGCCAGTATCCTTCGTAAGGCGTTCCATCCGGCATGACACAACCGGAACCGCCCAGCGTGCCGGCCGTCGTCTGGTTCAAGCCGGCGTTAGGGAAATTGGTGCACATCACACCGGGTTCGGCGGTGAAAGCCGTTTGCACCGAGTACGCGCCGAGCTGCCCTGGCGTTCGGCCGTTGACGAGGAGGGTGTAACTGCCGGCTTCGATCGGCCGGTGGATGACCTTACCGGAATCGAGCCTGGCGCCGGAGCTGGCGCGCAGGATAAGGATCAGGTCGGCGCCAGGGGTAGCGAGGTCAAACTGGATCTGGCCGCGGCTGGGAAGGTCCAGGCGGTAGGACGCGTAGGCCGTGCCGTCAGAGAGCTGGCAACTCGAATCGTCCAGGCTACCGGAGATAGCGCCCGTGGGGAGCAGGCGCGAAGGCGCGCAGGTTTGGGCACATAACAATGGCAGTCCCAGCATGAGAGCAACAACGAGGCGCATCCTTCCTTAGCGTAAACACAATCGCGAGTGAAATGTCACGGGTACCGGTTGGCTGGCGTCGATGGCTTGAGTGTGGACGGCGTTGCTCAGGCGAAGATGCCCCTCTAGCATCAGCGAGGCGTTGGCGACCCACCTCCCCGTGATCGTAAAGAGTAACTCGTGGACCCTGGCGCACGAACGCCACAACGCCGAGTGGGTGCGCAAAAAGCAGGTGGGGATCGTTATCGGCAGCTATGGCGGGATCGCCGACGCGGTGAAGGAACTGCTGGCGCCGGAGAATTACCGGCAATACCATGCGAGAGTCGCGGCGACGCGAAACCTCCGCGGTGTACGAAATCCCGGATCTGTTGGAAGGGATTCTCTCCCGCAACCTGTGGAGCCAGCCTCTGGCCTTGCCACGCCGGCATTCGTGCCGGCGTTTTCTCCCGGAAAGACATGCTCGCATGAATGCGGGCCTGGCAGGCCAAAGGCCCGCTCCACGGATCTTCAGTGGGCGAACCCTCAAGAAGAGACTCCCGTGGGGCGGCGCCTAGCGGCCTCCCCGGAATATGAGGGATGATGTTCCGGGATTCGCAGTGCGAGGACCCTGTCTGTGCCGGTCGAGGACCAGCCCCACATGATACCCTGTCCTTCGGAGCCCTAATGTCCCTCACGCGTGAAAAAGCTCAGCTCATGAGCGCTTCGGAAATCGATCGGACGCTGGTCCGCCTGGCGCACGAAGTTCTGGAGAAGACCAAAGACCTCGACCTGCTCGCTTTTATCGGCATCCGCCGGCGGGGCGTTCCGCTGGCGCAGCGGCTGGCCAGGAAGATCGAGACCCTCGAAAACCGCAAGGTTCCAGTCGGGATTCTGGATATCAACCTGTACCGCGACGATCTCAGCACGGTGGATATCAAGCCCGTGGTCAGCGCCACGGAAATCCCATTCGAGGTCGCGGGGAAGGACATCATCCTGACGGACGATGTGCTGTACACTGGTCGCACCATCCGTGCCGCGCTGGATGCTCTTTTCGACCACGGCCGGCCGGCGCGTGTGCAGTTGTTGGTTCTGATCGACCGCGGCCACCGGGAACTGCCGATCGAGGCGAAGTTCGTGGGACGCACGGTGCAGACCACGGACATCGAAATCATCGAAGTGAAATTCCAGGAGATCGACGGCATGGAAAAGGTGCTCCTGGTGGAACGCGCCGCGGCCGGCGAGGCTTAGTCTATCATGCACGCCGGACTGCTCGGAATCGAGGAGTTGGACCGCGCGGAGATCGAAGCCATCCTGGCGCGCGCGAAGGACTTTCAGCCCATGCAAAGCCAGTCTCTGAAGAAGCTGGATACGCTTCGCGGGAAGATGATCGTTAACCTCTTCTACGAAGCTTCCACGCGCACGCGGACCAGCTTCGAGATCGCCGCCAAGCGGCTGGGCGCCGATGCGGTTTCGATTACCGCGTCGGGCTCCAGTGTTTCCAAGGGCGAATCGCTGGTCGACACACTGAACACGCTGGCGGCCATGCGGCCGGATGCCATCGTGATGCGCCACGCCGCTTCGGGGGCGCCGCACTTCCTGGCGCGGCATCTGCCCACACCGATTATCAATGCGGGCGACGGAACGCACGAGCACCCCACGCAGGCCCTGCTGGACGCCCGTACAATTCTGGATCGCCGCAGCGCGCTGGAGGGCCTGCGGGTGGCCATCATCGGGGATATCGCGCATAGCCGCGTGGCGCGCTCCAACATTCACCTGCTTTCGAAGTTCGGCGCGGAGATTGTACTGTGCGGCCCGGCGTCACTGCTGCCGGTGGAGTTGGCGCAACTGGCGCCGGGTGGTTGTTGACCACCGACATTCGCCGAGCCGGTAGCGAGCGCTCCTATGTTCTTGTCGCAGGGTGAAGAGAAAGGATGACGCGAAATGGGAGTGTATACCCTAGCAGAACTGACTTCCATCAAGAAAGAACTCAGCAACCTGCTTCCTGCGGATGCCCGAGACCGCTTAGTTCGTGGTCGTCTTAGCACCACGATTCAGCGGAAAGCCGAGAGCGTCCAACTGAACAGGTTCAGGCAGAAGGTCTTTCTGACTGATGCCCAATCCGTGCGAGGGTCTGGGCGCGTGTACCCGTACGTCGACGAAGCGGAGCTACTCGTCAATTACATAGAGATGCATGGATATCATACGGCAGCAGACGTGATCGTCGACCTGTGTTGTGGTTGCGGCCATGTTATCATAGGTTGTCCTGCCGAGGTTACCGGAGTGCTCCGCTTTGGCCTGGACATCAACCCAAGAGCGCTTCAGTTTGCGGAAATAAATGCCTTGATCAACGAAAGCTCCGCAGTGTTCCAACTAGGAGACATTCGGTGCGGTATCCCAGCCGCTTTTCACCGTCTTCAAGTGAAGAACTTTCTGTTCTCCGCTAACATGCCCTTCGGGCTGGACCCAAGCGCCTTCCTCCCGATCTCCACGTCAAGCGATGAAAGAGGCACGCGATTGACGCTCGCCACGCTCAAAGGACTTAAGGACTTCACCGAACACCTAGTGCCCGGCAGAACAGGGCGTGCGGTGGTCCTCGCGTATTCGCTCCAAAGCCAAGCCATCTACGATGTTGTGGAGCACGCCTACGCCATCTTTGGTCCCGAACGGGTTCGATGGAATTTGCTCGAACATGAACGGGTCTGGCGGGTTAACGGCGTCAAGCAATGCCGAAACCCAATGCCACTCGACAACCTAACACTCAAGGCTGAGTCCCGATACGACGTGGACGAAGCCCGCCGAGAAGAGGCGCGTGCAAGCTACGCAGCGCTTGTTCAACGTTTGCGCGCCCACGGCTACACTCATCTCTCAATGGGCATTCTTGACATTCGCCTGTAGATGGCTGTATGCGCCAAACTCCCGTGCCTCCTTGGTCAGGCTCCTGCGCTTGAGCCTCGGGTATACTATACTGAAGCATGGCTGGTCCTTCGTCGCATGCTTCTCCGGTCGGTTCACCTCCACTTGGGCTGGGCACAGAGTACAATCATGATCTTAATGTGTCTGAGGAGTTCCTAGCCCAGAATGCAGTAATCCGAGATGCGCTGAAGGATCAACGCCTCCTGGAAATGTTCGCCCATTACGAAGCCGAAGCAAAATCGTGCAAACGGTCCTTTCAGGCTCTTGGGTTCGGGTCGCTGGTCTTTGCGACGATCTCTTTGCTCTCGGTAGCGTTATCAGTCTTACTGGGTAATTCTCTCGCGTCCGCCTATGGACTTTGGGGCGCGCTTCTCGAGTTCGGCAGCGTCACTTCTATTATTCTGCTTGTCCTTAATCGAATCGGACGATACAGGGTCCGTTGGTGCCAAGCGGTCTTTTGTCGAGAGCGTTTGCGTCAATGGCATTTTCAGAAGTTCCTCGATGGCGCGTTGATGAGTCTGCTGCCTGGCCAACCGGCTGAGTTCAAGGCCGAAATGGACCGGCGATGGAACATATTGCGACAGAACCTTCGTGATGGATATGGAATGATGACTGCATTCGTGCACCACCGATCGGGAGCACGCGATTTATTGCATCACCCGTCCAGGTATTCAGATCCACATGTCGCCACGATATCGTGGGACGCCATGTGTATATTACGCTTCGAGCACCAGTTAGGTTATGGTGAACGAAAGATCGAACCGCAGGGTGAACTGGTAGGATTGGCACTCGAGGAACAAGCGCGTTTGTCAGAATCAGTTGCTAATTTGAGCCTTTTTGGTGCGGTCGTCGCCGGCGCCCTCGCTTTTGCCTTATCCCTTCGTCAGGCATTTCCTGCCCTGGGAGTTTCGTCGCCGAGCAACGAAGATTACAGTAGAATTCTAGCCGGATCCGCCCTTCTATTGGCAGTCATTAGTGCTGCCAGCCGTGCCTATCGCGCGGGCTACACGCTTCCCGATGAAATCGAGTCTTACGGGGAGTACCGAAATCGCGTCAGTGAGATAAAAGCTGTCTGTGAGAATGTAACTAGCGCGGAGGACAGATTCCGTCAACTGGAACGTCTCGAAGAAGAGGCTGTAGCCGAGCTCAGGCGATTCTTGAAGATGAAGATGCGGGCGAGCTTTGTTTATTGACCTCATCCGGCTCGAACCCCACGAGGCACGTGCCCGCTCTTAGCCTGGGTGCGGAGTGGACCTCCTCCTCCACAGTCTATCAAAATGATAGCCCAATGCCATGCCGACAGGCGATTTTGCGGAAAGACGAAGTGAGTGATACTCAGGCGGGTCCTCATCGGAGTCGGGGTCGGTAACTGTCGGCAAGAACTGTGTGTAGTAAACGTACTGACACGTGACCATCATACGATAGAAAGGCAACTGGCACGTCTTCCGCACCTCAAGCCCAAATCCACACTTGTGAGCAAGGTCACGTAGCCTCTCGACAGACTTCCTTACGTCGTTCATATGCCCATCTGGGGACTGATTGTGCAATACGTATGATCTGCGGATCAACGCCTCGTAGAGAGGGCTGTAGAGGTGTTTGTCGATTTGCTTGAGCTCAGGGTTCTGTTTAAACTCTGGCGTCTTACACACAAACTGCTTGAAATTAGTGTCGACGTACAGGAATCTTATTTGGAGCCCCGTACTCTGCTTCAGGTGATGAAAGATCTCCGTGTCGGCGCAAAATCGCCGGATCGTCATCCCGCCATCGTACAGGAACATGTTGAGGAACGGCGAGGGATTGGCGGCGAGGTCGTGGAGAACTTGGTCGGTGCTGTCGTACATTATCAGGTCACGCCTAGCCCAGTCGATAATCGCATTACGGATCCTCGCGATGAGCACCCCGCCGAGCGCGGATCCGACCTCCCGTCGTATCGCCTCACGGACGACTTCAGCGGTTGGGGAGCCCACGTACCGGATTGGCACGGCTACGTGGGTGAGTTGCCCATCATCCTCCGCAAGCCCGAGGGCGCCCAGTTGGAGGGCGGACGTATCCTCATTTGGTCCCAGGAACAGGATTGGGATGATCGGAACCTTCTTCTTCTTCGCAGTCTTGATTTCCAGCTTGAAGGCCTCAGCTTGCCCGGCTTGCCGCAAACGAGGAAAAGGACAGGCCAACATCATGTCGCACTCGCCGACTTGTCGAAGCAGCGCCTGCCGAAACTTGGCCCCAGGCGGAAGGCCTTTCTTGCCATCGTAGAAGATCTCGAGGCTACCACCGGTTATCTCCGCCTCGAATGTCTCGACTAGCAACTCGTACAAACGCCGGACAAATGGGTGCTCAGGACTGCGGTCGCAATGCGACAGGAACAGACCGAATGGCTTCATAGCTGCGGTTCACACGGTAGCAAGCGTTCGATTTGCAGGCCTCGCGCAGGCCAACTCTGCGACCTTTTCAATGTCGTAGAACCGGCATGCCTCCATGAGCATCCGACACTCGAACCACATGTCGCCATCGACGATTGGCATGAACAGATCGTGGATATTGTCGACGCCGAGGTAGCACGGCACGCCAGCCGCGAGTAGGCGTGGGAACGGCGCAATCGAGTTGTGCAGTGGCCCTGTCATGTCGAGTTGCTTCATACTTAATGCGGCAGACGGGCAGATAATGATCGAGACCCCAGCTTCCTTCAGCAGTTCGATAATCCGTTCCTGCTCACGTTCTGGCTTGGCAGCCAGCGAGATGGCGTGGATAGCGAAAACGCGGCCCTGGAGACCGTGCTCGATAGTCTTCCGGGCGAGCAGTTCGGTCTCGTTCTCATGAGGGCTGTTTTCCTGGTCGACATGCACGTCGATGGGTTTACCGAGCCTCTTGGCCAAGTCCATAATCACATCAAGATGCTTCTCCGGCTGCGGGCGGTCACGCGACGGCAGGCCGCCAACGAAGTCGGCCATGCCGCAAGCCTGCTCGAAGTAGGTGTATGACTCGGGATCGAGCACGCCCTGGAGCGGCTGGACGCCGACCTCGAACTCAATTCGGTCGCTGTATTTCTCCTTGACCTTCACAGCAGCCTGGATGGGCAGGAGCTTCACCGTGCTGTCGGCGTCAACCATCGTTCGGCAATAGGTGACGCCCTGTTCGATCATCTTTTCGACGCCGCGCGAGATGCGCTCGGTCAAATCGGCAGGAGTGTAGTTCTCTTTTAGGAAGCGATACAACTCCCACTTCTTCTGCATATCGACGTGGCTGAGGCGAAGGTTCTCCATACTGATGAGATATGCCTTGTCGAAGTGGGCATGGTGGCACGCGAGGCCACCCAGTTCTTCGGCCTTCTGAAGAAAATGTAGCCCCAGATTCCACGGCTCGGAGTCGTCGGCCAGCTTGTAGCGGAATGTGCCGCGCTCGCCGTCGACAACCACCTGTTCCAGCGTCGCGATCGCCACTTCGGGATCGGTGATAAGGGGTATGCCGTTCTGGATCGAAAGCCCCCGGATGAGTTTAGCGTCCGATGACTCATCGTAATCTTCGTCGCCCGTGAGCACATTGATGACGAGGTCAAAGCGGTTGGCCTTCAGGAACGTGAGAATATTGGGCGCCCGCTTATCGGTAATCTTGTGAATCTCGGCCGCTTTGATACCTTGCTCCATAAGGTACCAAAACGTGCCTGGGGTAGCGTACAGCTCGACGTTGAGCGACATCAACCGTCGGATGGCCGGCAGCATGCGCTGCTTGTCGGAGGGCCTGCCAGCGCTGACGAGAACATTCTTCTTGCTGCGTTGTCCCAGCAATTTAAGATTGAACGCCAGCAGTTCAAGTGAAATATGGTGTTTCATCGCTTGAGACAGAATACCATAACGCTCGATTCGAGAAGTTCTGCCGCTAGCCGCTCATAACCGCACAGGCCGTGTCGGGTTTTCGGTGCATCGCGCCGTGGTCGGTGAACCGTTACGCTATCGAAAAGTCCGCGGATGTGGACGGCAGGATCGCGGGCGTGGCGCCGAACCTGTCCTCGCCCAACGCGGAAGTCTTCGACGCCACCGGGATGGTGGTGGCGCCGGGCTTCATCGACATGCACGTCCACCTGCGGGAACCGGGGTTCGAGCACGCCGAGACCATTGAGAGCGGGGCCCGGGCGGCTGCGGCGGGCGGCTTCACTTGCATCTGCGCGATGCCGAATACCAAGCCCGTGAACGACAGCGCCACGGTAACCAGCTACATTGTGGAGCGGGCGCGCCGAAAGGCGGTGGTCAACGTATTCCCGATCGGCGCGATCACGAAAGGCAGCGCGGGTGAGGAACTGTCGGCCATCGGCGCCATGAAGGCGGCTGGCGCGGTGGCCATTTCCGATGACGGCCTGCCCGTAATGAACGCGGGGGTCATGCGCCGCGCCATGGAGTTCGCCCGGTCGTATGATTTGCCGCTGATCCAGCATTGCGAAGACCTCAACCTGAGCGCCGGCGGCGATATGCACGAGGGCGCGAAATCGGTGCGATGGGGACTGCGTGGAATTCCCGCCGCGTCGGAAGACGTGATGGTGGCGCGGGACCTGGTGCTGGCCGAACTCACCGGTGCACGATACCACGTGGCGCATGTCTCCACGCGGAATGCCGTTGCGATGGTGGATTATGCCCGCCGTCAGGGCCTCGCGGTTACTTGCGAAGCCACTCCACACCACTTCACCCTCTGCGACGAACAGATGGCGCCGTACGACAGCAACTACAAGATGAAGCCGCCGCTGCGTTCCGGCTGCGACCGGGGCGCGGTTGTGGAAGGCATCGTGGCGGGGACCGTCAGTGCCATCGCCACCGACCATGCGCCGCATCCGGGCAGTGAGAAGATGCAGGAGTTCGAGCGGTGTCCCTTCGGCATCATCGGACTGGAGACTGCGATTGGGCTGGCGCTGGAAGAACTGGTGCATCCTGGCAAGATCACGCTAGCGCGGATGGTGGAATTGTTCACGACGGGTCCGGAGTCTGTGATGCGGTTGGGCCGGGGCACGCTCGCACCGGGTGCCCCGGGCGACATGACGGTCTTCAGCACCGAACTGAGCTGGACCTACGATGTGAACCTGTCGCACTCGCGCAGCCGGAATTCCCCATTCCATGGACGGACCTTCCGCGGGGGGCCGATGGCGACGGTGGTGAACGGGCAAATCGTCTGGAGGAGGGAGGGATAGATGCGGAGGCCCTGAAAACGATCAGGGTCTCCGCGTGTTGCCGGGGCTAATTCTTAATCGAAGTCAGTATGAGCGCCGGAGTGCTGTAGCCGGCGGTCGAGGCTACCACCGGCACATCCCCGTCCGGCAAGCCGCTCGGGACGACTACATTGAACTGGTACACCCCGGTCGCAATCAAACCTGCGAATACGACCTTACCGGGGACGTTGTCGAACAGGATGGCCGGTGTGAGTATCAGCGGCGCCGCCGTGGATATCACCCCGCCGTTGGTTGGCGCAGGGTTGGTAGCACCAAATCCTGTGCCGAATAACACGATGGTCTCACCCGGAGCGGCGGGCGTGCTGGAGTTGGGCACCAAAGTGGTTGGCCCTACCGGAGTATTGTTCGCGTGCAACGCCGCCGCGTACGCTCCATTGAGGAAGAGCGCGGGCGCCAGCGGATTCGCCGTGATCGTGGCCGTGGCGCTGGTCAAACTGTTGTTCGTGACCACTATACTCAAAGATCCGCTGGCGGGCATATCGACCGCCGTCACCAGGTTGATCTGGACCGGGCTGATATAGGTAATGTATGCCGGCGCGCCATTGATCGTAACCGTCACCCCGTCTACCGAAGTGGGGAGTACGCTGTTGACGATGTCGGCGGCTGCTATGGAACGCTTGGTTGCCGCCAGGCTGTTTCCCTTGATGGTGACGAAGGTGTTGGGAGCGACGCCGCCCGCGGCCTGTGCCGCACTGGTGACCCCGCTGCTGGTTACGATGGGATTGGCCTGAATGCTGCCGAGAATCCCGTGCTTCTGCCCGCCGGGACCGGCGGCGAAGTACACGGCATCCTTATCGCCGCCGCTGCCGCCATTGCCGAAGAGCAGAGACCATAGCCCTGGAATGACTATGTTCTTGCCACTGGCATCCTGCAAGGCTCCCATGAAGGCGCCGGTGGTGGGATCGTAGGCATTGATCACACCGTCGCCGAAATTCCCCACCAGCAGGTCGTTGGCAAACTTGCCGAATGTGGCTGGCGCGATGGCCAGGCCCCAAGGAGAGTTCAGGGCACTCCCGGTTCCTCCCGCGACCAGGGATTGGAGCAGCTTGCCAGTCGGATCGTAGACGTCCACATAGCCGTTGCCAGGGCCGGCTACATCAAACGCTTTGGCCGCATCCTGTTTCGCATAGGAGACATACAGCTTGCCGCCGAGGTTCCAAATATTGAAGGGAGCGAAGCCCGCCGGGATTTTGGCGTCCTGGAAGGCGGTGGCGGCCAAGGTCACCGGCTTGAAACTAGCGTCAAAGACGTCGATCGTTCCGGCCTTGAAGTTGGCGGCGTAGAGTTGAGGGGTGGGGGCGCCCACAATGGCGAGACCCTTATAGGAGGCGGTTTTGGAATTATCCACCATGATGAAGGCCTGGGTCGCGTCGATTCCGGAGGCCCATGCCGAGAGCGTTCCGTCCTCGGTTACAAAGATGAAACCGGCTGTCGCGGGTCCCTTCCCGGCTGCGCTGAACTGGAAACTCGGGGGCGTGGTGGCGGTCACCCCGGGCGCAGCGGTAGACACGATACCGGTACAACTGCCCTTACCCGCCGCACCGCCCGCGCCTGGAACCGAGGGCTGCGTGGTTGGATTGGGAGTTCCAAATACGACGGTCCCCGTATCGTTGACCGTGTACAGAGTCGATATGCCCAAATCGCATAACCAGAAAGGGCTGCCGGTTGAGACAGCATTGCCCCAGGGGTTGATGAGGCGGGGGTCGTAGAAATCGGCCGTTGCGGTGGTAGCGGCGTCGGCGACGAGATTGTGAACGAGGTACCCGGTCGCCGCCGGCAACAGGTGTGGAGAGAGAGTCAGAAACAAACAGACGGCTGCTTTCTTCATGGCTTCCACAGAATACAGTATGAAGCCGCTCCGATGCATTGGGAAATTGAATGATTTTACACTCTTATCGGGAATAGGCGCTGCCCGCCCGGCACCCCGCCACTGCCGAGCGCCACCCGTTGTATAAATTCTCACGGACCCGATCCGGCATCGCCGGCTCGAAGCGCCGTTCCGCGCGCCAGAACGACTCCAGTTCCTCCACGCTCTTCCAAAAGCCGGTTGCCAGTCCCGCCAGATAGGCTGCACCGAGGGCGGTGGTCTCCACATCCACGGGGCGCACAATCGGCTTTCCCAGGATGTCCGCCTGGAACTGCATGAGAAAATTGTTCACCGCGGCGCCGCCATCCACGCGCAGTTCGCGCAACGGTTCGCCGGCGTCCGCTTCCATACACTCCACCAATTCGCGGGTCTGGTAAGCTATACTTTCGAGCGCCGCCCGCACGATGTGGGCACGGCCTGTCGAGCGGTCGATACCGGAAAGAATGCCGCGCGCCGCCGGGTCCCAGTGCGGCGCGCCCAGACCGACGAATGCGGGCACGAAGTAGACGCCGCCGGTCGACGGCACCGAAGCCGCAAGGCCCTCGGATTCGGCGGCGGAGCGGATTAGGCCCAACTGGTCGCGCAGCCATTGCACCGCCGCGCCGGCGATGAACACGCTGCCCTCGATAGCGAACTGCGCGGCCGCGCCCGGTCCCGCCGCGCGCGTCGCCAGGAGCCGGTTGTGCGAAACCGGCCGGTGCGTTCCGGTGTGCAGGAGCGCGAAACACCCGGTGCCATACGTGTTCTTCGACAACCCGGAGCGGAAGCATGCCTGCCCTGCGAGCGCGGCCTGCTGGTCGCCGGCGATTCCGGCGATGGGGATTTCGCCGCCCAGGTGGCGGGCCGCGGCGGGCCCGGCAATGGCGCTGGAAGGTACGATTTTCGGCAGCATCGCTCCCGGGATGTCGAAGATTCGCAGCAGATCTTCATCCCAACCGGCCTCGAGGTCCATCAGCATGGTTCGCGAGGCGTTCGAGGGATCGGTGAGGTGCAGTCGACCGCCGGTGAGTTTCCAGATCAGCCACGTATCGATGGTGCCGAAGAGCAACTCGCCGTCGCGGGCGCGGGCCATCGCGCCGGGTACATGGTCGAGGATCCAGCGGATCTTGCTCGCGGAGAAGTAAGCATCGATCACCAACCCGGTCTTCCGGGTGATCTCCGCTGCAGCGGGCGACCGCGCCAGCTCCGCGCAGAAATCCGCGGTGCGGCGGCATTGCCACACTATCGCGGGCGCCACCGGTTCGCCCGTCCGGCGGTCCCAGACCACCGTCGTTTCGCGCTGGTTGGTAATGCCCAACGCGGCGATGTCCGAGGCGCCGGCGCGGTGCCGCTCCATCAAGCGGCGCGCCGTTTGGATCTGCGCGCGCCAGACCTCGTTGGCGTCCTGCTCGACCCACCCGGGCTGCGGGTAGATGCAGGTGATGGGCGTGGAGTCCATCCCGATATTTCGCCCTTCGGGATCGTAGAGCGCGGAGCGCGCCGATGTGGTGCCTTCATCCAGCGAAAGTATAAATGCCATGTGTATGCCCACTATAATGAAATTTATGTTGGGACGCATGTTTTTCGGCCCTTTTCGCCGTCCAGATTGGACAGGATTGGAGGATTCAGGCGGTTTTCCGCTTCTTAATCGGTACGATCTTGCCCGAAAGCCGAGCGTCCAACTCCTCGACCGAGGCCTGCTGACGAGCGGTAATCGGCTTCTTGTAAATGGGTACTGTAACCTCGGTAGCGGCGACCGCCCCGCGGCTCGGCTTCGACACTGAGCTTAACTGATCTTGGAACAGTCAATGCTCCACCTCTCTGACCAGCCTTATCCCCTCCCAGCAACGAATCCTACCTTCGATTCGAGCTTCGAGGAAAACGAGTTGTAAGGGAGTTTGGGGGTCTGCGGTCACAGCTTGGAATCAGAGTGGCTTTGATTTCGGTTGATCGACTGAAATCAGAGCGGAACGATGCAGAGCGTTCCAGAACTCATTCGCTTGTCCCCCAAACAGAGGGCGGAGACCCCGCTCAATTCGCTCGACAAGAACAGCATATGAAATCTGTTGCCTATCGCCGCCCAACACACACTTGTTGGGCGTTGATAACCAATAGCCAAGCCTGACATTGCCGCCTGCGCTTCCTAAGTCAGACAGTGCCCGCTCGCTTCCGACTTCGCCCGTGATGTGCGCCAGCAGCACGATCAAGTCGGACTTGTCGCGCAACTCGGCGGCGTATTTGCGCACCGTGTCGAACACCGGCAGGGTGTGCCACTCTTCCAGCAGCTTGGGGGTGCTGAGGCTGTGCAGCGTATCCGTCATGGCGCCGATCACGGCCACGCGCAATCCGTTGACGGTCAGGATCACGTAGGGTTTGGGCGTGAAAAGCCGGCCTTCGGCATTCACGATGTTGGAGGACACCATCGGGTACTTGGCGGTCTGGATGAACTTGCGCGCCTGCAGCCAGCCGTAGTCGAAATCGTGGTTGCCGAGCGTGGCGGCGTCGAAGCCCAGCAAATTGCCGATCTCGAATACCGGCAGGCCGTGGAAGATGGTGGAGACGGGGCTGCCCTGTACCAGGTCGCCCGCGCTCAGGAAGATGCAGTCCTTGCAGTCTGCCCGTTCCCGCTGCAGGACGGCGGCGAGAAACGCGAAGCCGCCGTTGTGGTTGTCGAGCGGGCTGATGCGCGCGTGCAGGTCGTTGACGTGCAGAATGGTCAGCGACCGGATTTCCGCCGCCAGCGGTGTCGCTGCCAGCAGCCACACGGCCAGCAGGCGCCGGGTCCGATTGTGCATAGTTCTCAATTGTAACTTGGAGCGCATGTTACAAGTGAAGAATGCGAACCGTTTCACTCTGGATTCTACTGCTCACCGCTCCGATTCTGGCGCCGGCACAGGGCCAGCCGCCGGCTAAATCGGCTCCGGCGATTTCTCCCGTGCGCCAGGATATATTAAACAGCTTTTCGTCAGCCGCCGCGCGTTCCCTTACGCTCGCGAAGGCGATTCCGCAGGACAAAATGGCCTGGCGTCCCATGGAGGGCGTCCGTTCCTTCAACGAAGTCTTTGTGCATATGGCGGGGAGCACGCTGCTGTTCTGCTCCTACGCCGGGCTTAAGATTCCGCAAGGCCCGGCGCACGATCTGGCCACTGTGTACATGAAGCGCGGCTTCGAGATGCCGGCGATCTTCGCCGCCGAAGCCGCCATCAAGGACCAGGCCAAGATCGTGGAAATCATGCAGCAATCCTTCGACCAGGCCCGCGACCTGATCCGCAATATGCCGGACGCCGACCTGGACAAATCCGCCGATTTTTTCGGCCGCCCCATCACCGAGCGGGGTCTCCTGATCCTTTTGGGCGAACACTTGGGCGAGCACCTGGGGCAGGCCATCGCCTACGCCCGCGTGAATCATATCGTGCCGCCCTGGTCGGAGAAGAAGGCTCAATGAACGCTGGATAGGGGAGTGGATCGAATGTTGCTTCGATTAAGTGCAACTTTTGCCGATCCGCAACATCCGCAACACAAAATACTCGGCCATCTCCTCTCCCACCGTGGGGCGACTGCTTGGCACGGCAATTGCTCTATCACCGGATATGACAATAATCATGCCCCGTTTTTGGAATGCGGTCTTGCTGGGTGCCGCCCTTATAACCCCGATAGCAATGGCGCCAACGGCGTTGCAGGCCCAAGAGCACCGGGCCGCGATTACCTACCACGACAAACAACATAACGACGATCATGAATGGAACAATCATGAAGATCAGGCGTATCGTAGGTGGTCAAAAGAGAACCACCGCAAATACAATAGCAATTTCTCCAGGCTCAAGGACGACGATCAACAATCATACTGGGGTTGGCGTCACGAGCATTCAGACGCCCAGCTCAAAATCAGGATCCGTTAGCCTCGATCGGGTCGCCTGACTCACTTCGTTCCGTATTTCACCAGTAGCATTTCGGCATCCTTCACGGGGCCGACACCCGCGGCGTACCACTTATGCTCGCCGGCGCCCTTCTCCAAGGGCGACGTCTCATGCACGTGAATGCATTTTTCGAAGACCCCGGCGGGCGTCACCACGCGTTCTTGGCCGGAGACGATCTCTGCGCGGTCCATGCCCACTCCGGGGGCCTGCTCCTGGTAGAATTTCTGTCCCGGCTTCGGCGCGGCGGGCATCATCAGGCCGAACCTCGCGCCATTGACCCCTGAAAGCCACGCACCCCCGTGCCCCACCACCTTCCCGTTCTTATAGACGTCCACATCTTCACCCATGTAGTACACGTCGTTGGTCGCCGAGTCGATGGCGTAGTAGTCGCGAGTGAGTTCGATCAACTGGCCGTTCTTGGTTTCGCGGTCCTCCACCACCCTGGCTTCCACACCATCGACGACTTTGGTCTCGTTCAAGACCGTGTCGATGATGGTGTCGTTTCCATGCTTGTAAGAGAGTTGGTAACCGGGGGTCAGGATGAAATACGGGTTCGAACCCTTGACCCCTAGCGTCTTCTTGTCCACGGAGAAGACCGACTGCCAGTCCTTGCCCGTCTGCGAGCCGAGCGTCAACGCGCCCGCCATCAGAACGCCGGTGATTTTCCAAGCATGCTTCATTGGTCCTTAATCCTTGGTTTCGGTGCCGTCCGGCTTCACCAGCACCTCGTGCTTCTTTCCGTCCTTGCTGGTATAGGCTGCTTCGTAGAAGGTGGCGTTTCCCTTGGTCATGAGTTCGACCATGCCCAACTTTCCCCCGGCGACTTTCTTTTCGATCGCCGCCCTGGCCGCAGCGGGGATGGCGTCGAGCGTGGTTTCCTCTTCCACCACAACCAGGGCACCTTTGGTATCGACATTGAAGTCCCGGTGTTTTCCGTTCACCATGGTTTCCACTTCATATTGAGCTACGCCGTGCTCCGTCTCCTTTCCGATATTCTTGATCTCGGCGCCCTTGGCCTGATCCTGGACGGTCTTCTGGACGGCCGGCGGCAGGTCCTTGAGCGTGAGTTTCTTCTCCGCGGCGGTGGCGCCTGCGGCAAGTGCGGTGATCGCTAAGAGGGTCGTAAATGTTCGCTTCATGAAATCTCCTTCCCCCACCATAGATCATGAACCTGAAAATCCTCTGAAAGGGTCATCCCGTGTCATCTGATTCCAAGGCAGGCTCAGGCATGCCCTACCATCGCAGCGAAAACCGCGCGCCGGCTCCGGGGGAACTGTCCACAGCGATGTGTCCCCCGTGCGCCTTGGCGATCGCTTGTGCGATGGACAGGCCCAGTCCGAATCCCGAGCCGCTTCCGCGCGCCGGATCGCCGCGATAGAAGCGCTCGAAGATGTGGGGTAGCGCATCCGCCGGGATCCCCGCACCAGTATCCGCGACCGACAGCACCGCGCCGCCATCCCTGGTGTCCGCCGACACCGTCACGCGACCGCCCGCGGGCGTATGCTTCAAAGCGTTGTCGATCAGAATCAGCAACAGCCGCCGCAACCCCGAATCGTTGGCCGTGGCGAAGACGGTGTGGCCATTCGTCTCCGCCGTCAAACAGATCCCCTTTTCGGCTGCTACGCCTTCATTCTGGCGCACCACGGAGTTCACCAGCTCGCTCAGATCGGTGGGCTCGAGCGCCATCTCAAAACCGCCGGCGTCTGCCCGCGCCACCGTGAGCAGGGATTCCGTCAGCGCCGTCATATGTTCCGCCTCGCTCTCAATCGTGCTCAGCGATTTGCGGTACTCTTCGGGCGAGCGCTCGCGGCGCAAGGCCAACTCGGCGGTCGCGCGAATCAGCCCCAACGGAGTGCGCAGCTCGTGAGAAGCGTCCGCGGTGAACTGGCGGATGCGGTTCACCGCCACATCCAGGCGTTCCAAAACCTGGTTCCAGGTTTCCGACATTCTCTCGATTTCGTCCCCGGTCCGCGGCACCGCGATGCGCTGCGATAGGTTCTGAACGCTGATCAGCTTCGCGACCTTGGTGATCTCGTCGACCGGCCGGAGCGCCCTGGAGCTGAGCCAGTACCCGCCCAGGCACGCCATCGCCAGGACCGCGGGAATCATGAGGAATAGCAACTGGCGGAAATCCCGCATGACCGCGGTGACCTCGTCCAGCGAAGCCGCCAACAGAACGTCATACATCTCCCCGGCGGTTCGTATGCGATCCGTGACGACTCGGAACGGCTTGCCTGCCTGACTGACAGTGCGGCTCGAAGCTAAATCACGGTCAAAGGCCGTCTGGGTGGGGAAGGGCAAAATGATGCCGCCCGCCTGGTCCCGCAATTGGATCAGCGTGCCATCCGGGACTTCGCCGGCGAATTCCGCGAGTTCCTGCTGGAGTTGGTCACGACCGTGGATTTCCGCTTCGGCGCCCAACGCGCCCCGCAGTCCCTGCATGCGTTGCGCCAGGCGAGTGTCGACCCCCGCGATCAGGCGCTGTTCGAGCGCCAACCACATCCCCAATCCGAAGAGTGCCAGGCCCAGCAGCAGCACGGCCGAGTACCAGACCGTCAACCGCACGCGGATGGATGCGTTGGTCATCCGGCCTCCGGTTTCAGCGAGTACCCCACGCCGCGAACCGTCTGGATGAGCCGTGCTTGCCCGGGCTCCTCAATTCGGGTGCGCAGCAGGCGGATGAAGGCATCCAGAGTGTTGCTGGCAATATCGGTGTCTCCGCCCCAGACCCTCTCGATCAGGGTGTCGCGCGTCACTACCCGTCCCGCGCTGCGCATCAGAAGCTCCAGAATGGCATATTGGGTCCGCGTAAGCTCGATCGAGCGACTGCCGCGATGTACCTCCCGCGTGGCTGGATTCATGGTCAGTCCGGCAACCTCCAGGCACACCGGCTGGGGAATCGGCCCGCGCCGGCTGACCGCCCGCACGCGCGCCAGCAGCACCTCGAAGGAAAAGGGCTTGGTGAGGTAGTCATCGGCGCCGATATCCAGGCCTTCCACCAGGTCCTTCGTGGAGTCGCGAGCGGTCAACATCAGGATCGGCGTCTGGTCGCGCCGGCTGCGAAGCTGCCGGGCGATTTCAAAGCCGCTGAGGCCCGGAAGCATCACGTCCAGGATGATCACGTCGAATCCGCCGGTCTGCGCCAGGCTCAGCCCCTCGCGGCCGTCCATAGCCACGGTGACGAGGTAGTCCTCCTCGACCAGGGCTTGCCGCAGCACCTCCGCCATCCTGCGTTCGTCTTCCACTACCAGAATCCGCATCCCGCCCGGCTCCTATGGTAAGCCGGAAATCTGAAAATCTTCTGTAGATCAAGGAGGTGTCTGGTGGGACCTGGCCGTTTGGCCTGTCTGCCCGCGCGCGAACCAACCCCTTGCTGATGCGCACTCCAATCGGAGCCGCGGCCGTGAGGGAGCGGTTGTCTTTGCCTCTCACTTCGACTCGTACGTCTTACTGAAACCGTTTCGCGGATTGGTCATGGTGAACTTGCCGTCCGGGGCCACCGAGACTTTCAGCAGGTTCCCCTGGCACCGCGCCGTGGGTTCCAGGTTCGCGATCATATTCTCGCTGGTGTTTACCTCTTTGGGTGTGCCGAGCGCCAAGTGACCTTGCCAGATGTCCTTCAGTCCCGGTGACTTCCGCAGGGTCTCAAAGACGCTCGCCTGTCCGCCCTTGCGCGGACCGTTGTTCATCACCGCGACCTTGGGCTGGATCGCCCAGACGAACAGTGGCGAGTTGGACCGGTCCAGGCCGTGGTGCGTGGTCTGATAGAGATCCACCGTGCCGATCAGGTTCACCGGGCAGACCAGCTTCTGCTCGTAGGTCCAAGTCAGGTCTCCCATATCGATGAAATCGAACTTGCCGAATTTGAGCACAAAGCCGACGCTCTGATCGTTGTCCGGATCGGGCTCGGTGGCGTGCTCCTTGAAGTCGGCGCACGCGGCGTTTTTCGCGCCACCGCCCTTCAGCGCTTTCGTGATTGGTTGGCCGGCCGACATGATCACCTGAATGTCTACACCCTTCAGCGGGATGCGGTCACCCGCCCTGAGAATCCTGCGCTTGCCCGCGCTCTGCTCCTCGTACGCTTTGTAGGCCGTGGCCACCGCGGGCCGCGCCATCTCCACCGATTCTCCATGGTCCATGTACTGGTCGATCGAAATCATCTTCGCCAGGGCCGGCATGGACCCGATATGATCGCTGTGGAAGTGCGTGGTCAGCAGAATGTCGATCTTCTTGAGCCCCGCCTGTTGCACGGCCGCCATGATCCGCTTCGCGTCTCGATCGTCGGGTGCTCGGTTCGCCGTGTCCACCAGCATGGACTCCCCGCTCGGCGCGACGATCAGCGTCGCTGCGCCGCCCTCGGCGTCAATCCAGTAAATCTCCAGGTTCCGCGACGCTCCGAATAGAGCGGCCGCTCCCAGAATGCCTAAAACCACGATGAGAGCTTTGAACATGGACAGATGACTTCGCGCTGTGAACATCATACTCCAAAGGCCACCGGGCAATGCTGTGACCGCAGGGTGGTGTGCCCTCGCGGGAAATCACTCCCTTGCGGTCGTGGCTCCGATCGGAGCCGCGAGTGTGGTGGCGCGGGCGGATCCGCCTGCGAATCCTGATTTTTCTCAGCTCCTGAGTCTGAGCGAGCGGTGTGCGTCGGGCAAACACAGCCGCAGGCCAGGAATACCCGTGTTACGGCGCGTCCGGAGGCTTGGCGTTCGCGTTTCCGTTCAGGAAACGGTCGAACCAATAGCACTGCCAATTCAGACTCTCCACCAGGTGCTTGGGTTCTCCCGTGCGCGTCAGATTGTGGTTCTCCCGCGGGAAGATCACCAGCTCCGCATTCACCCCGTAGTGCTTCAACGCGCGGAACCATTGTTCGCCCTGTTCCAGGGGAACGCGATAGTCGTTGTCCGAATGCAGCACTAACGTGGGAGTCTTCACGTTCTTCGCATACTTCAGCGGAGAGGCGTCCCAGTACTGGTCGAAATCGTCGAACAGGAATCCCTTGAAGTCGTCCTGATGGCCGTAGGCGCCGTCGCGCGTGCCGTCGTCGCTGATGAAGTTGGAGACGCTGCGCAGCGTCACGGCTGCCTTGAACCGTGTGGTGTGTCCCAGGATCCAGTTGGTCAGGTACCCGCCATAACTTCCGCCAGTCACGCCCAACCGGCCGGCATCGATCCAGGGATTCTGTTTGAGCGCCGCATCCACACCCGCCATCACGTCCTGATAGTCCATGCCGCCCCAGTTGTTCACTATCCCCCGCTCGAACTTCTGGCCGTAGCCCGTGGAGCCGCGAGGATTGCAGAAGAAGACCGCCCAGCCCTTAGCCGCGTACACCTGAAACTCGTGATACCAATCCACGCCGTATTGGCCCGCCGGCCCGCCATGGATGCTCAAAATCATCGGATACTTCCGGCCGGCCTGCCAGCCAACAGGCTTCACCAGGAAGCCATCGATGTCCCACCCGTCGGTGCTCTTATATCGCAGGCGCTCGACGGCCGCGGCCTCGAGGCCGGACCACAGCGCCGCGTTCAGATGCTTGAGCCGGCGCTCACTCGCGCCATACAGGGCCGATACATAGAGGTCATCGAGATGCTGGAAATCGTTCGCCAGGTAGGTCATCACGCCGGCCGTCTCGTTGACGTCGAATCCGCGGACCGCCCGTTCGCCAGATGTCACGGCCGCGACCTTGTGGGTACTAAGCGTCTGTAAGAAAATAACTGTAGCATTCATGAGCGAGGCAGCGCCGTTCCAGGCTTGCAGGCAAAATGCGCGCTCGCCCTCGCGGCCGGCCCGGTCCAACTGACTCCACCACCCGGTCAGCTCATCCCGGATGACCAGGATGCCCGCCGGGCTCTCGCTCATGGTCTGGTGCATCGCTTCGAAGGTGGCGTCATTTACAATCAACCGCCGCTGCGTTGGTCCCTCCGGCTCGTCCTCGGGCCGGTCAGGCGCCGTCTTGCCCTTCTTGGCGTTGGCCTTGTACTGCTCCTTCCAGGCCGCGCGCCGGAGTTCGAATTCCTCTTTATCGCGGTCGTATTGGTCGAGCGCTTCCTCGTGCTGCTGCCGCCACTCGGACTGAATCTGCTGTAGCGGACGGGTTGCAGCTTGAATGACTGGCGACTTCATAAATCCCGGAGGCGCGATGATGCCACCCCAAAGATTGGGCACCACCACCCACCCGGTGTCGTTCGCCTTCGGTTGGATGACGGCCCGACGGTTCACCGCGCCGGCGAGACACAGCATCGTCACCACGGCTGGGTAATCCATCGGGACCTGCATGCGCTCTGTCACGTCCCGCACGAGGGGACGGAACAGAGCGGGGAGGAGCTCTTCGGAAAAGGGCTGCACGGGCGGAAGCTCGCTTTGGATTGGCTCCAGTTTAGGCCAATCGTCAACCGGTTCCACGCGCGCCCCCTGGTGTTTGGGCTCTTCGTCTGCGATGCTCCACCGTGACCGTAATGCCGCAAGCGATGACGCGTCCAGAGGCGCCGCAGCTTCGACCGCTTCACGGAATTGATCGAGCGTGCCGCCGGCAACGCGCCAGTCGGTCACGTCACCTTTCGGCAGCAGGCCGGGAAGCTCCGCCATACGGATGGATGAGGCCGCAGACAACAACGCTGTGGCCACAGCCAGCGCGTGCTTCCTGCCGGGATCGTCGTTATCGGGAAGGATGATGACCTGGCGGTTCCGAAAACAGTCCGCCCACCCCGTATAGAGATGACTCTCGCCGGAGCCGCCCGGATTGCAGGAAGCCACCAGCCCCCAGAACTCCAAGGTGTGAACGTCCTTCTCGCCCTCAGGGAGGTAGACCGTCTCCGCGCTTAACACCTTCGGGAGGCGGTATGGGACTCGCGGGCAGTCGCGGAATCGATACTCCGCGCCGTCGTAATCAACCTGGTCGCTCGCTCTTTTCCAGGTGGGTTTGCCGGTTGCGCGCTCGGCCTTCGGGTCGGGAAGGTACTTGCCCTTCGACAGACCGACGACGATCCCGCCGGTGGGAACGCCGCCGATCCGCTCCG
>JAIQFL010000513.1 GCA_020073365.1 Terriglobia bacterium | reverse complement strand
GCCTGTACCATAAACAGTGCCCTCCTTGAGGCGAGTGTTGGAACCGTGATGAGCGTCTGGTTCACCCACTACGTTGACAGGAGGGCCACGCCACCGCAAGGCAGCGGAGAAGTTGGTCACGGCGTCGTGAATGACCCTCAACTAATTGGCGCAGTCACTCGCAGTAAATGTTGTGTTGGACAAGAGTGCTTTATCATGGAGTTTTTTCCGCTCCTTCGCGGTCATGCCCGATAAGAGACTAAGATCATCCCTGTCCAGCGCCTTCTGTTGGCACAGGGACTGAAACTCGCATTCCGCGCAGTGCGGGATCAGAACCAGGTCTGGTGGCGACGAGCTGGCTAACAGCGAAGCGATTTTCGCGATGTGCTCACGGACATCGAGCTCCAAGACCGCGGTCTTCACGTTCAGCGTCGAGTGGTTGTCGCCGTGAATGATTTTGCCGAGACTGATCTGTGTTCCTAGCATCTCTGAGAGTGCTAGGGCATCGAAGGCTAACATCAGCTTGTCGTCTCTAGTGACCTTGTTAGTGGGGACGAAGCGGACGACGATTAAATGAGCTCGTTGTCCCCGCCCTTCAGACGGAACGTGTTCGACTGCGTCAAGGCAGGATTCCAGATGTGGCGTCTTTGCGAGTACACCGGTGGCCAGTTGCCACCCGCCCGCTTTCAGGTTACTCGGAGTAGGTGAGATCATGCACTCGCTCTCGGAGGCTTTCGATAGCATTCGGCGAATCTCAGCCGTACCAAATGGTTCATTTTGAGCCTCGGTGCATGGAGCGCACGTGCTCTCTGTGATTCTTTGATTGGCTGATCTGAGCCAGCATTTTGTGGGGCATCTGAGATAGGCGTCAAGGAGACGAGAAGTGATCGTCATCGCGTTTAATCCTACGAACGGCTTCGAGCGCCAAATCACTGGGCCACGTCACCGATTCGTTTGGCGTTGGGTTCATTATGCTGTACTTGATGGCCTTGGGCGGCGCAACTCCAAGCCAAAACGTCTCCTGCGGCTGTGGACCCTAACCGTCCGCAATTCTCTTGGAATCCGGACCGCTGGGAGCCGGTGCTGTGCGTTTACGACATCAGGGGGCATCGCACCTCGACCAGAGGAGGTTGCAGCTCCCAAGAAAACTGGCAGATTATCGAAATGCCAGCCCGAACCGGATTCCCCAATAGTGGACACTGGCTCCGTCTGTATGGACCTGGTCGCGGATCTCTGCCCGAACGCCCAATCTGCCGCGGAACCAATAGTTGAGCCCGCCACCGAAGTTGAACAGATTCGCGTGCCCAGATCGAAAAATAAGCGTGTACCCGCCTGTTACAAACGGGTCAAATTTGATGTTTCTACCGTGAATAAAATGATAGTAGCCATTTGGGGAGAACACTCCGAATACGGAATCGCCGAAGAACTGTCGCGTGCCGAGCGCACCAACCTCCGCGCCCACACCGATGCCCTTGACGAGTACCGCTTCGCCGCCTACCCCAAATTGGAACGTCATGGCAGTGTGGCCGCAGCAGGTGACACCGCCCGGAGCAACGAACACGTAGCCGTTCGAAGACTGGGCATCTATATCCCCGGCGAACACTCCCAGTAAAACGAGCAAAATAATCGCGTGGCGCATTTCCGATCTCCTGATGAGCGGCACACCTACCAAGAGTATGAGCTTCACGGCAGCCGGAAACAAGCCGGCGCCCTACCCATTCCTACCCATTCGACGTTGGGCGCACTTGCGATAACGATTGAAATTCAAAAGTGGGTTTTCACGCCGAGTGATTGATCAATCGGCGGCCGATGCGCCTAGCACGTGCTGAGTATCGAGAAACCGCTTCACGCTGTTAAGAAACCTTGCCCGTGGGTTCCCTGTCGCCGCCCTCCCACTTCGCCAGTGGTGCCCCTGATCGACTTCCAGTCGGTTCGCCGCCGTCTTCTGCGACAGACCGAGCATGGTCCGATGCCGGATAAGCCCTTCGCCCATCGTCTCGGCGTTCGACAGACTGCCAGGAGGGAATCGCAAAAAGGGCGATTTGGAAGAGCTGTGTAATGCCTCACAATCCTCTCCCTCGAGGTTCTCGCGATCTTTTCCAGCGAGTTTCTCAGAATCACACGCACTGCTCTGGGGTACTTTGTGGGGCGTGCGTGCCAGGGTGGGATAGGATACTCGCCTGTGTAGGCATGGCAGGTTTCTTGCCGGCCTGGCTGGAGCCGCGTTGCTGACGATGGACTCGAACCTCAAGTCGAGACGGTGACCCGTCCATCGGTAGACGGAGGCCGGGATGCGATTGGCACATACCGCGTGGGCCCACTTACGGACCGCATCGCGTTGGACTTCGCCCTTGAGGCAAAGTGCTACGCGCCAGACAATGGCGTCGGCGTAAAGGAACTATCGTGCCTGATCTCGCGTCTCCGCCACCGGCAGTTTGGGATCCTGGTAACGACCTCATTTCTCGGCCACCAGGCATACCAGGAGCTACGCAGCGACCGCCACCCGGTTGTGGTGATCGCCGGCGCGGATATTGCCGCAATCTTGGTGAAGGCAGGACTGGGGACGCCGGAGGCGGTCCGAGAATGGCTGGTGGCGGAGTTTCCGACTGCGGGATAGCTGGACCTTGGGCCTGATCCATGCTGTTCGAAACTAACCGTCCTCACCAAAAGAGGTTCTGTCACACCATTCGGAGTTTCCGGCGATCCGTGAACCGGGCGAGGATAGGCGATCGAACGAAACATGTGTATGGAACGGCGAGGGCGACCGCACGCTCATCTGGGAAAGCGAATCCTGGGGCGCACGCGCGTTTCTCGTTCCCAATCTGGCCGGGCACCGTTTCCCGGGCTCGTTGATTCTCCTCGTTACGGCTCAGAGTCACGGCACTCTCTCGGTAGCACACTATGTGGATTGCCCGTCTGGACGTCGGCCAAGCGTGTTGGACTATGCCGAACTATCGGGGAGCAGGTGAGCGTGGGATTCACGTGTGGGGTCCGGATTCGAGTCGGCTGGCCTCGGCGCGATCCCTTTCGGCTCCCTCCCCGTCGCCACTTGCGCTGCGCGCATTTGCCCGGTTAACGAACGCGTCGGGATCGTCCGGTCTGAGCAGAATGGCCCGGTCATAGTCCACCAACGCACCCTTTAGATCACCTTCGCGGTGGCGCGCAATGCCTCGGTTATAGTAGGCATCGGCATCGTTGGGCCTGAGCCGGATGGCTTCGTCAAAATCCTTCAAAGCACCTACCGTGTCGCCGGTGCCGGAGCGCGCAATGCCGCGATTGTTAAAAGCGTCGGCATCGTCTGATTTGAGCCGAATAGCTTCGTCATAATCCATCAGAGCGCGGTCTGCATCACCTCTGTCGCTGAACGCCATACCTCGGTTGTATAACGCGAAGGCATCGTGCGGCTTAAGGCGGATGACCTCGTTGTAATCCTCTAACGCTCCGTCTACATCGCCCAATTCGCTTAGTACATTTCCCCGGTTAAGAAAGGCGAGCGCGTAGTCCGGCTTTAGCCTGATCGCCCGGCTGTAGAAGTCCAACTTTTCACTCTTGTCGGCGGCTGCAAAGCCGCGTTGGAACAATTCCTCAGCCCTCAACTCCTCCTGAGGGCGAGTCGCCCCCTGGGGGGTACTCGGCGGAGTACCCACCTTCGTATCTAGTGGCCCGATAGATCCCGAGACCTTCACGGCCCGCAAACGGAACACGTCCCGCGCAAGCGTCCGGATCTCGACATCCCCCCGCTCTAACTGGAGAAACACCGATTCGCCTTGCCGAAGATGCGCCAACTGCGGAGCGCTATCACCTGCCCGAACCTCAAGCAAGACCGGGTCTGTGGCAGGCGCCTCGATCTCCTGGTGGCCGGTCAGTGGCGTGAAGGAAAAGTGCACACCTCGGGTCGTCAGCCCCACTGATAGCGGCCACCGATTCACCGACTCCGGCAGATACCGCGGCAACTCCTCGAATGTCTCGCGAGTTGCCCTCAACCTCGGGTCAACTGCGCGCCCTCCGAGCGTTACGCTGGACGCGAAGGCCAGCAGCACAAACCCGTCCGTTTCCCGCGCGATTGCCGGCAACCGCCGCGCCGCGCCCGCGAACCAGCGCGCCGCCGATAGCGATTGCTCCCGCGAGTGCCGAAACCGCGGAACCATCTCGCGTAGCCTTTCATCGATCGCCAGCTTGGTCCGCAGCCCCCCTTCGCGCCGCTCTACCGCCAGCCAGATCACGTCCTCTTCAAGCCGGATTTCGAGCGGGGCAGCCGCATGCGCCTCTTCGATGACGCGGCGAATGGCGCCGATCTGCTGCCTTTCATCGGTGCCGCTCCCCATGCGGCGCGTCAGGTCGTCCCGCAGCTCCGCCGCGAACTCCGTCGCCAGCACCACCCAATCCGGTGTCCGCTGCCCTACCAGCGCGCTGAAGTAGAGATCTGCCTCGATCCACGCCCCGGACCTCGGAGCTGTCGCCAGACGGAGTCTCCGCAGCAGTTCCGGTTCGACGCGGACAGAGAGCGAAGCCGCCCGTGCCAACTTGGTCACGACCGGAGCGGCCTTGGCGATCCTGGCCAATCGTTCGGCGGGCGTGGGCTTCGCCGGCATGGCTAACTCCGGAAGCGCCGGCGGGTTCGCCGCACGTCCGACGCGCGGGTGGCCCGATCCCAGTAAATGATCGGAATCCGCCCGGCCAGCCGGGCCGGCCACCGGTCGGGAGGATACGGATTCAAAACCACCAGCGTCGATCCGGCGTCCCTAACCTGCCTCACTACCACCAGCCACGACTCCGGCTCGGCCTCGCGAATCGCTGCGTGAGGCCCTCCGCCGCAAAGATCCGAGACTGCCACCACGATCGCGCCGTTGTCCGGCGCGCGATACGCCTCGTCCTTGTACGCCTCCGACAGCACGCCGCGGCTGGGGCAATCCACGAACGTCAGCACGCGGACGTGCTCCGCTCCCACGACCTTCCGCATCGCTCGCACCATCTGCCGGGTGTCGCCGACAAATGGCTGCATTCCGATCCCCACGTCGATCAGGATCTGGCAACCCTTCGACACGCTTTGAATCTTCTCCCTCGGCAGGTCGCGCCAAGGTTCGCCGGTCGCGATCAGATGCACCGTCTCGACCACTGCGATCTCGCCTTCTGCCCTCGACGTCCCCGCCGTCTCGATCAGAACGCCGCGCTCCCAAAGCGCGTTGAACAACGGTGCCAGGGCGATCGGCCTCGCAGCCGACGTTTCTTCTGGGGCAACCGACGCGGGCGGAATGCTCTCCGGCGGCGCGGTGGAGCGCTCGATTTCGAACTCCAGCAACTCGCCGATGTCGCCGATCGTCGCAGAGGTGGACTCCCGCGCGCGATCGGACGCCGGCTGGCACTCGCCGATCGGAGGCAAACCGCGAGACTCCGGCATCACGGCGCCTGTCCGCGCCGGCTCGCCGCCCTCCGCCGCAAGACGAAAGCCGAGCATCCGGGCGATCGCCCCCCAGTTCGAGCCGTCGCTCGCGCCCGCGATTGCCAGCGCCCGCGCCAAGTCGCCCGCGAAAATACACGTCCCGACGCTCATTCCGCCGCCCCGTTCTGCGGATTCTTCACCAACACCGCCGAGCGGATCGCCCGCCAGATCTTCGAATCCCCGGGCCCCACGTTCAGCGTGAGGCAGGCGCGCACCGCGTCCAGATATTCCGCGGTGCTCGGAGGGGTCTGATCCGCTTCGGCCGAAGATCCCATCTCGATCACCGTCTTTGCTACCGCTTCGAACAGCGCCTCCGATGTGTCGGCCTCCTCTGCAAAATGCGATTTGGCGATCAGTTTCAGCCGGTCCAGATCCGGGGCGGCCAGGCTGTGAATAACGCAGCGGCGCAGAAAAGCCGCCGGCAGTGACCGCTCGTTGTTAGACGTGATGAACACCAGCACGCGATTCGCGGCCGCGATTTCGCGCCCCAACTCGTCGACCCGGAACAACTGCGAGCCGAGCGACACCAGAAGATCGTTCGGCACGTCGGGATCGGCCTTATCGATTTCGTCGATGAGCACCACCGAGGGATGAGCTTCCCCGCGCACGAGGCCCGGCGGTGCGGCCGGCCGGACCTTCTCCGGCAGCGCTTCCGCGCCCCGCAGGCGCGCGTTCGTGGGATTGAACGCCCACCACAACACTCGCGGCTCGATGTACGATTGGGTGTAGCTCTTTTGGATTTTGCGAGTCTCTGGGTGTGAGGGAGTTCGCGGGTGCGAAGGCCCAGTACGCCTGTCATTCCTTGCCGACGATTTTCAGCCTGCCGCGACGGCTAGTCCGGGATGAGGAAACTGTGGACGGAACGGTCCCAGGTACACGGTGATTGGCATAGTGCGAGGCGTGGTTTCGTTCGTATTCCTGTTGCTCGTGAAACT
>JAIQFL010000085.1 GCA_020073365.1 Terriglobia bacterium | reverse complement strand
AAGCGCGTCGTCATCAGCAAAATGATGATCCGAAGGAAAGAAGGCAACGATGGCTTGTGAGTCCAATTGAAGGAGGCGAATCAGGGAGAATAGGATTGCGGGCGCCGTGCCGTGATTGTGGGGTTGGACCAGCACGCAGGAGGAAGGAGTGCCAGTCAGCTGATCGGCATAGAAACGTTCGTGGGTCTTCGTGACAACTAGCAGAGTCTGCTCGGGCTTGATCATCCGCCGAACCCGGCGTCGCGTCTGGTGCAGGAGCGTGTCACCGCTCATGATGGCGCAGAATTGCTTGGGTCGATCATCGCCGGCGATCCTTCTGGTCAACGGAAGCAATCGCTTTCCGTCGCCTCCAGCAAGAATCACGCCCCATCTGTGGTCGAAGGAATTACGCCGAGTTAAACTCGCCCGCGCCGGCTGCGACCTTCTACTCATTCTGTCGTCCCTTCCTGCACTCACGCTGTCGGACTGCACTTCATCAAACGTAACGCAAGCTGCCTCAAGAGGTCGTCAAGAATGACTAGGTGCTCGTCAAACGACCGTCAAGGACATTCGCAGCGAACACCGCGCGACGTACCCGCAATCCATGCTCGCGGAACCTTGAATTGGAATACGACCTGCGGATGGAAAAGTTTCCTCTGGTCACCGTCAGGTTAGCCGTTCCGCTTTGATGTTCCCTTGACGTGCGGTCCATTCGTTTTGACGGCTTCTTGAGGCGGCATCGGATAGACTCAACGAAGAAAGTACACAAGGAGGACGTGCCATGACAACCTGGGTGCCCGGGAAGCAGACGATTCTATTGGCGGAAGATACGGACGAGATTCGGCATTTACTGGCCGATGCTCTCGGCAAAAACGGGTATCGCGTGTTGGAGGCAGGCGACGGCGTGGAGGCGCTGAACATTAGTGATTCATACGCCGGGTCCATAGATATCTTGATCACGGATGTGACGATGCCGCGCTTGAGCGGCCTAGATCTGATCCGAGACCTTAAACCGCGGCGTCCCGGTACCCGGGTCTTAGCGATCTCCGGCTGGACGGATGCAGTTCTGGATCCCGGCATACCTTTTCTGCAAAAGCCGTTTACCCCGGCGACTCTCCTTTGGAAAATCGATGAGATTGTTGCAGAGGGAACTTCGACAGCTCTTCCGACCGAAGCGTACCTGCCTTGATGCCCAAATGGAGTGTTGTCACGATGTCTGCCCCTCAGAAACGCCTCAAACAAGATGCCGACGCCATTGATGTTGAAGCTGCGACTACGATTGTACTAACCAGCCGTTTTCCGGACGATCACGCCCAACTCGGGACCGCCCTTTCAATGAGCCCATGGACGATTGGTGGTGCCGCGAACTGGGCATACACCGCTCACACTCTCGATCACGAACAGTTCACCGTTATCCTGACGAAGACACTGTCACGCGAAGGCCGTGATGCTTGAACTGGAGTTATTTGCTTTCCTAGAGCGTACCTCGGACGCGGCATTCGCCGTTACCGAGCAAGGCGAAATTCGTTTCTGGAACAAATCAGCCCAAAAACTCTTCGGGTGCCTAGCATCGGAAGCGCTGAACCGGACCTGCCACGACGTCTTGGACGGCCGCGGTGCGTTGGGAGAGCAAGTCTGCTCTGGTGGCTGCAGCGTTCAACTCTGCGCGGCTCAGCACCGTGATATTCCGGATTTCGACCTCGAAGTGAAAACGAGTTCGGGTAGCCGGCTGTGGGTGAATGTCTCGACGATTGTTTTCGAAGAGCCTCGGCGTAATCGCCTGCTGATCGTGCACTTGGCACGAGACATTTCTCATCGGAAGAAGAAGGAGGAACTTCTCGCCAAGATGCTCGATCTCTCGAAAGAATTGGCGGCATCTTCCGGGCACGCGGACGGTCTTGCACCGGTCTCTCCTCTCTCCGAACAGGAGCAGCGAATTCTCCGGTTATTCGCAAAGGCCAAGAACTCGACCGAGATCGCCCGCAAGCTGGGCATCACCCTGCCGACCCTCCGGAACCACTTGCACAGCATCAACGAGAAACTACGGACGCACAACCGTCTGGAGGCCGTGATGCACGCGATGCAGCGCGGCCTCATCTAGGGCGCAAGGGCTGTGCCTTCCCGCCCTAAACAGATTGTTCCAGATCGCATGACAAATGGATCATGGTCCATTTCCAAAAGGAACATGTAGCCTGGAGGAAGGTGCCGGCAGCCATGTAAGAGGTTGCCATCCAAAAAATCGCAAAGTGGAGATGTTCAGGCCGGGGCCATGTTGCACGATAGGAGACGGGTTAGATCGATTCCAAAGAAATCTAAAGCAATTGAATGGAGGTTCACAGTGGCTGAATGGCAATATCGAATTGAACGCATCGAGCTCAAACCGGACGCGGAGCCGGATGCTCAGCTTGAGAAAATGCTTCAAGAATCCGGACGGCAAGGATGGGAGTTGGTGCAGGTACTGCACGGACAGGGCGCACCCGACAACCCGATGTGTCGGTTAATATTCAAAACCGAAAGGCCCTTCACTGATGTCCCAAATGGGACAGCCTCGTAGCGGCCTGCTAACGGGCTGGGCCGTGGTCTCGGCCTGTTAGCAGACCGCCACTAGCATTTGAGGAGAGGATTCCCCGCGCGGATAATGAAGCAAATCTGGCCCTGGTTCGACGAAATTTCGGGATTCTCCCAGTCCCTCGGCCCCTTCATGGAACACTCGGTTGCGTCTGCAAAAGCCGTTGGTTTTACGTGTTTGGCAGCGTGACATACGCGAAGACCAAACCCGCAGCAGAGGTTGCCGGATGGTTCGGTTAGCTGGGCGGCGCAGATCGCGAAGAGGGATTGGCACAGGGAAGCAACAAGAAATGAAACTCACTGGCAAACACAACCAGATGAAAGCTTTTGGATGGCCGGGCATCGAACCCAGATGGACACATGGAGGAAAGGACGGGGTGGGAACTGCTTATGCAGCTTCCAGCCGGGTTTGGTTTACCTTCTGGAACGGCATCATCACCGAAGTCTATCATCCGACGGTGGACCGGCCCCAGCTCCGGGACCTTCAATATCTCATCACCGACGGCAAGAGTTTTTTCCACGAAGAGAAGCGCCACCTAGTATCAAAACTGGAACGGCTGTCGGACCACGGCTTGGGATACCGCTGTACGAATTCAGATCCGGCGGGGCGTTATGCCATCGTCAAGGAGATCATCGCTGATCCGCACCTGGCTTGCGTTCTTCAGCACACCAGGATAACCGGTGACGAATTGTTTATCTCCGGCCTCCGGCTCTACGCCCTGTGCGCGCCCCATCTTGAGGTAGGAGGCTGGGGCAACAGCGGCTATGTAGCGCGGGTGGCGGGCCGCAATATCCTGGTTGCCGAACGAAAAGGAACATGGCTGGCGCTGGCGGCCACGGTTCCTTTTTCTCACGTTTCGTGCGGTTACGTGGGGAGGAGCGACGGCTGGACCGACCTGGCAGGCAATTTTCAAATGGACTGGGAGTTCGATCACGCCCCGGACGGCAACATCGCTCTCACGGGAGAGTTGGACTTAAACGGTACCCGTGAATTCACCTTGGGCCTCGCGTTCGGCCAAAGCCAGCACCACGCAGTCTCCACCCTCTTTCAGGCGTTGAGTAGTCCTTTCGCGGACCATTGCAAGCGCTACGAGGAACAGTGGGCGCGATCGAGCGTAGGAATCCTCCCGCTGGAGAAGGCCTCGGGCGATGGAGGTAACTTGTACCGCGCCAGCTTCAATTTGCTCCGCGCGCACGAAGACAAGTTGTATCCTGGCGCCTTAATCGCCTCGCTCTCCATTCCTTGGGGAGAGGTGGTAGGCGATGAAGACCAGGGTGGTTACCACCTGGTATGGACGCGCGACCTGGTCAACAGCGCGAACGCGATGCTGGCCGCCGGAGATCGTACGACACCATTGAGGGCGCTCATCTATCTCAATGTTTCACAGCAGGAAAACGGAGGTTTCGCCCAGAACTTCTGGATTAACGGTGAGCCCTACTGGCGGGGAGTCCAGCTCGATGAAGTCGCTTTCCCCATTCTGCTCGCGTGGCGGCTCCAACGCGAGAACGCCCTGCAAGACTTTGACCCGTACCCCATGGTGTTGCGGGCCGCTGCTTACCTCGTCCGCCATGGCCCGTTGACTCCCCAGGAGCGCTGGGAGGAGGTTAGCGGCTATTCCCCTTCCACGCTGGCGTCCAACATTGCCGCTCTGATCTGCGCCGCCTGCTTTGCTCGCGAAAGAGGCGATGACCCGACTGCAAAATACCTGGAGGAATACGCCGACTTCCTGGAATGTCATGTCGAGAGATGGACTGTCACAACGGAAGGGACCCTGCTCCCAGGGGTGGCTCGACATTACGTGCGGGTCCTTCCGGAACGGGCAGATAATCCCACCCCTGAGGAGAATCCGAACCAGGGAAACATCACCATTGCGAACCGCCCACCCGGCGCGCAGAGCGTCTTTCCGGCCAAAGAAATCGTGGATGCGGGTTTTCTGGAACTCGTCCGGCACGGGGTCCGCAGGCCCGACGATCCGATTATTGTGGATTCCCTCAAGGTGGTAGACGCCGTGTTGAAGGTGGAGACTTCATTCGGCCCGTGCTGGCGCCGCTACAACCACGATGGATATGGGCAAAGGGAAGATGGCGGCGCCTTTGTAGGCTGGGGCCAGGGGCGTGCCTGGCCACTGCTCACAGGCGAACGAGGTCACTACGAGTTGGCTGCCGGGCACGACACGAATCCGTTTCTTCGGGCGATGGAAAACTTCGCCTCAGCCACCGGCCTTTTGCCCGAACAGGTGTGGGATGGTCGTGATCAGCCCCAACGCTACTTGTACTGCGGACGTCCAACGGGCTCGGCCATGCCGCTGATGTGGGCGCACGCAGAGTACATCAAGCTCCTTCGCTCCCTACGCGATGGGAAGGTGTCCGATCTGATCGTCGAGGTTGCTAAACGGTATCTTCACGCGCGCGCGGACCGTCCATTGTTCGAAGTCTGGAAGTTTACCCGGCAGGTGCGGAGCGCCAAACGCGGCTATGTGCTTCGCGTCCAGGCGCCGGCATCTTTCCGGCTGCACTGGTCGGGTGACGAATGGCAGACTGTCAAGGACACTCCCTCATCCACCACCACGTTGGGAGTTGACTTTGTAGACATTCCGATTCTGGCGGCGCAGCAAGCGCCGATACACTTCACTTTCTTTTGGACGGCCGCGGACCGTTGGGAAGGACGCGACTATACGGTGTCCGTCGAATGACCAGTTCCGTGACTGGCGAGAGCAAGCTTGACCTTCAGGAGGAATATGAAACCGACGCAACAACTCCACAACGTCGGCCAGAGTCTCTGGCTGGACAACATCACGCGCGCGCTGCTGACGAGCGGGACGCTGCGCCACTACATCGACGATCTTTCGGTCACCGGGCTCACTTCGAATCCCTCGATCTTCGACGCGGCGATCAAGGATTCGAACCTCTACGACGATGCCATCCGCCAGAAGACGAAGGAAGGCAAATCAGGCGAGGTCCTATTCTTCGAGCTTGCCATCGACGACCTGCGACAGGCCGCCGATCTCTTTCGGCCGGTCCATGACAGAACCGGCGGCCTCGATGGCTGGGTATCCTTGGAGGTGTCTCCGCTGTTGGCGTACGATGCTGCCAGCACAGTCAAAGAGGCCGTTCAGCTCCACGCTCGGGCACAAAGACCCAATCTCTTCATCAAGATTCCCGGGACCAGCGAAGGGAGAACTGCGATTGAGGACGCCATCTTCGCGGGGGTACCAATAAACGTTACGCTTCTATTCTCAAGCGGCCATTACATCGCTGCCGCCGAAGCGTACCTGCGCGGGATCGAGCGGCGGATCGCCGCGGGGCTCGATCCGAAAGTACGCTCCGTGGCATCGACATTTGTCAGCCGCTGGGACAAAGCGGTAATGGGGAAGGTCCCAAAGGATTTTCAAAACCGTCTGGGCATCGCGATCGCGAAGCGTACTTACAAAGCGTACCGGGATTTTCTCGCTTCGCCGCGCTGGCAGAAAGCCGCTGCTGCCGGCGCTCAGCCGCAGCGCCTGCTCTGGGCGAGCACGGGCACAAAAGACCCAGATGCCTCCGATGTACTTTACATCACGGCGCTCGGTGCCCCGGACACCATCAATACGATTCCAGAGAAGACGTTGCTCGCGTTTGCCAATCACGGCGCACCGGGTGAACTCCTGCCGTTCGATGGCGGCGACGCCGAGAAGGTGATCGCGGCATTCGCCAATGCCGGCATCGACGATGATCAACTGGCCGCCGATCTACAGCGCGAAGGTGCTGAGTCCTTTGTCAAATCTTGGAAGGACCTGCTCGAACGCATCGGCTCGAAGCACATCGCGCTCAAAGTTGGCGGCTGAGATGGGCAAACCCCATGCAGAATCCCTATCGAAGAAAGGAGCGCGAAAATGCAACTTGGATTGATCGGGCTGGGGAGAATGGGCGCCAGTATGGTAAGCCGTCTATTGCAGGGCGGCCACCAATGCGTTGTCTTCGACATGAAGCCTGAGAGCGTTGAGGACTTGGCAAGTAAAGGCGCAACCGGGGCCGCTTCGCTCGACGACTTCATGGCCAAGCTGAAGCCGCCGCGCGCTGTCTGGTTGATGGTGCCCGCGGCGGCAGTAGAGGTCACTGTGCAGGACCTTGCCGCCCGGCTGCAGCAAGGAGACATCGTCATTGATGGAGGCAACTCCTACTATGTTGATGATATCCGGCGCGCCAAAGAACTGAAGGCCAAAGGTATTCGCTATGTCGATGTGGGGACGAGCGGCGGCGTGTGGGGCATCGCGCGCGGTTATTGTCTGATGATCGGAGGTGAGGGCGATGCCGTACTGCACCTCGATCCGATCTTCAAGACGCTTGCTCCGGGACGCGGCGATATCCCGCGCACCCCTGGGCGGGAAAAGGTTCGTGGCTCGGTCGAGGAGGGTTATCTCCATTGCGGGCCTTCCGGCGCCGGCCATTTCGTCAAGATGGTCCATAACGGGATTGAATACGGATTGATGGCTGCCTACTCCGAAGGACTTAACATTTTGCGGCATGCCAACGTCGGCAAGAACAGCCGGACTGCCGATGCCGAGACGACGCCCCTACGCAATCCCGAGCACTATCAATATGACTTCAATCTAGGCGACGTCGCCGAGGTTTGGCGTCGTGGCAGTGTGGTCGCCTCGTGGCTGCTGGACCTAACCGCCATCGCCTTATTCGGGCAGCCCGATCTCTCCAAGTTTTCGGGCCGGGTGTCCGACTCTGGGGAGGGCCGGTGGACGATTACCGCCGCCATCGACGAAGGGGCTCCCGCTCCGGTCTTGAGCGCCGCGCTTTACCAGCGGTTCGCATCGAGAGGCGAAGAAGACTTCGGAGACAAGCTGCTCTCCGCCATGCGATTCGAGTTCGGCGGTCACATCGAGAAAAAGCAATGAGAGCTGCCTTCCAGAAGGTTAATAGGGTCCTGGTGATCGACGTCGGAGGAACCCATGTCAAAGTGTTGGTAACCGGGCAAAGCGAGGAACGCAGGATTCCATCCGGTTCAAAGATGACCGCAGCCAAAATGGTACGGGATGTCAAGCACCTCGCCAAGGGCTGGCAGTATGACTGCGTGTCGATCGGCTATCCGGGTCCCGTCATTCACGGACACCCCGTGCACGAGCCCTACAATCTTGGCGGCGGCTGGGTCGGATTCAATTTCGGCAAGGCGTTCGACCGTCCCGTCAAGGTTATCAATGACGCCGCTATGCAGGCTCTCGGAAGCTACCAAGGAGGCCGGATGCTGTTTTTGGGCCTCGGCGCCGGACTCGGGACGGCCATGATCGTTGACGGGATACTCGATCCGATGGAACTGGCTCATCTTCCTTACAAGGAGCACGGAAGAACATTTGAGGACTACGTTGGTGTTCGCGGTCTGAAGCGATTTGGGAAGAAGAACTGGCGCCGCTCCGTGGCCGATGTGGTGGAGCGACTCAAGAAGGCATTGGAGCCCGAATGCGTAGTGTTGGGCGGAGGAAATGCCAGACTCATCAAGGATCTGCCGCCGGGCACTCGGATGGGTGACAACCGGAACGCGTTTGTGGGCAGCTCTCGCCTCTGGGAGAAGAAGACCAAGCCGTTCGATGGCAGTGAGAAAAAGTCCGCCGCCAAGAAAAGGAGATGACTGATGAAAGCCTCCCATTCGGACGCGCTGGTACTGTTCGGGGTGACGGGCGATCTCGCCCACAAGATGATCTTCCCGGCGCTCTATGCGATGGTGAAGCGCGGCACCCTTAAGGTCCCGGTAATCGGCGTCGCCCTCCCGAAGTGGAGCCTGGCCCGTCTGCACAAGCGCGTGACGGAAAGCATAGAACGCTCGGGCGGGGTCGACAACCAGCGTGCCCTCCACGATCTTCTGTCCCTGCTCAAGTACGTGAGCGGGGATTATGACGATCCGAACACATTCACTGCGATAAAGAGCGCCCTGGGCAGCGCTCGGCGCCCGGCGCACTACCTCGCTATCCCGCCCTCGCTCTTCGAAATGGTGATCAAAGGACTCGGTGCCGCGAACCTGGCCGCGCACGCGCGCGTCATTGTCGAAAAACCGTTTGGACGCGACCTGGCCTCCGCGCGGGAACTCAATCGCGTCGCGCGGACGGTGTTCCCGGAAGACTCGATTTTCCGCATCGACCATTTCCTCGGAAAGGAGGCGATCATGAATATCCTCTATTTCCGCTTTGCCAATTCGTTTCTGGAGCCGATCTGGAACCGCAACTACGTAGCCAGCGTCCAGGTAACTCTGTCCGAGAATTTCGGCGTCGGGACCCGCGGGTCATTTTACGAAACTGCCGGCTGTCTGCGCGACGTGGTGGAGAACCACCTCTTCCAGGTCGTCGCGCTGCTCGCCATGGAGCCGCCGTCGGATAGGGACTTTGGAGCCGTACAAACCGAAAAAGCCAAGGTCTTTCGAGCCATGCGCCCTCTCAAGCGCGACGATCTGGTGCGCGGCCAGTATGCCGGCTACCGGGAGGAGCAAGGCGTAGCGAGGAACTCCGACGTCGAAACCTTCTGCGCCATGCGGCTCTTTATCGACTCATGGCGCTGGGAGGGAGTGCCGTGGTACCTGCGCTCCGGCAAGTACCTCGCCGAAACCGCGACCGAAGTCGTGGTGGAGCTGAAGCCGCCGCCGCAGAGGTTATTCGCCGACTCAGCGCCGCCGACTGCCCCGGCCAACTACCTGCGCTTCCGAGTCTCCCCCGACTCAGCCATCGCCATCGCGGCTCGCGTCAAACTCGCCGGGAAGGAGTTCGTCGGGGGCCAGCGCGAGCTCTACCTGTCTGAGGAACAGGCGGGAGAGGAAGCGCCCTACGAGCGGCTCTTGGGCGACGCCCTGGCGGGCGATGGAGCCCTCTTCACTCGTGAGGAGGCGGTGGAGGCCGCCTGGGCGGTGGTCGACCGAGTCCTGAAGAGGCACCACAAAGCTCGCCCCTACAGGCGCCGAAGTTGGGGGCCGAAAGAGGCTGACGCGATTATCGCTTCAGACGGTGGTTGGCACGACCCCATACCCAAGGAGACATCCGGATGATATGCCTGCCCCGGCCGCGTATCCGTCTGGCTTGATCGCAGCCTGCCAGCATGACGACTCGGCGCCGGCACCTGACAAGCGGTGGAACACCGAAGGGTTGCCCTGCGAACCCTTTTCGATTGGATGGTGACTTGATTCGCTTTTCCATTTGTCCGGTGATGCCGTTCCGCCTGGATCTGACCGTTTGGGCCTTACGGCGTCGCTCCATGAATGCGGTGGACCTGTGGGACGGCGAAACCTATCGCCGAGTCCTGGCTGTTGATGACAAGCCCGTGCTCGTTGCCGTGACCCAGCAGGTGACGGTGCTGGACATCACAGTAACCGGGGAAGACCTGCCTCCCACGGCCGAACAGGCCGCCCGATTTGCATTGGATCGCCTGCTCGGGATCAGCCTGGACCTTTCGGAGTTCTACGAGTTCACTCCCCGGCATGCGCGCTTGAACCAATTGGCTATGCGGTTTCGCGGGCTAAAACCTCCTCGCTTTGCTACGGTCTTTGAAGGTCTGGTCAACGGGATTACCTGTCAGCAGCTCAGTCTGACGGTCGGAATCATTTTCCTCAATCGGATTGCGGAACGCTGTGGTCTGGCGTTCGGCTTGGGTATGTATGCCTTTCCTCGTCCTGAAGATCTGGCCCATCTTGATTCGAAAGATCTGCGACCGCTCGGGTATAGTGGCAGCAAGGCTCGAGCGATCATTGAAGTGGCGCGAGCAATTGTCGAAGGGCGACTCGATCTGGAAGGGCTTGTCCAACTGGACAATCAGCAATGTGTTGAACGCCTGGTCGCAATACGCGGGGTAGGACGCTGGACGGCGGAGTACGTGTTGCTTCGTGGCCTGGGAAGGACCACTGTATTTCCGGGTGATGACGTCGGCGCTCGAAACAACCTGGAACGTTGGCTGCGCCTCAGAAACGGGCTCGATTACGAGCGTGTACAGAAGGTTCTGCACAAGTGGGAGGGTTATGGTGGCCTTATCTTTCTCCACTTGCTGGTCAAAAGCCTCGACGAAGCCGGAAGCCTGGATCGCCTCCTGTCGCAACCGATCACGGGCAGGTCAGTTTGAAACCACTTTGCTGGGAGACTCGACTTGCGAAATCCGCTGAGCTTTAGTGTTAGCATTCTATCGCGGCACCCGCGAAGCTGCACCGTGCCGTTGAACGATCCCTATCTGGGAGGGAGCCTCCACTATCACCATGCCTGAAACTGCACCAGCCTGTGAGCATCTCCGCAAAGACCATCGAGTCATCGAGGAGAGCCTGGACATCCTCTTAGCCGCGCTTCTGCGACTCACTCCCGAGCTCATCCCCGAAATACAAGCGACGGTACGCGCGCTTCAGGACCTTGCCGCCATCCATTTCGAGAAGGAGGAGACGATCTTCTACCCGAAGGTCCGACCGCTGCTTTCCGATCTACTGGATCGCATGGACGTGCAACATGAAGAGGTTCGCGAGGTGGAGCGGTACCTCGCGGAATTGCTGGCCGAGCCGCCGCAACCGCCGGATTCCCGCTGGCTAAGCGAAGTGCGCTCGTTTGGCATCGAGTTTCACGACCGGATCCAGCACCACATCGTGGACGAAGAAGACCAACTCCTACGGTTGGCCGAGGACCGGCTCACCGCGGAAGAGCAGGAGAGCCTGGCTGCCGCGATGAGCGCGGTGCAGAGCCGGATCACCTCGATTTGATCGTTGGGGTGGCCGCTCCCGCACCGCGTCTGGCCGCCATTTCGACGCCCACGGCCTCACGGTCGGAGGCAGAAAGAATGCGCGTGGCGAAGGGGAAGACTTCGGTGTCTTCAATGGCGATGTGATTGCGATACAGCTTTGCCAACTGGTCGAGCACGGTGGAGAGCCGGGATGCGTCTTCGGTGGAAAGCCGGCCACTGGTGAGCCAACGTTGTCCCAATTGGTCCACCTCATCGTGGGCCTTCCCGGCGCATTCGTGATCCTGTTCCAGGGAATCGACTCGCGCCAGTATGGCTTGCGTTTTGACAGGGTCGATTCGGCGGAGGCGCGGGAACAGGCTCTCTTCCTCATCCGCGGTGTGCTTTGGGGCGGCTTCGCGGAAGTAGCGCAGGCTGGTCTCCAAGGCTGCCCTGTCCTCTTCCGTGAGGGGTCCGCCCTTCTCCCGGGTGGCCAGGGTCACCTGCACATTCAGAAACCGCTCGATTCGCCGGTGGCAGTCCCCCAGCATCCCAACCGGATCTGTAAAATCACTCTCCCGTTTGGCGCCGATCGTTATTGGCATTGCTCGCCTCCGTTCCAAAATCATTCGGTCGGATGAGGATAGGCATCGGGTTCCTCCCCGGCGCGTGTCAAGCAGCGAAAGTCCTTCTCTATCGCAATTCTCAGGGCTCCGTCTTGCGCATACAGTCCAACTTCGTCGCCGGACGCCCAAACCCGCACTGTCTCGGTTGGTACAAGTACGGTAATTGCCCCGCCACTGAAGTCGGCATGGAGTGGCTCGGTGCCGGTGCGGCTATGAATTCTGTAAGTGAGCCTGCCGCCGGACCCGAACGAGGCGGCTTCCTCCACCGAACCGTGGCCGTCCAGCTGCACCACTTCGGATCGGGTCAGGCGAAGGCGCAACGAGTTGCCCTGTAGTCTGAGTTTCATCTCAGTGACCCGCAATCAATGACTACTACCGGCCATCACGGTTTCCGGATGAGGCGTTGCCGAGATGGCAACCCGGGAAATCTTAATCCGGAACTCGTACGGACCCTGCACCTCATATTCCCATGAGAGTTCGCCGGGGCGTAGTTGTTCCATTTGGGCATGCAGGGGCCTCGGGTCATGATCGTTGACGAGCAAGAATGACTCGCCAACAGCCAGACGATCGAAAGCATAGAAGATCGTGCTGTGCCTGCGTTCGCGCGGCGTCTGCCGCAGATCGATGGTCCGCCCTTGCGGGGCCAGCGCGGACCAGGCAGCAGCGTCGCTCGGTTTGATCATGGTCACGAGCAGACGTGAATCCTGCATCGCCTCCAGACGGTGCGGCCGGCCTGGCGCCAGATCGATCAACTTTCCCGGAACCATGTCGCACGACTCGTCACCCTCTACGAAAAGGACGTGCCCACTCACTGCGTAAACCTTCACCAAGCCATTCGCCGCGTGTTCGGGGAGTTTCTGGCCGGCGCGCATGGACACCAGCACCACGCGCCTTACGGGATCCTCCATCAGTATCCGCCGGGAGATCTCATCGTCGCTGAAATCGTGGAAGGTCTCAATATCCATTTGCTTCATACCTCCAGAATGACCCCCCCGCCCAGCCGTGCCTGTGACTGAAGTCACGCCCTTGGAGAATAACGGTTGCGCTCGGTGACTGCGGCTACAACTCCGCTTTGCTCCGGCCATTTTTGACTTGAACACCCACAATCCGAGTTGTATACTTGTTCATAAGCAACTCTTCTATGCTATCTACGACTGCTGAACATGCACTGCGAGCGTTAACTGAAATGGCGTCACTTGGCGAAACGGAGTCGATACTGGGCAAGGACTTGGCACTCCGTGCGGGAATCCCCGCGAACTATCTTTCGAAGGTGCTGTGGGTGCTTGGCAGTGCCGAGATCATCGATGCGACGAGAGGGAGCGGTGGCGGATACCGTTTACGACGCAAGGCGGCGGAAATCCGCTTGAGTGAAGTGGTGGAACTGTTCGATCGCCAGAAGCCGGAACGCCGCTGTCTCCTCGGTGGCACGAAGGAGTGTTCGGATGAAGACCCGTGCGGCGCCCACGAGGAGTGGCGGAAGGTTCGAGCGACTTATGCGGATTTCCTCCAAAGGACGACAATTGCGGAGATCACGCAACGGGGCGGCGGGCAAGCGGTTCCCATCGAGCCGTCAAAGGGCTGAAGCGTGACAGAGGCAGGATCCCGTATGAATTCGGCAAAGGATCAATCGCCAGCCAGGAATTCGATCAGATTCGTTCTGCTGTGCTGGCTGGCAACGTATGTTGCTGGTTTCCCATTGGTAGCCCAGGAAGCAGCGGATTTCTTTCGTCAGAACTGTACCAGTTGCCACACGATTGGCGGCGGGCGGCTGACCGGCCCTGACCTGAAGGGCGTTCTCACCCGAAAAGATCGTGAGTGGCTGGCGCGATTCGTTCAGAATCCGCAGGCCATGATGGACCAAGGCGACCCTTACGCCCTGCAACTGCGGCAAGCGGCGCGGGATGTCGTGATGCCCACGATCAGCGGGATGAATCGCGCTCGGGCGGATTCTCTGCTGGCCCTGATCGAGGCTGAATCGAAGCTCGAGAAATCGCAGTTCGCGGGCATGCAAATCAGCGACCGGCCGTTCACGGCGGCGGACATCGACCAGGGACGCCAAATATTCATGGGTATCCAACACCTTGCCAACGCTGGGCCTCCGTGCATTTCCTGCCACACGGCGCGAGACTTGGGCGGCCTCAGCGGCGGGCGACTGGGACCCGACCTGACGCTGGTGTTTGAGAGACTTCAGGGCCGCAAGAATCTCGCCGCCTGGCTCACGGCGCCAGCCACCCCAACGATGTCGCCGGTGTTCAAGCGCCACGCCCTGAAGCCCGAGGAAATACTGCCTTTGATCGCGTTCCTCGAAGACGAAGCGCGCAAAGGGGGCGCCGATGCCTCTTCGGCTCCACTCACGTTTCTTCTGATCGGACTGGGAGGTGCGGCGCTCGGCCTGGTCCTGTGCGGCCAGGCATGGAAAGACCGATTCCGTTCCGTCCGCAAGGTGCTCGTGTTAAGTAGCATTCACCGAGGTGTAGAATGACGACCGACGGCCCATTGACGTGGATCAAGGATGAAACCGACCCGCAGTTGCGGAGTTGGGAGGAGTTCTACCGGAACCGCTGGCAGCACGACAAGGTCGTCCGCAGCACGCACGGCGTCAACTGCACTGGCGGATGCACGTGGCAGATCTACGTGAAGGACGGGATCGTGACCTGGGAGATGCAGGGGCTCGATTATCCCAGCCTGGAGAGCGGCCTTCCGCCCTACGAACCGCGTGGCTGCCAGCGGGGCATCTCATTCTCCTGGTATCTTTACAGCCCGTTGCGCGTGAAGCACCCCTACGTTCGGGGGGCGCTCCTGGATCTGTGGCGCACCGCCCGGGCCGAGCACACCGACCCCGTGGATGCCTGGAAGTCGTTGGTAGAAGATCCTGAAAAGCGTACCCGCTGGCAGAAAGCCCGTGGCAAGGGAGGCTTCCGCAGGCTGGATTGGGATGCAGCGGTGGAGCTAGCCGCCGCCAGTTGCATCTACACCATTCAGAAATACGGTCCGGACCGGATTGCGGGATTCTCGCCGATTCCGGCGATGTCGATGATCAGTTATGCGGCGGGCGCGCGGATGCTGCAGCTCATGGGCGGCGTGTCTCTATCGTTTTACGACTGGTACTCCGATCTGCCGCCGGCGTCACCCGAGGTATGGGGAGAGCAGACCGACGTTCATGAGTCGGCCGACTGGTTCAACGCCAAGCTGCTGGCGGTGGTGGGGTCGAACCTCAACATGACCCGCACGCCGGACTGCCATTTCGCCGCCGAGGCCCGGCACAACGGCTCCAAGATGTGGGTCTTCGCCCCCGATTTCAACCAGGTCGCCAAGTACGCCGACGAGTACATCCCCATCCATGCCGGACAGGACGGCGCCTGGTGGATGGCGGTTGGACATGTGCTTCTCAAGGAATGCCACCACGAACAGAAGATACCGTATTTCGTGGACTATGCAAAGAAGTATACGGACCTAACCTACCTGGTGGAACTGGTGGAGCGCGATGGCGTATTCGAGGCCGGCCAACTGCTCCGAGCAAACCGCGTCCTGGGCTATGAGGGCGTCGAAAACGGCGACTGGCAGCTTCTCATGTGGGACACGGCCGAATCCAAGCCGAAAATGCCAATGGGTAGCAGCGGCTGCCGCTGGTCCAAGGACAAGGGCAAATGGAACCTGGCGCTCAAGGATGGACTCACCGGGAGCGGGATCGACCCGGCCCTGACGTTCCTGGAGCAAAGCGGCGAAGTGGTCCAGGTGCGCTTCGACAACTTCGGTGAAGGGACGTCCCACCGCCGGGGTGTTCCGGTCCGGCATATCGAAACCGTGGGCGGCCAGGTTGTCACTTTCACCACCGTGTACGACCTGATGATGGCCCAGTACGGCGTAGCGCGCGGTCTGGCGGGCGAGTATCCGGCCAACTACGACGATGAGAACGCGCCCTTCACGCCGGCTTGGCAGGAGAAGTACACGGGCATGAGCCGCGATACGCTGATCCGCTTCGCGAGGGAGTGGGGCGAGACGGCGCGGCTCACCAAGGGCAAGTGCACCGTCATCATCGGCTCGGGAGTAAACCACTGGTACCACAACAACCTGATGTACCGGTCGGCGATCAATGCGCTGATGTTGTGCGGCTGCGTGGGAGTGAATGGCGGCGGCCTGGCGCACTACACCGGGCAGGAAAAACTGGCGCCATTCGAATCGTGGTCGTCGATCGCATTCGCCAAAGATTGGCATACGGCGTCGCGGCTCCAGAACGCGCCAACCTGGCACTACATGCATACCGACCAGTGGCGTTATGAGCGCGACTACGCCGATTACCACACCATGCCGCAAAACCCGTTGATTCGCGGCATAACGGGCACACACACCGCCGACGTGAATGTGCAGGCGGTGCGCAATGGGTGGCTGCCATTCTATCCGCAGTTCGATCGCAGTCCCCTGCAAGTGGTCCGCGACGCACACACGGCTGGCGCCAAGACGGACGAGGACGTGGTCAATTACGCTGTGGGCGAATTGAAATCCCGCAAGCTGCGTTTCTCAGCCGAAGACCCCGACGCGCCGGAGAACTGGCCGCGCGTCTGGTTCATCTGGCGCGGGAACGCTCTGCTGGCCAGCGCAAAGGGCCATGAGTACTTCCTACGGCACTATCTCGGTACGCATGACAACGCGATTGCGGAGGATATGGCCGAAGGCTTCGTGCACGACGTTGAATTTCACAAGCAGGCGCCGCAAGGCAAGATGGACCTGGTGGTGGATCTCAACTTCCGCATGGACACGTCGGCGCTGTATTCCGACCTGATCTTGCCGGCCGCCACCTGGTACGAAAAGTCGGACCTCAATACCACGGATATGCACAGTTTCATCCACCCGCTGTCGAAGGCGGTGCCGCCGTGCTGGGAGGCGAAGAGTGACTGGCAGATTTTCCGTACGATTTCAAAGAAGTTCTCCGAACTCGCTGCGAAGCATTTCCCCGAGCCGGTAGAGGACCTGGTGGCGACGCCTCTGGCCCACGACACCGCCGCCGAGATCGCCCAGCCGGCCATCCGCGACTGGATGAAGGGCGAGGTGGAAGCCATCCCCGGCAAGTCGATGCCGGTGTTGCGCGTGGTGCGGAGAGACTATAAAAACCTCTACAACCAATTCATCTCATTCGGCCCCCTGGTGCCCAAGAACGGGCTGGGCGCGCACGGAACGCACTACCGGGTGGACGATTTCTACGAGGAATCGCTGCTCACGCTGCCTCGCGAGGATTGGGACGGCAACGGCTACCCATCGCTGTACGAAGACGAGAGCGTGTGCAACCTGATCCTCCGCTTCGCCACGGTGACGAACGGCGAACTGGCCTACCGGTCCTACCAAAGCATCGAGGAGCGAACGGGCCTCTCGCTGGTGCACCTCGCGGAGAAGAACCGCGGGGTCCGGATCAGCTACACGGAACTACAATCCCGCATTCAGCGCCTCATCAACAGCCCGATATGGTCGGGCCTCACCGAGAACGGCCGTTCCTATTCGCCTTACACCTACAACGTGGAGGAGATGGTCCCCTGGCGCACCCTCACGGGACGGCAGCACTTCTACCTGGATCATCCCGGCTACATTCAGTTCGGCGAGCACCTGGCGACGTTCAAACCCAAGCCGTCGGCGAAAGATTTCGCCGACTTGCGCTTCAGCAAGGAAGCCGGCAAGACGCTGATGCTCAACTATCTCACGCCGCACGGTAAGTGGCACATCCACTCCACCTTTGGCGATAACCAGCGCATGACCACGCTGTCGCGAGGCGTCGAGCCGTTCTGGATCAACGACCGGGACGCCGCGGAAATCGACGTCGTGGACAACGATTGGGTGGAAGTGTATAACGATAACGGCGTGGTCGTGACCCGCGCCGCCGTCAGCGCCCGCATCCCCCGTGGCATTTGCATCCAATACCATGCGCCGGAGCGCACGTCCGTCCCGAAATCGCCGCTGCGAGACTACCGGCGCGCCGGCGGGCATAACAGCCTCACCCGGGTACGGCTGAAACCGAACCTGATGGTCGGAGGTTATGCCCAGTTCACGTTCGCTCTCAATTACTGGGGTCCCACCGGGTGCAATCGCGATACGCACATTCTGGTGCGGCGCCTGCCCGATCTGAAGTGGTAGAGGAGAATCAGCGATGAACGTGCGATCTCAAGTGTCGATGGTCTTCCATCTGGACAAGTGCATCGGTTGCCATACGTGCAGCCTTGCCTGTAAGAACATCTGGACGGACCGCAAGGGCGCCGAGTACATGTGGTGGAACAATGTCGAGACCAAGCCCGGCACCGGGTTCCCCACGGATTGGGAAGACCAGGATAAGTACAAGGGCGGCTGGGAGTGCGTGGACGACGAACTTCGGCTCAGGTCCACGAGTAAGTCGAAGACGGTCGTCAATATTTTCCACCATCCCAACATGCCCACCATGGACGATTATTACGAGCCATGGACGTACGATTACCAGCACCTCTTCAACGCGCCGGAAGGCCCCGATCAGCCGGTCGCCGTCCCTATCTCGGCGGTGACCGGCGAGTTGATCAATATCAAAGCCGGTCCGAACTGGGATGACGACCTGGGCGGATCCCCGATTTACGCGGAACATGACCCGAACCTCGCCGGATTGACGCAGGAGCAGAAGGAGCAAATGTTCGCCGTGGAGCGGTTGGTCTTCTTCTACTTCCCGCGCATCTGCAACCACTGCCTGAACCCTTCGTGTGTCGCGTCCTGCCCTTCGGGCGCGCTGTACAAGCGCGGCGAGGACGGCATCGTGCTGCTCGACCAGAACCGCTGCCGCGGCTGGCGTAACTGTATCTCCGCCTGTCCCTATAAGAAAGTGTTTTTTAATTGGTCCACCGGGAAGTCGGAAAAGTGCATCCTTTGCTACCCGCGCCTGGAGACTGGGCAGGCGCCGGCCTGCTTCCATTCCTGCGTGGGACGCATCCGGTATCTGGGCGTACTTCTGTATGACGCCAGCCGTATCGAGGAAGTGGCCAAGCGGCCGCCGGAGGAACTGGTGGAGGCGCAGCGGTCGCTGATCCTGGACCCGAACGACCCCGAGGTGATCGCTGCTGCTCGCGCTAACGGCATCCACGATTCCGTGATCGAGTCTGCGCAGAAGTCGCCCGTTTACAAGTTCGTCAAGATCTGGAAGATCGCGCTCCCGCCTCATATTGAGTTCCGGACGCTGCCTATGTTGTTTTACGTTCCGCCCATGGCTCCGGTGATGTCGAGCCGCGACGATGGCGCGGTGAAGAACATCAGCGACGATTTGTTCCACGACATCGATGACGCGCGCGTCCCCATGAAGTTCTTCGCCAATATGTTTGGCGCCGGCCACGAGGGCGTAGTCCGGTATGCACTACGTAAACAGAAAGCGGTGCGCTGGTTCCGTCGTGCGGTGACTGTGGGGGACGTGCCTATGGCGGTTGCCGAACGCATGTTGCGGGAAGCCGAATGCTCTAACGACGAAGCAGAGGCGATATACCGGTTGACTTCGCTTTGCACCTTCGACGACCGCTTCGTGATACCGCCCATGCACCGCGAGGAGGCCATCGAGATGATGGAGGACCCGCTCGAACATAAGCAGAGTGCCGGATTCGGTTTTCTCACGGCTCCAAAGAGGGGGATGTGATGCTGGACTTGGCTTCCACCCTGGATGTGATAGCGGAACTGTTCGAGTACCCCGCCGCTGGATATCGGGAGCACTTGGAAAGCGCCGCGGCGTCCATCGCGCGAACCGACGCTGCCGCCGCTGAACACGTCCAGGCGTTTGCGGACGCGGTGCGCGGCCGCAGCCTCTCCGAAATGGAGGAACTGTACATCCAGACCTTCGACCTGAACCCGGATGCGTGCCTGGACATCGGGTGGCACCTTTTCGGCGAAGACTACGCGCGAGGCGAATTCCTGGTTAAGCTCCGGCAGGAAATGCGGCGCTACGGCGTCGCCGAACGGGAGGAACTGCCGGACAGTCTCCTCACCGTTTTGCCGCTGGCCGCGCGTATGCCGGAAGAAGAGGCGGCGCCGTTCCGTGCCCGGTTTCTGCGGCCGGCGGTGGAGAAGATCCGAAAGGCCGTGCCGGCTGAGAGCAATCCGTACTCCAAGCTTCTGGCGGCATTGGCGGTACTGCTGGGTGGTGCGGGAACCGGAACGGTAGATCAGGAAGGGAGAGAGCATGAATAACCCGGGCCAATATCTCGATCAACTACTGTTCAACGCCTTGCCGTACATGGCGGTTTTCACCTTCTTTCTGATGACCACCCGCCGCTACCGGGCGCGGACGTTCACCTACTCGAGTCTCTCGTCGCAGTTCCTCGAGAACCAGCAACATTTCTGGGGGCTGGTGCCGTTCCACTACGGCGTTCTCGTGGTGCTCGGCGGCCACTTCGTTGCATTCCTGGTACCCCGCGGGATTTTGCTGTGGAACAGCCATCCCCTGCGGCTCTACATTCTTGAGGGAACGGCGCTGGTGTTCGGAATTTTGACGGTGGTAGGCCTCGGCTCCGCGATTGTCCGCCGCATGACGGTGAGCAAGGTGAAGATGGTCACCAGTCCGTTGGATTGGTTGCTGTTCGCGTTACTCATGCTGGAGGTGATCGTGGGAGTTGCCGTGGCGCTCTTTCATCCATGGGGATCGTCATGGTTCGCGGCCACCGCCGTGCCGTACTTCTGGTCGCTGCTGACGCTCAATCCGGATATCAGCTACGTAACTCCCATGCCGTGGCTGGTGAAGCTGCACATCATCAACGCCTACTTGCTCATCCTGCTGTTTCCCTTCACCCGCCTGGTTCACATACTGGTGGTTCCGAATCCATACCTTTGGCGGAAGCCCCAGGTGGTCCGCTGGTATCGCAAGCCGGCGCGCACCTGAAGAGGGCCCACTGTCATGGCTACATTGAAAGGTACACCCGCGCAGGGCTTGTTTGGCGCGACTCTCGGCTTCTTCATCGGCTTCGCCGCGGTGGCATTGTTTGGCCCCACCGCGCAGCGCTTTCAGCAAGCCATGAACCTGAGTCCCGTGGCGGTGGGTTTCCTCATCGCCATGCCGGCCCTTTCCGGGTCGCTACTCCGCATCCCTTTCTCGGCCTGGGTAGATATCAGCGGCGGACGAAAGCCTTTCCTGACGCTGCTCAGTCTCTCTGTCGTGGGGATGGCGGGACTCGCCGGCGTGGTCGCCTTCTTCTATCCGAACAGGATGACTCCAGGGATGTATCCGGTGCTGCTCATTCTGGCGCTGCTTTGCGGTTGTGGCATCGCAACCTTTTCCGTTGGGGCGGGGCAGACGGCCTACTGGTTCCCCCAGAAGAAACAAGGTGTGGCTCTGGCGGTCTTCGGTGGCGTTGGAAACCTGGCGCCCGGTCTTTTCTCGTTCTTCATCCCCATCGCGTTGAGCACGCTGGGTCTGTCCGGCTCCTATTTGGTGTGGGTTGCACTACTGGCAACAGGGCTGGTCCTGTACTTCATGATGGGCAGGAACTCTCCTTATTTCCAATTGCTGGAGCAAGGAAGTGCGCCCGAGGAAGCGCGCCGCCTGGCGCGCGCGCATGGGCAGGAACTGTTTCCCTCGGGCAATCTGAAAGAGAGTCTCCTGGTGTCCGCGCGAATATGGAAGACCTGGGCGCTCGTCGCGATTTACTTCACTACATTCGGCGGATTTGTCGCCTTAACCGCGTGGTTGCCCACGTACTGGACCGGGTTCTTCGGCCTGGGCGCGTTGGCCGCGGGTTTTCTGACGGCGCTGTTTTCGATTCTCACGTGTGTTCTTCGAGTGATTGGCGGCGTTCTCTCGGACCGGCTTCTTGAAGGCGGTGAGAATACCACTATCCTGGCCCTGCTCATCATGATGGTGGGAGCGATCGTAATGGTGGACGCCCACGAGTACGAACTGGCCATCCCTGGAATCGTCCTGCTGGCGTTTGGCATGGGCGTCTCGAATGCGGGCGTGTTCAAAATGGTCCCGCAAGCCGTGCCTCAGGCGGTCGGCGGGGCAGTGGGCTGGGTGGGGGGACTCGGCGCATTCGGCGGTTTCGTCATTCCGCCCGTGCTGGCCTTCGCGGTGAATAACCTGGGCAAGCGCGGGTACGCGATCGGCTTCATCATATTTGTCTTTCTGGCGCTGTTCTCCCTCTCGATGGCCTGGGTTCTAAAGTATATGCCTCGGTCCCCTGGTGGGCAAAGTGAGGTCGAGGTGCCGGCAACCGCCGCGCGAAGGATTTGAATATTTGGTGCACCGATGAAAAGCCGAGTCCTCACAATCGTTCTGGCCACCGGGTTGTGCTTCAGCGCGCTCTATTTGGCGACGAGGGCCGGGACCGCCCACATTCCTGGCAACCAGCAAGACTACGAGCCGGTACAACCCATCGCCTATTCGCACCGGTTGCACGCCGGAGAACTTCAGATGCCGTGCCTCTACTGCCACTTCAACGCGGAGAAGAGCCGGCACGCCGGCATTCCGCCGGCGGCGGTTTGCATGAACTGCCACACCATGGTGACGGCCAGTTTCGGCGCCGTGCGCGCCGAAGAGGAGCTGGCCACGAAGGAACAGCGCAAACCCCGGCCGCTCGTCTCGCCAGAACTGCGGAAGATCTACGATGCGCTCGGGCTGGATGCCAATCGGAAGCCCGATCCGGCGCGCGCGATGAAACCCATTGCCTGGACGCGCGTCTACAAGCTACCCGATTTCGTGTACTTCGATCACCGCGCCCACGTCAGCGCAGGCGTCATTTGCCAGACCTGTCACGGGCCTGTCGAAGCCATGGAGCGGATGAGACAGGTTCCCGATCTCAGCATGGGTTGGTGCGTTAATTGTCACCGTGACGCCACCCGCAACGGAGTGAACGGCAACAAAGTGTTCGCTTCGATCGACTGTTCCACTTGTCACTACTGAGGAGACGCCACCTTGAGTGCCGATGATAAGAAGTATTGGAGAAGCCTCGAAGAGTACGAAGGGGGCAACGCCTTTGAAGCGCGGGCGGCGGTCGAGTTTGCCGATACTCCTCTTCGTGAAGCATCCGAACCCGGGCGGCGGGAGTTCCTGCGGGCCGCCGGCTTCGTATTTGCCGGAGCCGCCCTCACCGGATGCGGGCGTGCGCCGGTGGAGCAAGCGATCCCGATGCTGCGCCAGCCGGAAGGCATCGCGCCGGGACGTCCTTATTACTACGCCGGCGTCTGCGGCGGGTGCAGTGCATCCTGCGGGCTGCTTGCCAAGTGCCGCGATGGCCGGCCCATCAAGCTGGAAGGAAATCCGGAACACCCGGTGTCGCGCGGTGGCCTTTGCACCGTCGGCCAGGCCTCAATCCTCGGGTTGTATGATAGCTTGCGCCTCCAACAACCGATGGCACGCGGGAAGAATGCCTCCTGGCTGGAGACGGATGAGGAAATCTCCAAGGCCCTCGATGGCCTCCGCAAAGAAAAGCGTGCGGTCCGGGTGCTGACGCAGACTGTCGCCAGCCCGGCTCTGAACGCGCAGATACGCGGCTTTCTGAGGGGCTTCCCGGACGCTCGCCACGTCGTCTACGATGCCTTGTCCGCTTCTCCAATCCTTGACGCTCACCGGCAGACTCACGGTGCGAGAGTACTGCCGCGCTATCTCTTCGCGAAGGCCGATATCATCGCCAGCTTCGACGCGGACTTCCTGGGTTCCTGGATCTCACCCGTGGAATACACGTCCGCGTACAGCGAAGCGCGCGCCGTGGAGACCAGTCCCGCCCGTTCCGCGTGGCACGTCCAGTTTGAATCGCGGATGTCGTTGACAGGTACCAAGGCGGACCGCCGGATCAAACTGGCTCCGGAGGAAATTGCGGCCGCGCTCGAGCATCTGGCTGTAAGAGTGGCGCGGAAAGCAGGCTCCCCCGTCCTTCAGGCAGCCGGCTCGCCAGTCCCGCTGCCAGAAGAGGTACTGGACGAGTTGGCCAACCGGCTATGGGCCGCGCGGGGCCGGGGCCTGGTGCTGTGCGGACTCCCTCGCACGGATGCGCAGGTGCTCTGCAATTTCGTGAACCACTTGCTCGGTAACTACGGAGCGACGCTCGATATCACGTCGCCGTCGTACCAGAAGCAGGGCGACGACCGGGAACTCGCGGCCTTAGTGGACGAAATCAGAGCCGGCAAAGTGGCCGCACTGTTTCTCCAGGGCCTGAATCCGCTGGCGGACCTGCCAGGCGGAGACGATCTCGCAAAATCGCTGGCGAGCATCCCCTTGCTGGTGAGCCTGTCGCCGCGTCCCGATGAGACCTCGTCGCTGGCTCGCTTCGTGTGCCCTGAGTGCGATCCTCTGGAAACCTGGGGCGATTCCGAGCCGGTCGCCGGTGTGGCCGCGATCAGCCAACCTGCGATTCGTCCACTAGGACAAGCCCGGCCTGCGATTGAAAGTTTCGCGCGATGGTCCGGCGTGGGCGCTCCAGCCCATGAACTGGTCAAGAGTTTCTGGAAGGAGAACGTCTACCCGCGCCAGGACGGCCGGGAGACTTTCGAGGCATTCTGGAAGAGGTCCGTCGAGGCTGGTTTCGCGCGCGTGCGGCCGCAGCCCTCTCCCCTGAAACCGTTCGACGTTCAGGCGGTCAAACCCATCGCCGCGGACCAGTCCTCGGGCGGTGAACTCGCCCTGGTGCTCTACCCCAAACCCGCCATGCCGGATGGGCGGCACGCTTACAACCCATGGCTGCACGAACTTCCCGACCCCGTGACCAAAGCGACGTGGGACAACTATGCCAGCCTCGCTCCGGCAACCGCGGAGCGCATGGCTCTCCAGAATGGGGACGTCGTCCGGCTTCAGATTTCCGGAACCGCCATCGAGCTGCCGGTTCTCATCCAGCCCGGACAGCATGAGAAGGTGGTCGCCGTGGCGCTTGGTTACGGGCGCTCGGTCTCGGCGCGATTCGCCAATACTGGCCCCAAATGGCTCGACCGACGACCGACTCTGGGACCGAATGGAATGATCGGCGCCAATGCCGCACCATTTCTCCTCATGGATGGCGGGAGCGTCCGGTACTGGCGCAACGACGTGAAAGTCACTTCCGTGGGCAAGAGCCAACCGGTGGCTGTGACGCAGGACTACAACAGTCTCACGGTACCGAAACACCTGGATCCGGGCGGCGGTCCACGTCCGATTGTTCAGGAAACTACGCTGGAGGCAATGCGTTCCGGCGAGGCGAAACACGAGAGCGCTCACGAGGCACCAGCGTTGGAACTCTGGCCCGGCGACCATCCCTTCACGGGCCACCGCTGGGCCATGACAATCGACCTGAACGCATGTACGGGATGCTCGGCCTGCGTGATCGCGTGCCAGGTGGAGAACAATGTACCGGTGACGGGCAAGGACGAGGTGTTGCGTCACCGCGAAATGCATTGGATCCGCATCGATCGCTATTACTCGGGACCGCCGGGCGACGTCGAAGTCGCGCACCAGCCGATGCTGTGCCAGCATTGCGAGCACGCCCCCTGCGAGACCGTGTGTCCCGTGCTCGCCACGGTCCACAGCGCCGAGGGATTGAGCCAGCAGATCTACAATCGCTGCGTCGGCACGCGCTACTGCGAGAATAACTGCCCCTACAAGGTTCGCCGCTTCAACTGGTTCGAATACTCGCGGAACGACCGCCTGGCCAACCTGACGCTCAACCCCGATGTGACCGTGCGGTCACGGGGCGTCATGGAGAAATGCAGCTTCTGCGTGCAGCGCATCCAGGACGCCAAGGCCGAGGCCAAGCGCCAGAACCGCAACCTGCGCGATGGCGAGATCCAGACCGCCTGCCAGCAGACATGCCCCGCCCAAGCCATCGTCTTCGGCGATGTCAACGACTCGAAGAGCAAGGTCGCGCAAAGGATGAAGAGCGCGCGGCGCTATCGCGTGTTGGAGGAACTCAACGTTCGGCCCTCGGTAGGCTATCTGAAAATCGTCCGCGAAAAAAAGGCGGACAAAGGGGGAAACTATCGTGGCTGAAGTTGAGGTCGTCTCGCGGCGGCCACTGATTCTGGGCGACAAGAGCCTCGCGCAGATCACCGCCGATATCTGCGCCGCCATGCTCCGCCGTCCGAGCGCCTTGTGGTGGTTCGGCTTCCTGGTGGCATTGTCTTTGCTGGGAGTCGGTACAGCCGCGGTCACTTACCAGGTCGCCACGGGCATTGGCACGTGGGGATTGAACACCACGGTTGGCTGGGCGTTCGACATCACAAACTTCGTCTTCTGGATTGGCATTGGCCACGCCGGTACGCTGATCTCGGCGATACTGTTCCTCTTCCGGCAACGGTGGAGAACCTCGGTCAACCGCTCGGCCGAGGCGATGACGCTGTTTGCGGTGATGTGCGCCGGCATCTTTCCGCTGATTCACATGGGACGGCCCTGGTTGGGGTATTGGATTTTCCCCTATCCGAATTTCCGCGGGTCGCTATGGATGAATTTCCGTTCTCCGCTGGCGTGGGACGCCTTCGCCGTCTCGACCTATTTCACTATTTCGTTCACGTTCTGGTACCTCGGCCTGATTCCCGATCTGGCTACGATTCGCGACCGGGCACGCCCCGGCCTGCGCCGCCGCCTTTTCGAGTTCTTCAGCCTCGGCTGGGACGGATCTTTCAGAACGTGGCAGCGCTATGAGACCGTCTACATGCTGCTGGCCGGTCTCGCCACGCCGCTGGTGGTTTCGGTGCACACCATTGTGAGTTGGGATTTCGCCACTGCGGTGATTCCGGGCTGGCACGCCACCATCTTCCCGCCCTATTTCGTCGCCGGAGCCATTTTCTCGGGGATGGCGATGGTGCTCACGCTGATGATTGTCGCCCGCACGGTCATGAACCTCCAGGATTTCATCACCGTCCGTCATGTCGAAGTGATGTGCAAGCTGATCCTTCTGAACGGCAGCATCGTCGCTCTCGCTTATGGCACCGAGTTCTTCATGGCTCAGTATTCGGGCAATCGGTATGAGCAGTTCGTCTTCCTGAACCGGGCGTTCGGTCCCTTCGCCTGGGCCTATTGGACGATGGTGAGCTGCAACGTTCTGGTTCCGCAACTCCTGTGGTTCAGGCGAATCCGAACGAACATTGGGTTGGTATTCGGCCTCAGTCTCCTGATCAACGTCGGGATGTGGTTTGAGCGGTTCGTGATCATCGTGACCAGTCTCCACCGGGACTTTCTACCATCCAACTGGGCGAGCTACCGCCCCACCAGCATCGAAGTCGCAACATTGCTGGGCAGCTTCGGACTTTTCTTCACCTGCTTCCTGATCTTCTGCCGCATTCTGCCGATCATCGCGATGGCGGAGGTAAAGGGTGTCGTGGCGCATGAACGGGCCGAAAGGAGGATGCACGCATGAGCGGCCGGGTTATGGTTGGCATCTTTCAGGACGAGGACGACATTCTCTCGGTCACCCGAGAGGTGCGGAAGGAGGGCTACACCATCCTCGATATCTACGCGCCTTATGCGGTCCATGGCCTCGACAAGGCGATGGGCCTGCAACCATCGCGTCTGCCTTGGATCTGTTTCCTGCTGGGCTTGATTGGGGCAGCGGCCAAAATCTGGTTCGAATACTGGACTAGCGCTTCTGACTGGGCCATCAATGTGGGGGGCAAGCCCTGGAACTCACTACCCGCCTTCGTCCCCATCACGTTCGAGGTGATGGTACTGTTCGCTGGCGTCAGTACCGTGATTGCGTTCTTCATGGTGAGCCGCCTCTATCCCGGCCGCCGGGCGGCAACCGTCATTCCAGGCGTGACCAACGATCGCTTTGCGCTGGTGCTCGAGGAAACCGACGCTGCTTTTGAGCCGGCGGAGGTCCGCCGCCTGCTGGAGCGGTATGGAGCTGTCGAGGTTATCGAGCGCGCCGAGGAGTCCTTACCGTGAAGCTCAACCTATTCCTGGCTGTTGCGCTGGCGCTTTGCGTCGCCTGCGGTTTCCTGATCCGGCCGCAGCCGTCCCGTCCCAACGTGGAGTTCCTTCCCGAGATGGTCCGAACTGCCGCCTACAAGGCATATTCGGCGAACCCCAACTTCCTCGACGGAAAGACCTTGCAGGCACCCCCTCCCGATACTATTCCGCGCGGTTTTCATCCCGTGGATTACGAGGCCACGGAGACCGGTGCGATCCGTGCGGGCGAAGAGTTGAGCAATCCCTATACCTTCGAAGATCTTGCGGCATTCACGCGTGGTGCATTCGTGTTCCGCACCTGGTGCGTGCCCTGCCACGGGGGGGCCGGACGAGGTGACGGGACCGTCGCCATGCGCGGCTTCCCGGCGCCACCTCCTCTCACTAGTGAGAAGACACTGACACTGAAAGACGGCCAGATGTTTCACATCCTCACATACGGACAGAAGAACATGCCTTCTTATGCCTCGCAAGTGTCTGAAGACGATCGATGGAAGGCGATTCTCTACGTGCGATCCCTGCAGCGGAGCGCGCAGGCCACACAGGCGCCCGCGCCGCAGCCGCCCCTAACGCCATCGCCCAGCGGCCAGGAGGTACGGAAATGAACGGGCAGTGGCACTTATCCTCGTCATTTGAGCGCTGGCTCTACGGGATAGCGTTGGCTGGCTTTCTCACTCTCGCCACTGGTTTATTCCTCTCACCCCAGCGAGCGCTCGGCAGCCTGCTGATGGCCGGCTTCGGTCTCATGTGCCTGGGCCTGGCCGGCATCTTGTTCGTTGCGATCCTGTACGCCAGTGGAGCGGCCTGGGGTACTGCCTTCCGGCGCGTGCCCGAAGCGATGAGTGCCATTCTGCCCTATGGCGCCGCTGTCCTGGCCGTTGTCTTCCTCTTTGGATCTTCGCTATATCCATGGATTCACAACCGCGGAGAGATGACCGGATTCAAGGCGGTCTGGCTGAACTTTCCTTTCTTTCTGACGCGGGCTGTCCTGTACGTTGCGCTGTGGCTCCTGTTCACGAGGGCAATTCTGAAGACGTCGCGGCTTCAGGACGACACCCGCGACCCGGCGGCCAGGCGCAGTAACGCTAAGCTATCGGTCATGTTCCTCGTGGTTTTCGGCATCACCTTCTGTCTGGCGAGTTTCGATTGGGTGATGTCGCTAGAGCCGCACTGGTCGAGCACCATTTTCGGAATCTACAATTTCGCCGGCCTGTTTTCGTCGGGCTTGGCGGTGATCATTTTGCTGGTCGTTTGGATGCGCCGCGTGGGACCGCTTCGCGACTTCGTCACCGACGAGCACCTGCACGACCTGGGCAAATTGCTGTTCGCCTTCACGACATTCTGGATGTACATCTGGTTCAGCCAATACATGCTGATCTGGTACGCGGACATCCCCGAAGAGACCGTACACTACATCGGGCGGCAGCACCAATACTGGATGCCGCTATTCATCCTGAACTTGTTGCTGAACTGGGCAGTGCCGTTCGTGGTCTTGTTGCCTAAGCGCACGAAGCGCACCGGGGGCCTGCTCGCCAAGGTGGCCGTGGTCGTTTTGCTGGGGCGCTGGCTCGATCTGTACTTGATGATTGAGCCCGCCACGGGAGGGTCGAACCCGCAATTCGGACCGTGGGAAGTCGCGGCGATAGCCGGCACATTTGCGCTGTTTATTTTGGTTTTTGCGCGAGCTATGGGGAGCGCTCCGCCAGTGCCACTGGGGGATCCCTTTCTCGCCGAGAGCCTGCATTACCACAATTGATTCGACTAAGGAATCACAGTGAATCCACGATTTGATACCACTTGTCAGTTGCCGCCCATGATCGAGATTGTGGGCCTGTACATTTCCCGCGGACACAACTACTTTGGGCATCACGGCCAACCCCCCGGCGAAGAAGCGACTGTCGAGATGGCTTCAGTCGAGTGTACAGCCGGACGTGGGCTGCGCGGGGACCGCTTCTTCGACTATAAGGAGGACTACAAAGGGCAGATTACGTTCTTTGCCTGGGAGGTCTATGAAGACCTCTGCCGCCAGTTCAAGATTCACGACAAGCACACTGGCCGGCGTTCTCCGCCGAAATGCCATCACGCGCGGGATTGATTTGAATACCCTCGTGGGACAGAGATTCTCTGTTCAGGACATTCAATTTGAAGGGATGGGTGAGTGTAGTCCCTGCTACTGGATGAATGTGGCGTTCGGGCCTGGGGCGGAAGATGCCCTGCGCGGACGAGGCGGTCTGAGAGCCCGCATTCTGACCAGCGGGATTCTGCGGGCAAATATCCCCAGTAGAGCCGGGGCTCTAACGTTGCTGGCCCCTCAAGGGGGCCTGATCGCAACCGATCAAAAGCCTGACACCACAGCTTCGTGAAGCCGCAACCCGAACGCCACCTTGCAAATGCAGGGCGGTAAAGCACAATGCCGGATCTGTCAAACTGGTACTGCCTCCCCGGCAGAGCGGGGGGATCTCTCCACGGATTACCGGTAAAGCCCTTGCCCACCTCCGGCGCATCATCCGAGTCAGCCTCCGGCCTCGTTCATCGCGTCCAACGCGAGGCTCGAATGGGCGACGGCGGCGCCGGCGCGCATCTCGGCGGCCACCCAGATGGCTTCCATCACCTCTTCGCGTGTCGCTCCGGCTCGGAGCGCCTGTTTGGTGTGCCCACGAATGCAGTAAGGGCACTGCGTCACGTGTGCCGCCGCGACCGCGATGAGTTGCTTGGTCTTGGCGTCGAGCGCGCCCTCTTTGAACACACTCTTGCTGAATGCGGCAAATGCGTCGTTCGTCTCGGGCGCGAGCGCCTGCCGCGCTTGGTTCAGCTCGCGGCTCGCTGCTGGATAGAGGTTGTCTGCCATTCACGTCACCCTTTCTTTGTTTCCTGCGCTGGGCGCCTGGTTGTAGCGCGAAGCACCCCCAAGGTAGCTGTCGTGCGATCTAATAGCCACCAAACTCCTCCGTGCGAATGTCATCGTCATCGATGCCCGCATCGTTGAGCATAGCCCGCAAACCTTTCGCCATCGCAGGCGGTCCGGCCACGTAGTAGATGGGCACTGCGACGGAGGATTCCGGAAGACCATTCAAGTGACGGGTGAGCATTTCCGGATCGATGTGCCCGGTCTCTCCAGTCCACTGTCGCTGCAAGCGGCTCACGGCTGTCATCGTCGGTATAAACGTGAAGTTGACATTCTCCTTCTCGATGGCACTCAACTCCTCCAGGAACGGTGCATCTTCCGGGTGCCTGTTTGCGTAAAAGAGGAAGAGTTTGTGTGGCAGCCTTACGTGCGCGGCGTGGCGAATCATGCTGCGAAACGGGGTGATACCAATTCCGCCGGCCAGCAGGACAGCGGGACGGCTCACATTGTTATGGAGCGTGAGGTCGCCGAAAGGCCCGCCTACTTTCGCAATACTTCCAATCTGCGTCTTCTGTAGCACCCGTTTGAAGGCGGTATCGCGCAGGCGCGTCGTAAACATCAGGCGATCCTCATAAGGAGCGCTCGCAATGGAAAACGCGCGTGCATTTCCCTCGGCGTCGGTCTCCGGCGGATCGATCCAGGTGATTTCCGCGAACTGGCCGGCCTTGAACTCAAATCCGAGTGGTTTTGTGAATTCAAACGCCATTGTGCGCTCCGCGACCTCGCGGCGGCTATTCAGTGTCAAAACTTGGGCGGACGAGTTTGCTACGGTAGACATGGTTGCCTCCTTCTCTCATGATCTGGTCCAGCGCTGCGCCTGAAGTCCAGAGTGGTCAGTACATTACTCAACGACCTGGCGAGTGCGGCAACGCTTTCCGCTTGCCACTGTTCCGCGATCGTGTCGAGATCGATACCCACTGTTTGTAGGCTCTCCAGCGTAACGTCCACATCAGCCAGATTGTGATGGAGCGTGATGCCGCGAACCTGTCCTTGCCGGCGAAATGCATCGAGAGTTGCCAGTCGCACGCTAGTAACCGTATCCGGGCCGATGAGTTCCTCAAGGTAACGGACCTCGGAATCGGCGCAATTCTCTGTCGTGGCACTTACCCAGAGCATTCGTTGTGGATGAACGCCGCGAAGCCGGAGACTCGCAAACCGGGCGCTGTGGAAGATGTTGCAGAATTGGCGGAAGATGCGCTTTGCGTTTGCGATGGCGATCTTTCCACGCAAGGACAGTGCCGCCGTTGTGCCGATGCGCAGCAGTTCGCCGTCAACCGTGCTATCGATTCGGCTAACAGGAACGGAGACAACAGACGCAATGCGCCTGGGATCGGGTGCGCGTTCAATGCTGCGCAGGTATGCCCCCACGGCCGCTTCGTATTGTGCGAGTGAATACACAAGCGTGACATTGACATTAATGCCCTCGGCGATGAGAGCTTCGATAGCGGGGATGCCCTCACCTGTTGCCGGCACTTTGATCATCAGGTTCGGCCGATGCACTCTGTCCCAGAGACGCCGCGCCTCGGCGATGCTCGCTTCGGTATCGTGTGCCAGGTAAGGAGACATCCCGATGCTCGCAAAGCCATCCAGTCCGCGGGTTCGGTCAAAAACCGTACGCAACGCGTCGGCAGCCATACGGACGTCTACAATCGCCATGCGTTCGTAGATCGCTTGTGCGTCGATGTGGGAATCGGTCTGAGCCAATTCTTCAAATACATCATCATATTCGCGGCCCTCGGCGATGACCCGATCGAAGGTTTCGGGATTCCCGGTCACCCCGGTCGGACCGTCATCCGCGATCAGGCGTTCGAATTCTCCCCGACGAATCACCCCGCGGCCGATGAACTCCAGCCATATCGACTGGCCGTGCTGCTTCAACTGCTCGATTGAAGTGGTAGGCCTCGAAACTGTTTGGTATACGCTCTGCCTCGGCATCTCGCCCTTTTCTAGGCTGAACCCTCCGGCAGAAATGGGCAATGATCCATTTGTCATACAACCCGGAACATTTGTCTCGTGGAAAGGGCAGGGCCCGGGACCCTAGATGAGGCCGCGCTGCATCGCGTGCATCATGGCTTCGAGCCGGTTGTGGGTCCGGAGTTTCTCGTTAATACTGTGCAGATGGTTTCGTAGGGTCGGAAGGGTGATGCTCAGCTCGCGGGCGATCTCAGCCGAGTTTTTCGCCTTGGCGAATAGCCGGAGAATTCGCTGCTCCTGTGTAGAGAGGGGAGAGACCGGAGAAATGCCGTCCGCCTGCACGGAAGCGGCCACCAATTCCTTCGAGAGCGCTAGCATCCTGACAAGGAGCTGCTCATTCGCTTTCCGGTGGGAAATATCCCGCGCCAGATGGACGATTAGGCGACGATTCCGGCGAGTAGGCTCGTCGAAAACGATCGTCGAGATTTTCACCCACAGCCGGTTCCCCGAACTCGTCTTCACTTCGAGGTCGAAATCAGGAATCGGTAGGTCCTTCGCCGCGCAAGCTTGAACACTGCAACCCCCAGTGCAAACTTCCGTTCCCAATGCGCCCCGGCCATCCAGGGCTTCATGACACGTGCGGTTCACGACTTCCGATGCCCGGTATCCGAAGAGCCTTTCAGCCGACCTGTTCCAGGAACGAATCTCGCCTTGCTCGGTAACGGCGAATGCCGCATCCGAGGTCCGCTCCAGGAATGCAAACAACTCTTGTTCAAGCATCGTGCCCCTCGCGTGTCGGTACCATGGACTCCCTCCATTATCCATCCGCGACCGAGATGCAGTCATGCTGATGGGCACTGGGGCACTGGGCTACTGAGCTGATCCCAATCTAACAGGCGGCGTAGGGTAATTAAGGATCACGCCGCTATCCGAGTTGCGTCAGAACAGCAGGAGTAGGCGGCGGGAGCACCAATGTAATAGTGAGATTGACCGCAAACAGGGTCACCCCTGTCAATTCCGTCATGGCCGAAACCGGCAGGATGGTCCACGCAGCCCGCACATTGAATTCGTAAGCGGGAATCTCCGAGGCCACGCGAAGGAGGCAGCCAAGATTCAAGACGGCCAGCGAAGCGAACATCAGCTCCTTGTTAAAGAGCAAGCGCATTCCGCAGAACGCGGGTAGGACTCTCTGGCCGATTGCGAACACCATCGTGGCAAGGAATCCGACCGTGAGCGCATGGCGCGAGGCGCCCCAGATACCGCCGTTGGCATCGGAATTGGCGGCGTACACACCGAGTGCAGCCGCAACCAGGAGCCAGGCGTAGGCGCCGCGCACGAAATAGGGAAAAGAGGGAGAGACCCCGCGAGTCTTGGCCGGCTTTTGTGGCGGTTCGAATACTCTCAAGGCGATGGAGGCGAGGATGCAGCCGGGCAGCAGTAGCGCGGTTGCCAGCCGGAACTGTCCGAGAAGCGCCACTCCGACGCCGCATCCGCAGGCGGCCAGCGCGGCCATCAGGCCGCCGCCTAAAGGCTTGCGAAGGCCCAGGAAGACAGGCAACCACCTGGCGTTGAAGCCCCATACCGCCAGGACGGGGAACCCCCACGCGGCGAGAAATAGATAGCGTTGGTCCAGCCAGTGCGGGATTTCCGGATGCATCCCGGTAATGGCCACACTGATGCTCACCGCCTGGTTCATCAAGAGCGCGAGCAGGAAGGCGGCAGTGGAAGCCATGACGAGCTTCATCCACGTCTCGATCCCGGTTGGCGGCGCGGATGCGGGGCTGGACCGATGGCGGCTCACGGTCGCGAAGAAAATCAGGAAGCCCATGAGTTGCAGCGCAGCCGACGCCGGCAGCAGAAGGCGCCAGTTCCACTCGCTGACGTTGGCCACCCAGCGTAGCGTGACGCCGCAGGCCCACAGTGCCCAACTTGCCCAGCCCCGGCTGGCGGTAAAGGGCATGACCCGGCCCATCTTCGACAAAGAGTAATAGCCAATACCAATGATGAAGGTGCCAATCCAGCCGAAGATCTGGGCATGGCCGTGGGCCTGAAGCCAGGACGGGGAAAGGCCGGCCAGGGAATGCCGACCGCTGATCGAGATCAGATTCCAAACTCCCAGAAAGGTCCCCGGTAGCAACAGGAATAGCAGGCCGGTGACGATGTAGACCATCACCAGCCGCTGCAATGCGATTTCGGTCGCTGCCGGACTCTTATCGTTCATAGGACAGCCATCCGTTTCAACGAAGCTGGTCAATCGGAGAAGCCGCGCCCCTATCTTTTCTCCAGCGCTATTGCGCGCGGAAACAGGATGTTGTTCTCCAGGTGAATGTGCACATGCAAGTCCGCCTCCAGTGCTTTCAGTCCATCGAACAGAGCGCGGACTGTGCTGCAGGCGTAGGACGGATATTCAAAGCCGCGAGTGAGCTCACGGATCTCCAGGAGCGCCCCGCCAGCGCCCTCATGCTCGCGTTCCATCACCCCGATGGGGTTGGCGACGGACCCGAAGGGAACCGCCGGTAGGGGTCGGCCTAGGGTTTCGGAGCGGCCGTACTGTTCCAGGAAGGGGAAAAGCATCAATTCTTCCTTGTGCATGTGCATCTCCATCTCGGCGCGCAGAGATCCGAACACGTCCGCCAATTGGCTGAGGGTCTGCTGATCTTTGGGGCCATGGACTGCGAGCACCTTGTTCATGCGGTTGCCCAGGGCCGGCAGTTCGAGCTTGAGGTACTCGTGGTGCGTGCCGACGATGTGCTTCACGATTTCATCCAGCGGCGCAGTCTGCCAGTCTCGTTCGGACGCGTCGGGCGCTTGAGGCCGCTCGATTTCCTGCATGACGGATTCCGGTTTGAGTCCTTTGGCGGTGCACGCCTCGTCGAACGGTTGTTTCCCGCCGCAGCAATAGTCCAGACCGTAACGCTCGAGTGTGCGCACGGCGCTGAGCGATGTGGCGGCCACATCGGCCAGAGTTGTGGTTGTTATCATCGACATTTCCTTCCTTCTGGCTTGATGATGCGCCTACCGAAGGGCTACATCAGTGACTATAGTCACGCGGCGCTGCGGTTTCGCGGTCAGTATTGCCGAAACCTCTCCAGGCCAGTACGCAGGAGCTACGCCGAAGCCCAACGTTGGCAACAGCGTTCAGCGAGGTGGGAGCATCTCAAATCTGTTTGTCATGCGTCCCCGAACGTCTGTTATAGCCGTCCTCCACCGGAGCTCTTCAGCAATCGGTAGCGCCAGCTCGATCGCCAGCAACACTTCTGCAAGGCCTCACAATAGAATCATGAAGGACTCTTTCCGAATCGAACGCGACACTATGGGGGACATGCAGGTGCCCGCATCGGCACTCTATGGGCCGCAGACAGCGCGAGCGGTCCAAAACTTTCCGATCAGCGGAAAGCGCTTCCCACGCTCGTTTATCCGCGCGCTGGGAATGATCAAAAGCGCTGCCGCGACCACCAACGGCCGCATGGGCCACCTGCCGCCGGCTCTGGCCGCAGCTATCGAAGCCGCGGCTGAACAGGTCGTGGAAGGGCGATACGACAATGA
>JAIQFL010000084.1 GCA_020073365.1 Terriglobia bacterium | reverse complement strand
ATCGTCCATGATCTCGACCTGCAAACTTGGGTAAGCGATGCCGATCGATGCCCGGTTCTCCGGGACGCCCAGGCTCGATGTCGTGACCCCGCAGGCCTCGGTGAGGCCATAACCGTCAATTACCTGAACATTGAATTTTTCTTTGAAGCCGTCGATCAACTCCGGTGGCATGGGGGCAGCGCCGGAAAAGGCAAACCTCAGCTTCAGCTTGTCATACTCGATGGCGCGGGGGTCGGCGGCATTATAGATATAGGCGTACATGGCGGGAACGCCCTGGACGATGGTGACCCCGTACTTAGTGATGGATGGCCAGAAGTCGGCCGGGGAGAAGGTTTTCCGGATACAAAGCGTCAGACCCTGGTAGCTGAGCGGGTAGGTGTGCACGCACAGGCTCCTCCACCAAATGATCGAAAAACTGGCTACCGGCCGCGGCCCCGCGAAAACCGTTCGCCACACCCAGATAAATCGTGCCATCGGTCACCGCGTTGAAAACAGAGGGATGGCTCTGATTCAACTCGAGGACCCGCTTCCACCCCCGGCTCATGGAATTGGCTTGGGCCTGGACCTCGCGGAGACGGTCAATGTCAAATCGGATGCCGGTCACTCGCTCACACAAAGTGATCAATTCCATGATCTGGGCCTGGACGTAGCGGCGATCGTTCTCGAAGTCCGGATCACCCGGCCACGTCTGGGTGCCCGCGGCCCGTGTCCCCGGGACGTCCAGCGTGAAGACCGGAATGTGATAGAACCGCTCCCAGATCTCAGCCCATTTGATGTATGTATTACAGGCGTTTGTCAACACAGCGAGGGCAGGCTTGGGAACGTTGCCCATGGGATGCCGGCCGCCGCGCAGTTGCAGTGCCACATCGGCCTTCACATAGCCGCAGATGTCGGGCGAATATCCGTAATCCTCGGCTTCGTTCAAATATTCATGGGCAACGCGCCGTACTGCGGTCTGCAACGAAGTGATCTCGGGAAACACCATGGGCAGGTCGAACACCCGCAGGATTTCAGCCATGCTGCCCATGACAAACACATAAGCCGATGGAGCGCCGCGTTCGATTGCGCCCTGGAGCGACTCGAACCACTGCCGGAACAACTCTGCCCCCTCACGATTTCCCCGGCCCACAATCGAATCCGCTTGTGAAGAATCCGTCATGAATTGAACCTCTCTCTACTAATACAAACTTGGATGAAAATGATACAAAGCCGCGCATGATTCATTGTAGGGGCGCCCGCCGCGGCGGGCGCCCCTACCCAGAGAACTCTCCAATTGTCCCATGTAACTCCTTTTCCCAAGCTTGTAGAGGGTGCCCAACAAAATTCAAGTCAATTTCTAATATCACCTGGAGTTTGGTTTTGAGCGCTTAGCCAAAGCCTTTCTGCGATCTCAGCGGCTCTGCGGTGAATCTTGTCGCCTTAGCTGAACAGAAGATTCTCAACAAACGTCTCAAGTTGAAGCTCCATCTGGTCAAAACTCGTCATCTTCTCCTCAAATTCCCCGACAAAGTAAGGAATCCCCTCCTTGTCTAACGTCTGGAGATACGCGACTTGTTCTTCCAGGCCGGGTTCGCACATCTTCGCCGCGGTAATAATCGCCGCGTCCGCGCGAGCACTCCGAATTCTTTGCAGTAACATCTGCTCCTTCGGTTTGCGCAGATCGTGCTGGACCGGGCTATAGGAGGACTTTTCAAGGTAGGCTTCAGCCAGGTTAAATAGCGGGTCCCCGTTGGTCGAAATATCCTCGAGAATCCAGCGCAACCCGATCATCAGGTCATCATCGACCAGATAGCATGAGCGGGCAATCGCGCGGATCAGATCCAGCGGGGGCTGCTCGCAGAATCCTCCCTCAAAGACCACCCGTATTTTGTCCTGCCGCTTATGGGGACGGGCCTGGATCAAAGGCAGGACTTCTTCGAGCAGATCATTATGCTCCTCGCGGCGCAGCAGGCCTCCCAGGGCCATCAGGACATATGCCTCGTCTGCCGAGACCAGCCAGGGCTGTTCACGCTTGATGATATAGAGCTCGCGAAGCAGCGCCCGGTTTCGGTTATAAACTTCGATGGACTGGCACAACGCCTCGGTAGTGATCGGACGACCGGCAATCGCTTCGACATTTCGCTGGAGGCGGGCATATTCGCCGCGTAGATAAGTAATGGCGTGTGCGGAATTAGCGTTCTGGGGCAAATAGAGGATCTGGCAGGGATACTCGAAGTTGCGCCCCCAGACGGCCGCCAGGTTGCGGGCGGCATCACAAATCGGGTGCGTCACAAACAGGTCGAGCTCGACCCGATGGCTGAGGGCCAGTTCAAGGGAGGTCTTCAGGATGGAACACAGATAAGACCCGAACCGCGAGTCCGCCTGGACGGCCTCGATGGGCGCCCCGCAGATCTTGAGCGGGAGCATCCCGGCGGCATGAACAATCTCCTCAGGAAAATAAACCTGAAAATGACCGACCACCTTCCCGCCGTCCTCACGCCAGCGGCCGACGGTCGGATAAGTCGCATCCTCCAGAAGTTCGCGGCATTCGTAGAAAATGTCGTCGAGCGGCTTGCCGCGCCACCGGTCAAATAGGGGTACGGTCATGAATCGTCTCCCTGGATTCTCTATTAAAAGTCCGCAGTCAATTCCTTCACGGAATGGATATTCATTTTCCCCCGCACGAGCAGAACTTCCGCCCGGAGGCGAGTCCCACCTGTTTATGAGCTGACGGGGTTCTCAGTCCCGATTCCATTTGCCGTCCGCAGGGTCTCATCCACAAACGTGTCGGCTCGCTTCGCCAGCTTCCCTCGATACTCGCGAAACACTTGCGACGCTTCGTTGCCCATCCAGCCTTTCGGGAGCAGCTCCGCCGGGAGATTTGGATCGCGGCCCGGGAAGGCGCTGTACTCGTGGATAACCCAGAAGCGGTGGACAAAACATTCGCTGGGACTCAGTCCGTTGCTTGATGGAGCGCGCCTCCCATATCTCCTCCACTCGGGAACCCACTTGCGCAGAAACCTTGCATACTGGCGATTCAGCTCCTTCAGATTCCAGCAGCGGGTCACAAGCTCCCTGTTGGGAATGTGTGGATCTCATTGACGGCGTGGTCGTGTATCAGCATATTGTGGTCCTGCGCCCGTTGCTCCCGCTCCAGGTTGTCTTGCTTGACCTGGTTTTCCTTCAATATTTGTGCGGCATTCTTAACTGCTGTCCTTCCCACGGTTGCCACTCCTTTCAGCGTTTCGAGCCGGTCTTAGCGTATTCAGCAATTCGGGCAGATCGTCACCGGCGTGCCGTCAAAGCGCGTCAGCGTGAATCCTGGAAACTCCTCGTGGTAAATCGTCGCGGTATCGCGAAGTATCGACAACGCGATCGCTTCTCCCAGCAGGATGCCTTGGATCCCGTCGGAGCGATAGTGCACCCCACCGGCGTCGCGGCCGAGAGAAATGTTCGCGGCGAGCTTGTTCAACTCACCACCCACCGTCAGTGCCGGCCCGGAATACGGCAACAACGACAGCCCATCGTCGGAAGTTACCACTGGATTGGGAATCACGAACGACTCGTTAAAGAGTGCCTTGAGCATGGTGACACCAGCTCCCGCAATCGCGGCATGGGCCGCTGGGTAGGACGGATGTAGAGGCGATCCCACGGGATACGCCATCGGCAAAAGATAGGTGCCGTGGGCGCTGAAGATCGCCTTGAGCGCCGCGGAATTCAGAATGTCGGAATGGATCGGATAGCTGGCCGCTCCGGTAACATGATTGTGAATCCTACCGCCGAATGTTTCCGGCCGAAGGCTGCGATGCACCAGCCATTTTTGGCAGAAAGTCGCGCGCAGCGCCGCGTTCGGCGCGCGGGAGACAAGATCCAACTGCTGCTGGCTGCCGAAGGTGATACCTCCCGCCTGAGTGGATGAATGAAGGTAAGGGTTATTGGGAGAAAGCGCCGCATTACCGTAACTCAACAGCAGGAGAAAGGCCTGGATGTTCGCTTGACCCATGAAGTCGACCAGAAGGTATTGGGCCAGGTCGCGGTTATTGCGAATGTAGCGGGGGGTCGAGTCGAAAACATTCGATCCGGCGGCCCCACCCCGCTGAGCTTTGAGCCAGTCCGCATAACTGGTCAGGTAATCGTCGCCGGCAACGGATGTACGGTAAAGCTGAGGCAACGACGCGGCGCCCATGGGGGTCGTCTTGAGCAGAAACTGCGAAATGTAAGGGCCGGTAAGATCGCCCGGCGTATTGCCACGAAAAAGAACACCCGGAGTGACCTGGTTGTTCACCTTGGGTCCACGATAGTCGGAGAATCTGGTCAAATCGGCCGCAGCCTGGCTGATCAGTGGATCGGTGGCGTATTGACTGAACGGCACGTCGCGCGTGAGTGCGGACCAGTAATCCTCCGCGATTTCCGCGGCCATTTGGGCGCTGCTGAAGGCCGGGGGGGCAGGGATCGCGAGCGCCGCGGCGTCGGCGCCTTCCATGGTGAAGCAGTATGCCCCCTGCGGATTGGCCAGCTTGGCTGCCCCGCCGAGGGGAATGGCCTCGAAATCGCTGGCCAACCCGCTGTTGAGTGCCTTTATTAAAGGCACCATACGCATTCAGGTCGACTTCGCCCAGATCGTTGTGCGGCAAGCCCTTGCTGTAACTGGCAATGCGCTTGGGATACAACTCCTCGTCGCCATTGGACACGGAGGGAGTCTCGGGAAGGTCCCTCTGGAAAATGGCTGCATCGCGCCGGATGACAAACGCGCGGTGACGGCGCTCCTTATCGTTGAGAGGGGTTAAGTCAGCGAAGGCCCTGGGTGCCTGCAGTGTCCCGAGCAGTCCTGCGCCCGCGAGTCCCGCCAGCCCCGGAGAGAGCCCCAGGCAGCTTAAGAATCCACGCCGGCTGGGACCTGATTGAGTCCGAGTGGCACCGTTATCGTTGCGTTTTCGCGTCATAGCCGTTGTCCTTCCTTGATTTGAGTCTTGGTTGAGCCGGTCTTGTTTTGCCGGCCTGCGGCCGGCGCGTGATTCAGCCGTGACGAACAGCTCTCCATTCGCCGCAACATGAAGCCGCTGGCGTCTTCAAAATGGAATAGCGTCAGCCGGTCGTGAAGACCGTAACGTGCACTAATATTTTTTTCGGCGGTGTATACTGAGCGTCAACCTGCCATGGCCCGAGATGCGGATTCGAAATCTCCGGAAGAAGTAACGGAGCTGCTGCACGCATGGAGCCGTGGAGACCAGGCAGCCTTCGACCAACTGGCGCCGATCGTTTACACCGAGTTGCGCCGTCTCGCCCGCCACTATATGGCCCGCGAGCGGCCGGATCACACGTTGCAGGCGACCGCGCTGGTGCACGAGGCCTATATGCGGCTCGCCGATTTCCGCAACCTGCACTGGAAGAACCGCATCCATTTCTTCGCCATCTCGGCGCAGGTGATGCGGCGCGTGCTGGTGGATTTCGCGCGCGCGCGGGACCGCCGTAAGCGTGGCGGAACCCCTCAGCGCCTGTCTCTCGAAGAGTGTGCCAATCTCGGGGCGCAGCAAGACGCCGCGTTGCTGGCTCTGGACGACGCCCTCAACGCATTGGCATCGGAGGATGCCCGCAAATGCCAGGTGGTGGAGATGAAGTTTTTTGGCGGCCTTACCACCGATGAGATCGCCCAGTCGCTCGACGTTTCGCCGGACACGGTCCTGCGCGACTGGAAGCTGGCGAAGCTATGGCTGCTACGCGAGATGGGCCCGAAAGAAACACCGGGCTAGTACCACATCTGACCCCGGCCGCCAAAGTGGGATCGAAAGTGGCTCGAAAAGAATCCCTCCTGGTATATACTGAGCGTCGGCCCGTCATGGCCCAAGAAGCGAATTCCAAGTCGTCGCGAACGGACGAACAGAGCGACCGGGCGGCAGCGGAGCGCGCTTCCCGCGTCAACCACCCGAACACCGTCACGATCTTCATGGCCATGGCACTGTGGCTGACAACCACGAATCCCGCGAAAGCTCAGGCCTGGGTGCCGCCTCGTGGAGAGGGCTCCATCAGCTTCACCTACCAGACAATCGACAACACAGGTCATCGTCGCACCAACGGTGTGCTCGTGCCACACGGGACCAGCCTCGACATGTCGCTCTACCTAGAGGCCGAATACGCCCTCACCAACCGGCTGTCGTTGACCGCCGGTCTGCCGTATGTATTCGCGAAATACACGGATCCGAATCCGCCTGCGCCCCCAATTCCCTATCTTCCGGTGGACCAATGCCACTGCTGGCAATCGGGTTTGCAGGACTTTGGCATTACCGCGCGCTACAACCTGGCAAGTGGCGTTTTTGCGCTGACGCCATCCGTCTCGCTCGGCGTACCCAGCCACGACTACAATTTCCGGGGTGAGAGCGCGTTGGGGCGCGACCTCAGAGAGGTGCGCATCGGGGTGGACGCCGGCCGGCGCCTGGACGCGATTTCCCGCAACCTGGTGGTGCAGGGCCGCTACTCCTACGCGTTTGTCGAGAGAGTGCTGGGCATCTCCAGCAACCGCAGCAATGCCAGCGCGGAAGTCGCCTATTTGGTGAAGAGAAAACTATCGGTCCGTGGCCAGGCGTTCTGGCAGCGCACGCATGGCGGGCTGCGCTTCGGATCTCCGCCACCCGCCGACCTGGTGTTCCCGGGTGAAGTCAATACACCGGAGCTGTTGTACCAGCACGACCGTTTTCTACGGGACAATTACTGGCGGGCCGGTGGAGCCCTCGCCTACTCGCTCCCTCGGGCTGATCTGTTCGCCGCCTACACTGCATTCGTCAGCGGCACGGATACGCATGCCGGAAGAGCCTTCACAATCGGTTTCAGCATGCCGTTCCGGTTAGGCGGATCGCACCGCTGAATTGCCCCCGCCACTCATCCAACGGTGCCCCCGCCGACACCGCTCCGCCGGATTGATCCGCCGTGAAGCCCCCGGTACGGGCGGGATTCTCGTGGAACAAATCCCGCCCGATTCGCTGCAATCGGCTCTTTAGGGGTGCGACCAGGTTTCTTTAATCAAGAGGGGAAGGTCGTGGACCCAATCGTCTTTGCTTACTCCGCCGGGATAGATAACATGGGCCAGGTTGTCTTTGGTGTACGCAACAACAAAATTGGCGTGCGCAACGGAGTAGTTGCCGTCGCGAAGCGCTGTTTTCCGGGCCGTAGGAACCCCCGCAGCCTTCTGGACCGCCTCTAGGGCAGCTTCGGTTCCCGTGAGGCCGACAAAGTGTTTGTCGAAATTGTCGAGCCACCGGCGCAGTTCCACCGCGGTGTCCCGTGCGGGATCGGTGGTAACAAAAACGAGCTTGACCTGATCGGCAATACCGGAGGGCAGTTTCTTCAGAGCTACGCCAATATTCGCCATGTGCATGGGACACTGATCCGGACAATAGGTATAGCCGAAAAAGAGAAGCGTGACCGACCCCTGGGTTCTGTTCCAGAAATCAAACGGAGCACCGGAGGTGTCAGTGAGAACAAATCTCGGTTTCGGCAGGGGCGGTGTGACCAGGCCGCCCCGGTACGAGGCGGCTTCGTACGGTTGCGCCGGCGCCAAAAGCGCGAGAGTGAGGAATAAACCGGGAAAGCGTGACTTCATTGGGAGCCTCCTGTCAGTGAACAATAACCGTCCCTTTCATGCCGAGCTGGTCATGAACGGCACAGATGTAATTGAAAATCCCTGGAGATGTGAAGGTCACGCGAAAACGTGTTACACCCGGAGACGACTGGGCCAGGTTCGCCCTATCTTGCGGCGCAGGAGACAAGAATCCCGAATTCACACTGTCCGCAGGCGAGCTGATTACCGCCTGCCTGGCCCCGTCCGAGGCTGGTGGCAGCAGATTTGTCGAAGGCGGCCGGGGATCCGCAGGCTCCGTCCCAAAGGTCACCGTATGGTTGATCGACGGGTCGAGACTCGTCCACTCAACGGTGTCGCCGACCTGCACGACAATCGTGTCCCGCAGGAAGTGCATCAACGATGCAGTCTGTGAACCGGCTCCAGTTGTCGTTACGATTACGCCGATACCGGCGGCCACGTCGTTGCTCTGCGTTAGGTCCTGTTGCCCAGTTCCCAGGCCCTCCAGGCGAGAGGCTTCCGCAAGCAACAGCGCGCTCTCGCGTTGCACCTGACGGTCATAGAAGTCCTGGTTGTGGGGGAGGGACTCGGACGCGTTGAGAACGTGGACCACTCCGGTCATATCCGCGTGAACCAGGCAAACAAACTTGAAGTTGCCGTGCGCCGGGAAGGTCACGGAATAGGTTGGCGCGCTTGCCGTTGGCCCCAAATTATCATCGGGCAGCAAGACTCCCGTGCTGACGCACGCCGTCCCATTAAAGCTCGATCCATCGGGTGTAACCCCAACCCCTGGGCACCCGACGGGGACGCCGAAGACGGGACCAAAAGCAGGAGGCCGTGTCTGGCCGGGTGTCAAAAAGGTGAGCGTATGGCGCTCATGCGTCGGAAAAGTCCAACGGATGCTGTCGCCGGTATGGACCCAAAATTCATTCGGCAAAAAGGCCAGAGCCTGGCTTCCCCCACCGGGGCTCTCCGCGCCCACGGTTGCCTGCCATTCTTTGGCCTGAAGCGTCATGGCAGTAGCTCCGGCCGTCAGGATGGCTGCCACCGCGAACGAAGCCATTTGTTTTGACATACTTTTCGATACTTGCTTCATTTTCTTTCCTCTCCTTTGTTGTCCGCTCAAGTCGTTGGCGTCCTCAAATAGGAATAGCGCCAGTCAGTCGCGAAAACCGTAACGCGGACCGAAGGTGATACTGAGCGTCAAACTGTCATGGCCCAGGATGCGGATTCGAGACCGGAAGAAGTGACCGGGCTGCTGCGAGCCTGGCGCCGGGGAGACCGGGCGGCCTTCGACCAACTGGCGCGGATCGTTGACACCGAGTTGCGAGGTCTCGCCCGTCGCTATATGGCCCGCGAGCGGCCCGATCACACGCTGAAGCCGATGAAGCCGACCGAAAGTTGGCTCGAAAATACCTCTTCGTATATACTGAGCATCGACGCGTCATGGCCCAAGAAGCGAATTCCAAGTCGTCGCGACCGGACGAACAGGTATCGGAGCGGCGCAGACAGATCGAGGAGATCGTCATCGCTGCGCTCGAACTCACCGGGGCCCGGCGCACGGCTCATCTGGATTCTGCTTGCGGCGACGATCGGGAGCTCCGCCGCGAAGTCGAGTCGCTGCTGGCACAGGAGAATCGGGCCAACGCGTTTCTGGAAACGCCCGCCCTGGAAGCGGCGGCACGGGCCCTGGCTGCCGGTGATTCGGCGACGCTCCCGGGCCGTACGGTAGGCCCTTATCGCATCGATGCCCTGCTCGGCGCAGGGGGTATGGGAGAAGTCTACCGCGGGTGGGATACGCGACTGAGACGTGCCGTGGCGCTCAAGTTTCTGGCCAGGGAATTCTTGAGCGACCGGGCGGCAGTGGAGCGGTTCGAGCGCGAGGCCCGCGCTGCCTCGGCTCTGAGCCATCCCAATATCTGCACGGTCTACGACGTCGGCGAGATGGACGGCCGTCCGTTCATCGCCATGGAGTATCTGGAGGGGCAGAACCTCCGTGCGCGGCTGGGCGGCACGGCGCTACCGCGGCGCACGGCGCACGAATACGCCATACAAATCGTTCACGGACTCGCCGCGGCGCACCAAAAGGGCGTCGTGCATCGCGATTTGAAGCCTGAGAACCTGTGGGTCACGCACGAAGGCCGGATCAAGATTCTGGACTTCGGTCTGGCCAAGCTATCCGAACCGGCAACGCATCCCGAAGCCGCCGCGGTATCGGTGACGACCGAGCCGGGCCGGATGATGGGGACGGCGGGGTACATGTCGCCGGAACAGGTGCGCGGCGAGCCGCTGGACCATCGCACGGATATTTTTTCGTTCGGCACCATCCTGCATGAGATGCTGGCCGGCAACCGCACTTTCCAGGGGTCCTCGGCAATCGACACCCTCATCGCGATTCTGAATACGGAGCCGCCGGACCTGGCGGACCCGGCCGCCAACCGCCTGGTCCGCCGCTGCCTGGAAAAGGATCCGGCGCGACGCTTTCAATCGGCAAGCGAGCTCATCTCCCACCTCGAGGCAGCTCTTAAAGGGCAGGACGCGGGTGGCGAAGATCAGCGTAAGCGGAATCTGCCGCGACGCCGCGTCCTGCAATTGGGCGGCAGCGTGGCCGCGGCTGGAGGGTTGCTGGCGCTTTGGGAATTGCTGCCGAATAAATGGCGTAATCGGATTTTCAGCTACGGCGGCCCACGCATCACCAGGCTGGCCGTGCTGCCTCTGACGAACTTGTCCGGCAACGCCGAGCAGGAGTACTTTGCCGACGGAATGACGGACCTGCTGATCACCGATCTTGGCAAGATCGGCGCGCTGGGAGTGATTTCGCGTCTGTCCGTCATGCAGTTTAAAGGAACGAAACAGCCGCTGCCGGAGGTCGCGAAGCAGTTGGGAGTGGAAGCGGTAATCGTAGGGAGCGTGCAGTCTTCCGGCAACCGGGTACGAATCACGGCGCAGTTAGTGGATTGCGCTACCAGTCAACAATTATGGACCCAGGCCTACGAACGTGAGTTGACCGATGTGCTCTCGCTGCAAGGGGACGTGGCGCGGGAGATTGCCGGTGAGATTCAGGCCCGCGTGACCACCGAGGAAGCAGGCCGGCTGGCGCGCAATCATAAGGTCGTCCCGGCAGCTTTCGACGCATACCTGCTCGGACGTTACTATTGGGATCAATACAAGGAAGAGTCACTGTTGAAGGCAATCGACTATTTCGAGCAGGCTATTCAGTTGGACCCGTCTTATGCCGCTGCCTATTGGGGCCTCGCCGAGTGCTGGACCGGCTTCCTTTTTACCGACTCCAGACCGTGGGCTGAAACCATTCCCAAGGCTCGAGAGGCGGCCACTAAGGCTCTCGCCCTCGACGACACGCTGGCCGAATCTCACCAGGCGATGGCTGTGGTCCATTACCAGGAATGGGATTGGAAAGGAGTCGAAGACGAGGTTAAAAAGGCCATCGCACTCAACCCGGGCTTCCCGACCGCCCATATGCTGTACTGCAATATGACGCGCCATCTGGGTCGCGCCGACGAGAGCATTCGGCAGGCCAGGCTCGCTCTGGAGGCGGACCCACTCGCCATGCTGACCAACGAGATGCTAGGCAATGCCTATGCCAATGCGCGTCGCTACGACCTGGCGATCGCACAATTCCTGAAGGCCCTCGATCTTCACCCCAATGATACGTCGTCGCAGTACCAACTGGGTTGGGCCTACGTGTACAGCGGGGATTATGAAAAAGGCATCGAGGCGATCCGGAAAAGCCAGGCTGCGGACCTGGATCCCAGTCTATCGCCGGACCTGGCGTACATTGATGCCATGACCGGCAAACCGGACCAGACCCGGCAAGTCCTGAACCGCCTGCTGACGCTTGCGAAGAAATATCCGGTATCGCCGGGCATGATCGCGCTGGTCCATTGCGCCCTCGACGAGCGGGAGCAAGCCCTCACGTTGCTCGAGAAGGCTTACCAGCAGCACTCATCTATGATGGTTTGGCTGAAGGTCGATCCGCGCTTTGACAGAATTCGAGAGGAGCCGAGATTCCAGGAGTTGATGCGGCGCGTCGGTCTGATATAGCTATGGCGTCACTTCGTCTTGGCGCAAGTGCACGTCATCGCCTTAGTCGCTTCTGGAAGAGTTGCGAGTTCGTTTTGCTCGGTGACTTACGATTCGAATTCCGACTGCTGACTCGAATCACAAAACGAATCAGACATTGTTGCTCCTGATCGTCTCGGTCATCCTCATTGGCTGCAAGGTTCGATCTCGTCCGTGCGAGTGACATTAGATCTATGCAGGCATCGATCGCGCCAGCATCATACGCAGTGAGTCGAGTCGTCTCTCCTAAGTCGCGCCGTTGCTGGCTGGCGGCGCCCCGCCGTCGGGCGGTCTTACTCGCACCGCAAGGCGGCGATGGGATCGAGCCGGGCCGCTTTCATCGCCGGCCAGAGGCCGAAGAAGAGACCGACGCTGGTAGCCACCGTGAACCCGGCGATGACCGACCACAGAGGCACGTGGGAGGGCAGGCTGGGGACGAAAGTGCGGATGGCCCCGCTGAGCAGCCAACCGACCAGGATGCCGATGAGACCTCCGGACGCGGTCAAGGTCATGGCTTCCAGTAGGAATTGCCACTTGATGTCGCTGCGCCGCGCGCCGATGGCCTTGCGCACGCCGATTTCACGCGTCCTCTCGGTGACCGACACCAGCATGATGTTCATCACGCCTATGCCGCCCACCAACAGGCCGATAGAGGAGATCACCACCATCACCAGGCCCACCGTGGCGATGACCTGCCGAAACTGGCTGATCACCGACTCCGCGCTGGAGATGCCGAAGTTGTCGGGCTCCGACGGCTTCACGTGGCGGCGGCGGCGCAGCACCGCGGTAACTTCGTCCTTGGCCTCGTCCATTTTCCCCGGCTCCGCCAGTACGCAGATGAAGTTGTCTTTGGCTTCGGGGTACGTCTTCTTGAAAGTATGGTAGGGGGCGAGTATGGCCTTATCGTTCTGGTCGTCGCCCAGAAACGATTTGAACTTGGTGAGGGTGCCGACGATTTCCAGGTTGTGCCCGTCCACCAGAATGGTCTTGCCGATCGGATCGGCATGCTCGAAGAATCGCTTGCGAACGCCGTCGCCGACCACCGCCACGTCGCGCCGGTGCAGGTCCTCGGCGTCGGTGAAGAAGCGGCCCTCGCCAAGCGTGGCATTGATGAGCCGCAAGTGGTCCGCGGTGACCCCGACGAAAAGGGCGTCGACCATGTCCTGGCCCTTGTACCTGGCGGTAACGGGCGGCAAACCGAAGTCCCCCATTTCGCGAAACAGCTCCACGGAAACCGTCTCGGTCGAGGGGCTCTCATCCTTGATGGCCATGGCGTCTTCGTAGCTAAGGGGTTTGCGCAACCGTTCGTCGCGGGTCAAGGCGTGAGGCGCGCCGAGCTGCAGCTTGTAGACCCACAGGGTGCGGGTGCCGAATTGTTCGGCCACGTCCACCAGTTGCTTGTCCAACCCGGCGATGATGGAAGTTACAGCGATCACCGTGGTGGTGCCGATGAACACCCCGAGGACCGTGAGGAACGACCGGAATTTGTGCCTGCGGAGCGTGTCGAGCGCCAGTAGCAGATTCTCGCGAACGTGGTGACGGTACGCTTGTATCATTTCAATTCTCGTTTCTCAGCGCATCGATGGGCGCCAGCCGCGCCGCTTGGGTGGCGGGATAGATCCCGAAAAACAGGCCCACCGCGGCGGACAGCGTCACGCCGACGATCACGGCGCTCAGAGGGACGGCTGCGGTGAACACGATATTGACCAACTTGGCGATGCACACGGCGAGCAGCACGCCCGCGATGCCGCCCGTACTGGCCATCACTCCGGACTCAATGACGAACTGCCACAGGATGTCGCGGCGGCGCGCTCCCACCGACTTGCGGATGCCGATCTCGTGTGTGCGTTCCGTGACGCTGGCCAGCATGATGTTCATGATCACGATCCCACCCACCACCATGAATACCGCCACCAACCCGATGGTCACGGCGAAAATAGTGCCCGTCAGGTCTCTCCAGGCGCTCATCAACGTATCGGAGGCGTTGATGCCGAAGGTGTCGTCTTCCTTGTAGGGGACGTGCCGGCGGGCACGCATCAGGGCCCGGACTTCGTCCTCCAGTTCGGTCATGTGCGGGCCGTCCGGCGCCTTGATGAAAACCAGGAGCTCCGGCCGGGCCATCCAGATGCTGCGAAAGGTGGTCAAGGGAATAATGGCGAAGTTATCCTGGCTTTGTCCGAACGTGCTGCCGACTCGTTCCGTGACGCCGACCACGCGGAACGGCAGACCCGCCAGCGACACTTCTTTGCCTAGAGGGTCGACGTTAGCAAAGAGCTTCTCCACCAGGTCCTGACCGATGACGCAGACCCGGGCGTTATGCCGGTAGTCGGCGTCATTGATGTATCGCCCGCTTTCCACTTTTTCGCGGCCGATGTCGGCGAAGCTGGGGGTCATCGCGTTCAGGTTGATCTCGTCAATCAGGTGACCCTTGTAGCGCGCCGTGGGGTTGGGGTTGAGTTGGGCCATCGCGCCGATTTGCTGGTAGCCCTGTAAGGTCTCTCTCAGAAATTCGTAGTCCTCAATGCGGATGGGCTGGTTGCGCCGCCGCGCCTTCAGGAACGAGTCGAAGCCTTGCGCCCATTGGAACTGGTGCAGGACGAAAGTGTTGGCGCCCAGGTTGGCAATGTGGTCGGCGATGTAGACGTTCATGCCGTTCACGATCGACATGACTACGATCAGGGTGGTGGTAGCGATTACCACCCCGAGCAGGGTGAGGAAGGAGCGCAGCTTGTGGCTGCGTAATGCCTCCAGGGCAACCCAGAATGCCTCGCGGGCCGTCACCCATTTGGTGATCGCACGGCTTTTCTCCAGGACTCGTTCCCGTGCGGGAGCTTGCGTTGGGCTTAGCACTGTCACGGGCTACCTCCGATGCGCCGCGAACTGTCGGGTAATCTCGACTACTGTGCCTACCTTGTCATTGAAGCATTCATTCGGGGAACGATGCAACGGCAGGGTCGGGGCGGCGCGGCCACTGTTTTAAGGTACGCAGGCGCTGAGGAATTGGTTCTCGGAAGGCCCCCAAAAGAGCAAATACATTTTCCCTTTTTCGCCCAAAATCGAATCTAAACCATTTGTTTTCAGTAAGCCGAAAGCAAATACATTTGCTTTGGGCGTTCCCCCGGCCCTGATGTGAGGGGCAGCTTATCCTGCCAGCCTCCTGTTTCCGGCCGTTCAGTTGAGCGGCACGTTGCGCAAGACCACAATTCCTTGGGGCTTTCGGTCGCCGAAACGAGGAGTCTTTGGCGCCTTGCGTTTGGGTGGGGCAGGCGCTTTCGCCTGCCAACAATCCTTCACAGCTTGCCTTGGTCCGTCGGCGCCCCGAAGGCAAGGGGGTCCGCCTCACCATTTCATGCCCTGGTCTGAATGGTCGCTACGATATCCCGCGCCACGCCTTCCAGGTCGCGCTCTTCCACCAGTTGTGAGAATATGCCTTCGAGCGAGGGAACGTTCATCAGGTCGCGCAGGCGCTCCACCGAATCGGCGGCCATGATGCGGCCCTTGTAGATGATGATCACGCGCGCACAGACCTTCTCCACCACCTCCAGCACGTGCGAGATGTATAGAATCGTCTTCCCCTGGCTGGCCAGTTCGTTCAGCAGGTGCCGGAATAACTGCGCGGAGGTCACGTCGATACCCGAAAGCGGCTCGTCCAGAATCAACACATCGGGGTCGTGCAGTAGCGCGGCGGAGATCAGGACCCGTTGCTTCATCCCCTTCGAATAGGTCGAGATGGACGCATGGCGGTAGGATTGCAACGAGAACAGTTCCAGCAGCCCATTGGCTTTGCGCTCTACTTCGCCGGGATCGAGACCTCGCAGACGTCCGATGAGCTCCAGGTACTCCAGGCCGGTGAGATACGAATAGAGAATGGCCTCTTCGGGAACGTATCCGAGGCGGCGCCGGAACCCCATGGGGTCCTCGCGGATATCCCGGCCATCCAATAGCACCGTGCCGGTGGTGGCTTCTATGAGCCCCGTGATGATCTTCACGGTGGTCGATTTGCCCGAGCCGTTGGGGCCCAGATAGCCGGTGACTTCACCCGGCCGCACGGTGAAGCTGACATCGTTGACCACCGGGTTGTTGCGGTAGCACTTGGTCAGTCCTTGGATCTCCAGCATCGGCGATGGCTCCTATTGTGTGATCCCCAGCGTGCGGACCACGGGATCGCCCGGGTCCTCGTAGTCCAGGATGGCGGCGCCGGCTTCACCCGCAAACCAGCGATGCCGCCAGCCGTTCAGCGCCACGCAGGCTAATGCGGCGCAGCCGAAGAAGAGAACTGCCGGCACGGGCGTCGCGGCGAGCCAGGTTTCGAGGTCGGCCATAGTCCTGCTGTACATGGTGAACCCCAGGATGTACACCACGCTGAGCCCCACCAGGTTGACCTTGCCCGGCAAGTGCGCGCAGGTGAAGGGGACTTTGCGGAAATCGAAGAACATGATCTCCATCAACAGGACCGAAAGCGCGATGCCATAAGCCAGGTGGAAGAGAGCCGCCGTCCACCGGAAGCAGGCGAACTCCATGGGGGCCAGCAGCGCGAACAGCGGCAGGATGGCGCACAGGAGGATCCACTTCCGCGTGGCCGCCAGGTACTCCTGCACCCGACTGGTCTCGGTGAGCTGGAAGGCCCAGTTGGCGCCCAGCTCGGAGGGAAAGTTGAAGGCCGCGCGGAGGCCGGAGACCAGCACGAACGACAGGGTCAGCGGCAAGCGCAGCAGTCCGGACTCGCCCGATCGCCAAGTCATTACGGCCAGCGCGGCGCCGAATCCTCCGTAGGTCGCCAGGAACAGGCGATGCTTCACGCTGCGCGTGATAGTCTGGCTGATGAAATGGAAGACGGCGCTCTCGATGGGATGCTTCAACAGCCTGCGCTCCACGGCGCTGCCCGCCCATGCCGCCAGCCGCCCGGAGCCGGCGGGGCTGGGCTCGGGCGTCTCCAACATCTTGCGGGCGTGCCGCCGATAGAAGGGCAGGAAGGTCAACACGAATAGGCCCGCGGCGCACCAGAGCCCTCGGATGGCGAAGCTCCCCAAACCGAGAAGGAACTGGTCGTGCGTGGCCGGCCGCTGGCGTTCGTAGAGCCCGATGAACCAGAAACCGGGAAACCAATAGGCCAGCGGGCTGCGGGCTTTGGCGAGCCCCTCGATGCCGAATCCCATCAGGGGAGTGAGAAACAGCAGCATCACCAGCGCGCTCATCAGCAGAGTCTGCAGCGTGACCGAAACCCGCCGGTAGGCCTTCCCAGGCAAGATCGTGATCAACACGCCCTGCAGCGCGGCAATCGCCAGGGCCGCGAACAGACCGCCCGCCAGCATGGCCACGACATGCGCGCCAATGAGGTTGAAGATGTTCCGGCCCCGATCGATTCCTCCCCAGAAAAGCACTCCGAAGAAATTGACGTCTACCAGAAAGATGCCGAGGAAAGCGCCCAACGCGATGGCTTTGGCGAGGAACAAGGCGGACAACCGAAGCGGCAGCGGCGTCAGGATCTGGTAATCGCGGCGGTCGGGAAACAGGGCGTTCCACTCGAAGACCATGATGAATCCCATGAGGATCATGGAAATCGACAAGAAGATGTAGCGCACCCCCACCAGGCTCCAGCCCCAGAGGCCGAGGGGGCGGCAAACCAGAATGAAGAAGGCGCTAGGGACCGCCAGGATGCCCAGGGTTTGTGTGAAGTTGGCCTGCGGATCGCCCTGCGGCGAGAGCGATTCGGTGTCGAAGAAGCGGCCGAAGAAATGGCGGACCAGCATCACGAACGGATGGTCCGACCGTTGCTTCATACCATGTTAAGACGCCGTAGAGGGCTAGGTTGTTCCGTGGGCGGACCCCCCTGGTCCGCCCCTGGTCCGCCGGGGTCCACTCGGGGGAGCGCCATCGTCGGCCTTCTTGTCAACCTGCGGCGGATTGCGATGGTCACGAAATGGTTCGATAATAGGGCTGGTCCGACTATTCTGCAAGCAACCCATCAACCACTCCGCACATGAAGAAACCCCCACGCAAGGCGGGCGGGCGTTCGGGAAAACCGGCCCCTTCTTCAGACCGCCAGGATCGGCGCAAGCCCTCAGGCCGCCAGGATCGGCGAGAGCCTTCACCCCGCCAGGAGCACCGCAAGCCCCTGTTCTCGCGGGAGGTTGCCGTGCTTTACGAAGACGACGCCGTGATGGCGGTCGATAAGCCGCCGGGGCTGCCAGCCGTGCCGATTGAAGGCGCCACCTCGCCGTCCGCCTGGTCCGTGGTTTCAGCGGCTCTGCGGCTGAGCCGGCAGCGAGCATTCGTGGTCCATCGCATCGATCGCTTTTCGTCCGGGATTTTGCTCTTTGCGAAGACCGAAGCGGATCGCGACACGCTGGTTCGACAGTTTCTTGCGCACACTCCGGTGAGAGAGTATCTCGCGGTAGTTCGCGGCCGGCTTGCGGCCGGCGAGGGGACGCTGGTTCACCATTTTCGACGGGAAGGGATGTTTCAAAAACTGCGTCCGGAGAGCGACCCCACAGCGGCACGCGCGGAACTTCGATATTCGGTGGAGCGTCCTCTTTTGGGGGCGTCGCTGGTGCGGCTTCGGCTGGTGACGGGATTGCAGAATCAGATCCGGGCGCAGTTTTCGGCGATCGGCCACCCGGTGATCGGCGACCGGAAATACCATCCGGCGGAATCGAACGAAGGGCTCATCAATCGCGTGGCTCTTCACGCGGTGCGCCTCGGGTTTGTTCATCCGCGATCGGGAAAGAGCGTCTCGATTGAGAGCCGCCTCCCCGCGGATTTCCAGCGCCTGGTTCAGAAACTGTCGCCGCCGGCCCGCGCGCGTTAGCGCACTCGTAAGACCGCCCGGAAAAAACAACACAGACAGGGATGCGGCACGCGTAGCGTGTCGGTGTTACTCCACTCGCAGGGCTACCATGGGATCTACCTTGGCGGCACGCATGGCGGGGAAGCATGCTGCAAACATCGCGACCACGGTAAGCGTGGCTCCCGCGGCCACGATGGTCAACGGGTCGCCGGCGCCGACTCCGAACATGCGGCTCGCCACCAGACGCGCCAGGCCCATCGAGGCGCCGATCCCCATCGCCGCACCCACCGCCACCAGCACCAGGGTCTCGCGCAGAACCATCCACACCACCGTGCGCTGCTCCGCGCCAATGGCCATGCGGATGCCGATCTCGTTGGTGCGGCGCGCCACGGCATACGAGAGCACTCCGTAGAGCCCCATCGACGCCAACAGCAAGGCCAGGGCTCCGAAGAACGTAGAGAGCTCGGCGATGATGCGCTCCTGGAGCAGTTGACGGCCCACCAGCTCGTCCAGGGTGGCGGGAGTTCCGATGGGCAAGGAAATGTCGATGGACTGGAACTTGCGCCGCACCGCCGCGACCACGCTTCCGGGGTCGGCGATGGTGCGGATTTCGAAGTTCACGAATTCCGGCACGACGGGCAATCCTTGGGTGGCCGGGACATAAAACCGGCGGGCGACCTTGCCGCGCAGATTGTGGTCGCGCACGTCCTCCGCCACGCCCACAATCTCGAACTGAGCGGTGGACCCGGGGAACAGGTCCTTGATGTGCTTGCCCAAAGGGTCGCGGCCATCGAAGAACTCCTTGGCCATGGTCCGGTTGATCACCGTGACCGGGGTGGAGGCTGCGGTGTCCTGGCGGCCAATCTCGCGGCCGCGCAGAATGGGGATGCCCAGCGCGGCGAAGTAGTCCGGCCCCACCTGGTCGAAGCGCGCTCCGGATTGGCCTGGCTTGGGCGGTGTGTAGCCTTCCACGTAGAGCTGGGTGCCGGATTCCGATCCGCTGAACAGGCCGTTCTGCGAAAAGGTGGCGCTCTTGACGCCGGGAATGGCGCGGATCTCCTCCAGCAGCCGGGTGTATAGATTCGCCGCGGCGGCTCCCCGGTACCCGGCCGACGTGGCATCCACATCGGTCAGCACCAGCTTCTCGCGCGCGTAACCGAGCTCCACTTTCTCCAGGTTGCGCAGCGTGCGGATGAACAGGCCGGAACCGATCAGCAGCAGCAGCGAAATGGCGATCTGGGCCGCTACCAGAACTTTGCCCACGCTGATCCGCCCACCGCCGCCCATCACGCCGCGCGAGTTCTCTCTTAAAGTGGATGCCACTTCCACGCGCGCCGCCCGGAACGCCGGCGCGCGCCCGAACAGAATTCCGGTCACGATCGACACGGCCGCTGTGAAGCCCAGCACGCGCATATCGGTGTGCACTTCCAGCGGAATGGGATTCGGGCCGCTCGAAACCACGCGCAGCAACAAGTAGCTTCCCCACATGGCAAACAGCAGCCCCACCACGCCGCCGATAGCGGAGAGGAGCAGGCTCTCGGTGAGGAGCTGCAGTCCGAGCCGCATCCGGCCGGCGCCCATGGCCAGGCGAACCGCGATCTCTTTTTGGCGCCCCGCCGCCCGCGCCAGCAGCAGGTTGGCGATGTTGGCGCACGCGATCAGCAGCACCAGCCCGACCACCGTCATGAGGACCAGCAGCGGCTGGCCGAAATCGTCGCTCAGCGAGTTGGCGCCCTCGCCGCCTGGGCGCAACTGTAACCTCTGTTCCAACTGGTTACGGCGTTGCTCGGCGCTCAGGCCAGGGACCTGGTAACCGCTCAGGATCTGTTGGAACACCACGGCGATGTTGGCCTGCGCCTGCTTCAGATTGACACCGGGCTTGAGGCGCCCCATCACCTGGAGCCACATCACGCGCGTGACGTTGCTTTCGTCGTCGTGCAGCCAGTCGCGGCCCGGTTTGAGGTCGGGTTCCATCATCATGGGGATCCACAGGTCGGGAGACTGGCCCACCGTCTCGCCGAAAAACCGCGGCGGCGCCACGCCGATGATGGTCAGCGACGCCTTGCCCAGCTTCACGACCTTCCCCAGGACGCCGGTGCTGCGCCCGAAGCGCTTGTCCCAATAGCCGTAGCTGATGACCGTATAGGGGGCGTTGTGGGGAGCCTGGTCGTCGGCCGCCGTGAAGGCCCGCCCCAGCAGGGGGTTGACGCCCAGCACGGAGAAGTAGGAGCCGGAAACCAGGCGTGGGTAGACATCTTCGGGCGACCCGCCATCCACCGTAGCGCTCACGCGGTCCAAGCTGCTTTCGGCCGCGAACATCCCCTGGAACACCTGCTGGCGCTCGCGGATGTGCTCGTATTCGCCATAGCTGAGGCTCGACCGTTCGGGCCCTTGCGACCCGATGGAGACGCCTTGCGCGGTGGGATCGGTCAGCAGGACCAGTTCTTGCGGTTCGCGCACCGGCAGCATCTTGACGAGCACCGTATCGATCAGGCTGAAAATGGCGGTGTTGGCGCCGATCCCGAGCGCCAGCGACAGCGCGGCAATCGCGGTGACGCCGGGGTTCTTGGCGAGCGTGCGGGCTCCGAAACGCAGATCTTGCAACGTGTTTTCGAATATCGACACAGTCCCCCCTCCGCTGATTGTACGACCGAACGGACCGGAACGTTGGGGGAGCGAAAAGGCGGGTTCAGGGAACCTGATGGGACCGCTTTTTCGGTTGACGCTCCGCTGTTGAGGGATGTTCAGCCAAGTCGAATCCCGCCAATGGTCCGACATGGCGACTTATATGTCTTTTTGAATCTCTCCGAGTCAGCTCTTGCGCTCAAACAGGCACGAAGCCGAGACGTTTGACCCATTCTTCGGCGTCTGTGGCCACCCAGATCAACAACAAATCTTCGATGGCGGCACCAATTTCGAGGTCCTGGGAAACGATGATGACGCCCGGGCTGGATCGTTTCTCGATGAACCGTGCGAAGTGAGCGGGCATGGTCTTGCGATCGTGGGTGATTAGAATTCGAGCCGATTCCGCCGCGATTCTGAGCACGTCAGGGTCGGGCACGCCCACCACACCACCGTCACGGGCGCCAAGGAAATCGACAGACGGCTCCCTCCGGCGAAGTCCAACTACGATCTTGTGGTTGAAGTCGGCGTCCGCTTGGAATCGCGGCCTCATGCGCTGGGCGTATGCGTTCCCCGGCGAGCTTCTGCGAGTTTTGCGTAGAGTGCCGGATGGTCCCGCCGCGCTTGCTGGCGCAGGGCCTCGAACTCGCGCCGGCCTTCGCTCAGGTAGCGGTCCACGATCTCCCGATTCGCCGTATAGAAGGTCAGGGCGCCAAAGATTTGCTCAAGCTCCAACGCTGGGAAGGACTCCGCAATTCCTTCGGGGGACTCTCCCCGCAGAAATGCGTACACTACCGAGTCCAACGAGACGCGCGTGTCCTCGATAAAGTAGCCGCCGTCGCGCTGCTCGATGTAATCCTTGGCCATGGCCCAATCCGCTCTCAGTATAACCCCAACCGGCGATGGCCAGTGTGGCCGGCGCTAGCGTTTGCTGTTCATGAATCGTAGTAGTCTTTGTCGAGAGCGCCTTCAAACACGGCGGTTCCGCGGGCAATCTCACTTCGCCGTCATGGCTGACACCGTCAACGCCCGCCCACCGCCTACCAGGCGTCTTTCTTTTTTTGCAGCGACCAGAGGTAGTCGGCGATCCGATGGATGTCTTCATCGGCCAGGAGGCCTTTCCATGAAGGCATATACAACGGGGCGGCTGGCTTGGCCGGATCCTCGACCGGCGGCACCTTGCCGTTTTGGATAATCTTGATCACCTCTTCCTCGGTGTAGTCGTCCGAGGCGTGGAGAATCGACGGAACCTCGCCGCCCTGGCTGTTGGGATTGGGCACGCCTCCCTGGAGTTGCGGGCCGTGACAGCCTACGCATCCGAACCGGGCGAAACTCTGCTTGCCGGCCTCGATCGCGGCATCTTGAGGTGTCAGCGGCTTCGTCCGCTGCGAAAGGATAGACTGCGCATCTTCGGCGGTGGCGGAGGCCATGAAAGCGATGAGGGCCTTTCTGGCGCGGCATGATAGCATGGGACCAGTGAATGCCGCTGACATCCAGCGTTTCTGTGCGCGCGATTGGCGGCTGATCGAGCGCGTCAAGGCGGATTGCTGGGTGGAGCAGAAAGCTGCCGCAAGTCCCGCCGCCGCCATCCAACTGGCAGCCGAGTTGCTTCAGTATGCCCGCACATTGAGGCCGGATTGGCCGAATGCGACCCAGCGCGAAGCGGACTTGGCGTCGCATATTCGTCTTGCCGGGATGCTGCAACGTGTCTTACAAGAGCGCGCCCGCTGAACTTCTGGCGGCTGCCGCCGGGCCGATAGAGAAGTGGTGCGACGGCTGGTACCTCTTTGGTGCCCAAGCCGTAGTTATATGGGGGCGTCCGCGGCTCACCGCCGATGTCGATGTGACCATCCGCCTGCGTTCCGACGATACCGCCAGCTTCTGGCATGACATGGAAAAGGCCGGTTTCCATCTGCGAGTGCCAGAGCCTGAGCCGTTTCTCGCGCGTACGCGGGTCCTGCCTTTTTTGCACGTCCCCACGCAGTTGCCGCTGGACGTCGTGCTTGCCGGTCCGGGAATCGAAGACAGATTCATCGAACGGGCCGTCCGTATCGAAATTGAGGGTCTTTCCGTGCCGGTCGCATCGCCGGAGGATCTGATCGTGATGAAGGTGCTCGCGGGCCGTCCCAAGGACCTGGAGGACGTGCGGTCAGTATTGATGGAACGTCTGACCAAGCTGGACGTGGCCTATATCCGATCCATGCTTGGAACACTAGAGCAGGCGCTGGGTCAGAGCGATCTGCTGCCGTTGTTGGAATCCGAGATCGCTCGCGTGGAACGCCTGCTCCCATAAAATGAAGCAGCGGATGGAACGCCGACCCGTGGTCTCGAACGGGCACCGCCTACCAGGCGTCTTTCTTTTTTTGCAGCGACCAGAGATAATCGGCGATCCGATGGATGTCTTCATCGGCCAGGAGGCCTTTCCATGAAGGCATATACAACGGGGCGGCTGGCTTGGCCGGATCCTCGACCGGCGGCACCTTGCCGTTTTGGATAATCTTGATCACCTCTTCCTCGGTGTAGTCGTCCGATGCGTGGAGAAGCGACGGAACCTCGCCGCCCTGGCTGTTGGGATTGGGCACGCCTCCCTGGAGTTGCAGGCCGTGACAGCCTACGCATCCGAATCGGGCGAAACTCTGCTTGCCGGCCTCGATCGCGGCATCTTGAGGTGTCAGCCGCTTCGTCCGCTGCGAAAGGATGGACTGGGCATCTTCGGCGGTGGCGGAGGCCATGAAAGCGATGAGGGCTTTTCTCGCATTGGTCTCGAGATCATAGGCCGGCATGATGCTCCCCGGATAGATCAGTTGGGGGTTCACGAGCTGCTCGTCCAGCCAGCCGGCGGAGTGCTGTTTGGTGACGCCCAACAGATCGGGCCCGTTCTTGGATCCCACGCCGCCGACGTTGTGGCAGGCGATACAATTCTTTTCCACGAACAATTCACGTCCATACCCAGCACTGGGGATCAGCCGCACGCTCGAGTAATACGTTCCCATCTGTTCGTTGGTGAGCGAAAGCATGTAGAACGTCAGCGCGCGCGCCTGCTCTTTCGTGAAATGGAAATTGGGCATGGGCGAGTTGCGCGATACGGTATTGGGGTCCAGGAAATGCCGCTCCAGCCATTCGGGAGACCGGTGGACCGCGCCCTCTTCGGTGAGGTCAGGACCGACGGTCCCGCCCACGCCGTTCAACTTATGACAGCCGCGGCACCCCTGCGTTTCGAACAGGCGGTGGCCATCCGTCAACTCGGGAACGCCTGGAACCTCACCTTCCTTGTGACACCGCCCGCAGGAAGCGCGGATGTATTCCCTGGGCAGCAGCGGCTCCTGCCAGAAGGCCACCTTTCCGTGCGCGTTCTGCTGGTCGGTGGCCAGCCCCTGCCCTCCGTGGCAGACCGTACAGCCGAACCTGGCGGGGATGTGCGGCGCCAGGTTGGGGTGAAACGTGAAAGGCTGCGGCGCGCTCTTCATGGTGGGGTCTTCCACGCCGAGGTGGCAGGTGGTGCAGCGGTCCACGCGCTGCAATCCGGGCAACAGGTCCTGCCGGATCACCAGAGCTGCGTTCAGCACTTCGCTTTTGGCCGCGGCGTTGGGCTCTCCGACCGCTTCCAACCGGTGGAACCCCTGCTGGTAGGTTTTCCACGCGGGGGTGCCGGCTTGCCACACGGCCCCCAGCATCAGGATCAGCGCGATCAGGCTCAGCGCGAAGAAGAACTGCGGCAGTCTCCGTTCCATTTACTCGGCCCCCGTAATGTGGACCCATGGCGGCACCAACGCCCACCCTGGGCCGCGGAAGAATGTCCCTACGATGATCAGGACTACATTGACCACCACGAAGAGCGTGAAGGCCCGGATGGCCCACTTCCGATCGACCGGCCGCCGGCTGGGATTGAGATCGATATAAGGAATGGCAATGAGCACCAGCACGGCAAGTCCTGGCACGATCACGCCGCCCAGCAGGGCCGAGTGGCTGACCAGTTCCTGAAGACCAAGAAAGTACCAGGGGGCCTTGGCCGGATTAGGCGTCTTCGCCGGATTGGCCAACTCCTCCAACGGCGCCTTCCAGAAGAGCGAAACCGCCATCACCGTAGTAACGGTTACCAGCAAGGCGATGCCCTCGCGGAAAAAGGCATACGGATAGGAAAAGACTGTATCTTCCTCCTCCTCCATACTCACGGTCTCGAAAATGGGTTTCCCGGTCACGACCTCCATGAGGCCATAGGTCTTGTCCTTCGAGGCGGGAACAGCCGCCAGTGGAGCACTGGCGCCAGGCGCACCGATGGTAACCAACTGCGCGGATTTCGCCTCCTTCAGTTTCCAGACCGGGCGCGAGAGCCCCCCATCCTTGCGGACTCGCCAGAAGTGCACCATGGTCAACAGCGTTGCGAGGGCCGGCAGCACCGCCACATGCAGCACGTAGAATCGCAGCAGCGCCGACTCGCCGACGTTGTGGCCTCCCAGCAGCAGTTCGCGAATGCTCGCGCCCACCAACGGAGCGTAACTGCCAATGTTCGTCCCGACGGTGATGGCCCAGAAGGCGAGCTGGTCCCATGGCAGAAGATAGCCGGTGAACGAGAGTCCTAATGTGAGCAGGAACAGGACGACCCCAATCACCCAGTTGAACTGTCGCGGCCGCTTGTAGGACCCCGTGTAAAAAACGCGGCACATGTGCAGGAACACGCAAATCACCATGCCGTGCGCCGCCCACCGATGCATGTTGCGGAGAAAGCTCCCCAGATAGACCACAAACTGGAGGTCCTTCATGTCATGGTATGCCTGGGGAGGATAGGGGCGATAGTAGAACATCAACGCGACCCCGGTGGTAACCAGGATGAGGAAAAGGAAAAAGGTGATGAACCCCAGGTAGAAGGTGTGCTTCACCTTGAGGTTCTCTTTCTTCACTTTGGCGGGGTGGATGTGGAGCCACAGGTTGAGGAAGACGAGTTCGGATTTCCCCTTGTCGGTGGACAGCGGGTCCCGCCGGAAGATTGACTGCCAGATATCTCGTATCAGGTTCATCGTCACACCATGAGGCGATAACTTGCAGGAACCGCGCGGTCCTTATCCACCCTGAGTTGTCCATCGCGGGCCAGAGTCACTTCGAACCACTCGAGCGGCCTCGGAGCGGGGCCATGTTGCACAGCGCCGTCGGCCGCGAACACGCTGCCGTGGCAAGGACAATGGAAGCGCTCGTCGCTCTGGAAATACCCGACCGTGCAGCCGAGGTGCGTGCAGACGGCGTTAGCCACCGCGAACCCTTTCTCGCGGTCCCGGAAGACGAAGATTTTTTCTTCCGCCAGGAACGTGGGAGGGCCGAAAGAAAAATCCGCCGGAGTGCCGATCTTGAAGGTCTGCGGCGGCTCGTAAAATACGCTCGGCGTCAGAAACCGGACCACCGCGCCCAGGCTCACGCCCACCGCGGACCACAGGGCCACCAGGCCGGCCGTGCCCCAATTCAGGAAGGATCGTCGCTTCATACGTTTGTTCCCGTAGAGTACCGAGAAGGGCAAGCTAAAGCATGCCCCACCACTGTGGAGATCAGCCTGTTGGGTGGGGCATGCTTTAGCTTGCCCGGTTCTTTCCAGAGTGCCACTCTCACGCAAAGACCTCCCGCTCCTGCTGCTCCAGGGCCTCCATGGTGATGGCATGGGTAGGGCATCGCTGGGCGCAGAGCGCGCAGCGAATGCACTTCTCTTCGTTCTTGATGATGGCGCCCGCCTGGCCTGGACGAAGTTCGGCGGCGGACATACCGTAGCGGTTCCGAATCAGGGCCTCGTACCGCTCATCGCCTTGCACCTGGACCAGGTCCACCAGTCGAAGGCAATTCTCCGGACAGACATCCACGCATCCGGCACACAGGATGCACTTCGAGCCGTCAAAAATGGTGTTGACCTGGCACTTCAAGCAGCGCAGCCCTTCGGCACGCCCCTGGGTCTCATCGAATCCCAGTTCCACCTCGGCGATCCCGATGCGGCGGTTGGCGGGCAGCACCGGCATGGTCTGGCGCGGAATTCCCAAGAAGCCGCGCGGCATCTCCCAATTGTCGAAGATGCGAAAGCGGCTCAGCACGGTCTTGGTGCTCTTCCCGTTGAAGTAAACGTGGATGGACCGAGCCGCGCGATGCCCGTTGGCTACGGCTTCCACCAGCACGCGCGGTCCGAATGCCACGTCGCCGCCCGCAAAGACACCTGGAGCCGTGGTCATGAGGTTCTCGTCAATCTTGAGAATTCCGCGCGGCGTCACCTGAACCCCTTCGTTGCCGCCAAGGAAGGACAGGTCCGCCTGCTGCCCGATGGCCAGGACCACGCTGTCGCACGGGATCACTTTTTCTTCTTCACTGAAGGCCGGGTTGAAGCGGCCGTTCTCATCAAACACCGAGACACAGCGGCGCACCTTGAGCCCGGTCACGACACCGTCTGTGCCGACAATCTCCTTCGGCCCCCACCCGTTGTCCACGGCGATGCCTTCCTGCTCGGCTTCGTGGACTTCGCCTTGCCAGGCGGGCATCTGTTGGCGCGATTCCAGGCTTACCAGGCATACCTGTTCGGCGCCGGAGCGCAGCGCCATGCGCGCCGCGTCCAAGGCTGGCTGGAGGCTCTCCGCGCCGGATTCGGCGGCGCCCGATTCCCACGGTTCGTGCACCAGTCGCACGGCCGCGCGCGCCACGTCGATTGCCACGTTGCCGCCGCCCACCACAGCCACCCGCTTACCGAGTTCGATTTCGCGGCCCAGGTTGACGTTGATGAGGAAGTCGATGCCGTTGTAAACGCCCGCCAGGTGCGCTCCCGGAATGTTCAGCTCGCGGCCCTTGTTGAGACCCGTGGCCAGCAGCACCGCGTCGAACTTCGAGCGCAGCTCGGAAAAAGAAATATCCCGCCCCAGCGTCACGCCCGTGTGCAGCGTAACCCCCATGGCCAGGATGTTGTCAACTTCCATCTTGATGATTTCCCGGGGAAGCCGGAAGTGGGGAATGCCCAGATAAAGCATCCCGCCCGGGACCGGCGCCGACTCGAAGACTTCCACCGAGTACCCCAGCAGCGCCAGGTCGTGAGCGCAGGTGAGGCCGCACACTCCCGCTCCCACGATGGCGACTTTCTTTTCGCGCCTGGGCGTGGGCGGCAGGTTCTTGCGGGCAGGGTCGTGTCCGGCGCCCAGGTTGTGCCGCTCGGTAGCGAATCGCTTGAGTGCGCAGATGGCGATGGGCTCGTCGATCTTGCCCCGCCGGCAGGCATCCTCGCAAGGGTGCGCGCAGATCCGTCCCAGTACGTAGGCGAACGGGTTTGGGGCGCGCGCCAACAGGTAAGCCTCTTCGTCCCCGGATATCCCGATGGCCTGAACGTACCGCCCGCATTCGGTGTGGATGGGGCACGCGGTACGGCACGGAATGTTCCGGTCGAAGTACTCCTGGTCCGGGACCGTTACGCTGTAGCGCATGGCGGCTCTCCCTCTACTTTTTCTTCAGCTTGTCGATTTCCTCGTCGCTCAAGGCAGGGAAAAAGGCCTTCGGGTTTTTGTCTTTGCGCTCGGTCTGATCGAAGACCAGGAAATCGAAGATCTGTTTCCCCTGACTATCGCTGATGCCGGAGTTTGGCTTGTGCATCATCCGACTGACGTAGCGCTGCCATTCGTCGCGCTTCATCATGGTGTTCATGGGCCGCGCGATGGTGTGGCATTTGGAACACTTGCTTGCGAACAACTTGTAGTTCGCCTGCAGCGCCGCGGGATAGGCGGAGACATCGATTTTATCGGGCCCCTTGTCTTGCGGGAGCACTACGTTGCTCTGCTGTGCCGCCAGTAACAGGGGCATCAGCGCCATCATTAGGATTAGGATTAGTTTTTTCATGTCAGTTGTCCTTACCACATCAATCGCACATCGATTTTGAAGAGCTTGTCTGTAACCACCGAGCCGGAAACCGGGTCCTGGTCGCGCTCGTGGCCGTAGGTGGCGCGCAGCACGACGTTGCCGAGTTCCGTGAGCCCTTTCTCGCCGCCGATGCTCCAGGCCTCGGTATGGTTCGCCGGCCCGCCGCCGATATTCTGCTTCAAGCGGTCGTACCTGGCCATCACTGCGAAGCCTCGCTGGATGTAGTAATCCAACTCGGCGCGATACCCATTCGAAATGAACTGAGTGACTTTGCCGCCGGCCTCGTCCTGCCAGTCGTCATTGCTCCGCAGATATCCGCCCAGAACGTCCAGCTTGTCGAAGAACAAGTAGTTGCCGAAGATTCCGTAACGGCGAACGGTGGGGCGGTACGTGAACTCGTCGAGGCCTCCCTGGTTCTGCACCTGGTCTTTGGTGCCGCGGTACGTCAGGAACGTGACGCCGCCATCGGGTCCGAACCAGTAATCGGCGTCGAACCAGTAATCCTTGGAGTTCTTGGTGGAGTTGAAAAGGATCTCGCTGCCGTCGGCGTTCAGCCCGTTGGTGACTTTGGCCGAGACCGCGAACACCTGCTTGAAGTAGTTCGAAGCCCACGTGTATCCCACGTTGACCCCCACCGGATGCTGGTCCAGCGTAAAGTTCACCGGGCTGGTGTTGGTCAGCAGCGGAGCGGGCTCGGGAAACAGGTTGTAGAACATGGCTGCCCGCGTGCCTTCTCCCTCCTGCACGTGCATCTGGCCGGCCTTCACGAAAAAGCTGCTGTTGGCGCGGCCCGCGGTGTAACCCAGCACTGCCTGTTCCAGGAATGGACTGTTGCCGCCCTGAGACAGTTCAAGGTGCGTGAAGTAGGAAAAGCCGCTCTCCGGAACCGCCCCGGCAGCAAACAGCGCGGCTTCATCCAGGTTGAAGCTGGAACTGGAGGTGGGACTGATGGCATCGCCGCTAGTCTTGTCGACGGTGAAGCTGCCCTGGGCGATCAGCGCCAGCGAATTGGTGATGCTGAATTTGATGTCCTTGTCCATCTCCGTGATTTTGGGAGCGGGCTTACTCCCATCCATTTCGTCGGGAGGCATACGGTACCCCAGCCGCTTGAACATGTAGCCGGTCTTGTTCAGGGCTGGCGGAATGGTATGGCAACTGTAGCACTTCACGCCGAACTTCCGGGCGAACGCCGGAATCGCCTGTGCGGGCTGTGGAGCCAAAACAGCGGAACCCAGGGCAGCCAGAACCGGCACGACGGCCGGGACCCAGGACTTTCTTCGCGGTAGAGCCATGACGCCATGGAAAGCACGCTTATGGCCAAGTAAGGAGTCCTTTTATTTCAATTCACTAGAAGCGATCAAATGCGAATATGGGGAGCCGATTCCCCGAAATGGCTGGGGAGCTGTGGATTTTATTCCCCACCACTGATCCTGCAGGGTTTGGTAGCAGGTGTCGACCCTTCTAACCCTGCGTCGGCCTCGGCGGGTTATCGGCGATAACGCCTTCTTTCACAGAGAGCCCGGTGCGGGGCACATCAACGGTACGGGCCTCGTGCGTCCAAGTGGGTCCTGTGCTCCTCAGTGCGACATCGCCATGCGCCTGCAATCCAGCGCTAGAATGAAGGTCGAAGAAGCTTGACACCCGATTCTATATCGACCCTGCGACGGGCGCGCCCCATGTTCATAACCATGAAGTGGCCGAGGAGGAAGTCATTGAAGTTCTGGAGAAACCCGGTGAGGATGGGCGGGCCGCGAGGGCTCCAGGATTGCTTTGGGCCAGACAGCTTCCGGCAGATACTTGCGGGTCATCTATGTTCCAGACCCCGAACCAGACAGCGTGTTCGTGATCACTTCTTACGAGCTTATCGGGAAGCCTCTCACGGCGTATCGCAGGCGCAGAAAGAAGAAACATCAATGAGCCAGAACAGATTTCCGGACGGGTGGGATGAGGACACAGTACAGCGAGTCCTTGCCCACTACGGAGAACAGACCGAAGACGAGGCCTTGGCGGAGGATGAAGCCGGCATTCAGCCTTCCGAGACCGTCATGAATGCACCTCACGATCTAGTGTCCAAGGTCCGGGAACTGATCGCGAAGCGCCATAGCTGACACGCAGCAGCCCTTTTGGCCGAGATTCGAGGGCGCGGCACTCTTCCAGGTCGGGTAAAAAAACCGGCCAAATCTGCTTGCGCGAAAATCCTAGCGTAAGCGACTTAGAGTCAAGCAGTTTGGCCGGTTTTTTCGCGCTTATACGGTCCAATCTGTGCACGCGCTCTTAACTCCAGGATTTCAGACGGATTATTCCTGCGCGGGCATCATGATTGGCCGTATAAGGGCGTTAGACGGCCAGGTGCCCGGGCCATTCAGTGTTGAAATGTGGTCAAATCCTCGTAGCAGTGCGAAGATCCCCAGGAACACCCCGGCCCGAGGGCCGAGAGGAAAGCCTGTCGCGCGGGTCGCCGCAATCTGCGGGTTATGATCGACGGCTGAGAGGCACCATGGCACAACCGCTTTCAATTGCTGATCTCGAAAAGATGTTCCACCGGATTCGGGAGCTCAAGCCAGACTGGAAGTCAGGGAACGTGGACCGCGGTACCAGGACTCTCTCCGTTGAAGGAAGGACCGTAAACGGGTTTCATATTGTGCTTAGGCGAAGCGGCGGAAGGGGCAGCGAGAACTTGTACTTATACGTGCAGGACAACAACGGTGAGGGCACCGTGTGCGACCAGAGCTTTGCCAAGAACTTTCCGAGGTACGATCACCAAACGATAACTTCGTTTCCGGATGAAGACCGCTATAATCCGCTTGATTCGTTCTTGGAAGAGCTGCATAAAGAAGCTGAGCACTTGGCCCAAGAACAGGAAGAAGCCCAAAACAGGAAAGGCGAAGCTGCACAACGGCGGTTCTTTTCAGACTGATGCATTTTCCTTAGGTTCCGCTTTTGGAATTTGATCTCAAAAAGACCATCTTCGTTGCGACTTATCTTTGGCAGAACCCTCGTCCGCGTTGACAGATCCTCATTGGACAACGAATACTGTCGGGCACCGTCGAGATCGGAATTGTAATGCCTCCACTTGGCTGCAACGTCGCTACTCGTAGAAGTGCCCCCCGGGCCGGCCAGGGCCGCATCCCCGCGTGTAGCCGCCAAGGATTTTACCGATCCCCGGCGAGAACAGCCCATTGCACCGGCAATTCGACAGCGAGGTCCCGTCGAGCGCGCATTCTGACGACTACGCCCCTCCGCTGCCCCACGAACTCCAGAGCTGAGCATCTATTCCCCAGCCTGCGGATCTCTGTCCCGTTTGAGGAGGGCGTAAAACGTCTTGCGATCCACGCCAGCCTCGCGCGCCGCGGCGCTGATGTTGCCGTCCGAACGAGCCAGCAGGGCTTGTGCGTAAGAGAGCTCGAAGCTCGCCAGGTACCGTTCTCGCGCCTCCTTCCACGGAAGGCTGGACAGATGGCAGACCGCGCTGTCTGGTTGCAGGTCGTCGGCGATGTCTTCCGGCTCCAGAACACCGCCGGGGTGAAGTGCCGTGAGCCTTTCCATCAGGTTCTTAAGCTGCCGGACATTGCCCGGCCAGGGCTGCCTGAGAAGCGCTTCATAGAATGCAGGGGAGGCCGACAGGCTCTTACCGTAACGCCGGGAAAAGCGCTCCAGAAAGAAGCCGGCCAGGTGAGGGATGTCTTCTGGCCTTTCGCGCAACGGGGGCAGCTTCACCGTGACCACTCCGAGCCGGTAGTACAGCTCCTCGCGAAATGTGCCCGCCTTGATCTTGGCCGCCAGGTCCTGGTTTGTGGCGCACAGAATTCGGCAATCTACACGCACCGTCTCCAGGCCTCCCAAACGCCGCAGTTGGCGCTCTTCGACGAAGCGAAACAGGCGCGTTTGCAGTTCCACGCTCAGATCGCCGATCTCGTCCAGGAACAGCGTGCCGCCATCGGCCGATTCGATCAGTCCTTTCTTGGTGCGGTCCGCGCCGGTGAACGCTCCGCGCTCGTAACCGAACAGCTCGCTTTCGATCAGCGAGCCCGGCAGGGCACTGCACTCCACCGGCACGAACGTCCGGTTCTTACGCCGGCTCTGGCTGTGAATGTAGCGGGCCATGACTTCCTTGCCGGTGCCGCTCTCCCCCAGAATCATGACGGTGGCATCGGTTGCGGCGGCCCGCCGGGCCTTGCCGGTCAATTCCAGCATAATGGCGCTTCGGCTCTGGGGATGGTCGGTTTCGCCCAGCGCCTCCAGCCTTCCTTTCAGCCTCTCCACCTCCTGCTCCAACTCGGAGTGAGAGAGCGCCCGCTTCACAACCAGCAGAAGGTCTTCCCGTTTGAACGGTTTCTGGAGATAATCGAATGCGCCGTTGCGCATGGCCAGCACCGCGCCCTCGACCGACCCGAACGCCGTGAAAATAACGATGGGCAGGCCGGGATGTGCCTGGTGCAGGCGCGCGAAGACCTCCTCACCCGACATCCCCGGCATCCGCATATCCAGCAACACCAGGTCGGGAGCCTTTGCCAGCGCATCCGCCAGGCCCTTCGCCGGATCCGTGTACGCCGACACGGTGGTGTCGGGAAACTTCAGCATCCGCTGGATGTTCTCGCCCATCGCCGCCTCGTCGTCAATTACGAAGATGCGATTCACGAACGATTGCCTCCGGCAAGCCAATGGTAGGGCTGGCCTCGCATAAAACGTGCTGGGGGCATCTCGACCACGAAACTGGCTCCGCCCCCGCTCCTCTCTTCATACCACAGGCGCCCATCGTACATATCGAGGAGGCTGGCGCCGAGAAAGAGGCCGAGGCCCAGCCCGAGCCGCTCTCGCCTTGGACTCTGGGAAATGAACGGCTCGAACAGGTGCTCCCGGATACTCTCGGGAACGCCCGGCCCATTGTCTTCGATTCTGAGGACCACCTTGGCTCCCGCGGTACGGTACGGTTCCAGCCGCACCCAGATCATGCCGCCCTCACGCCCTTTAAGCGCATCCAGGGCGTTGCCCAACAGGCCGCGGACGACTTCGCTCACCACGTGCTCAGGTACGTCGACGCGCGGGACATCGGCGATCTCCTCCACCAGTCGAGCACCCTGCTCATCGGCTGAGGGCTTCACTGCGGCTAGCGCCTCTTCCAAGGCCCCGGACGGAACCGAGGGGGCGAAGACCTCGCTCCCACGCTCGCGGCGCAATGCCTGGAGCAATGTGCCCGCGATATTTCCCATGTAACGCGTCTCCTTCAGCATCTGCTGGAGGTCCCCGCAGAGCGCTGCGTCTTCCTTGCGTTCTTCCAGCAGCACCTCGATGCGGCTGGTCACTATGGCCAGCGGATTGTTGAACTCGTGCATGAAGCCGGCCGTGAATTGGCCCAGAAGGGTGAGTTGATGCGACAGCCGGGCCTGCCGGTCCGCGGCCGACAGTTCTTCACGCAATCGTGCCGTTCGATAGCGCACGGTCTGCAAGTGCAACTTCAGTTGCTCCGCCTCTTCCCGGGCGTTCCTCGCCTCGGAGAGGGCGTGATCATGTTGGCGATAGGAAAGCAGGAGTGCCGGAAGAGGCGCCAGGGAACATGCGGCCACCAAAACGAGACCGGTAGTCAGAGCCGAAGGAGGAAGCATCCATCGCAGGAACCAGCAAAGCGGCAAAACCCAGACCCCACTGAGCCAGAGCAGATGGTGTCCCCAGCCATTCGGGCGATCGGGCGGGCTGTTTCCGCGCTGCTCTCGGAGCATAGGGCGAGTTGCTGCGATCCTGGCGCATTCTAACATGGAGCTTGCGACTGAGCTGAACGAAAGAGTGAACCTTGCAGGGACGCAGGCCGGCAATTCGCCCAACGTCAACCCGGCGTCCGCACTGCCAAATCCACGAACTGGATCCAGGGCGACCGCGACCGCGGAAGCGCGCGATAGGCCGTCCGCAGTTCCTCCGAATCGAGCGCCACTCCCGCCAATCCGGGGAAAATGGTCCCGTCCGGATTGTACTTCGTGATCTGCGGCTTCACCCACTTCTCGGGGTGCGCCACAAACGGCATCAGGTATTGAAACGACTTCTCGATTCCGATGCCCTGCGGCGTGCGGTAGCGCCACAGGTTGACGCCGTTGGCGCCGGCGATGCGGCAAAGCACCGCGAACGCATCCAGGTTCATGGCGGAGTAGGAGAGCGATTGCGTGCGGGCCTCTTCGCGCGGACAACTGCCGTCGGGCTGGACTTCGGTGGGCACCAGGTAGTTGCGGTAGTGGTCCCACGCCATGGTCTTGGCGCCCTGGTCACCCACCAGGGTGGCGTAGGCGGCCACCTGCGCGGTCCACCACGTGGCGTGGTTGTTCCCCGACATCTTCTCATCCAGGCCCTTGTCGCTGGTGTTCATCCATGTCATATAGTCGGCGAACCAGCGGCGAACGCCCTCGGCGATCCGGACGTCCAGGGCTCCGGCCTGTTCCAACAGCGAAACGCCTTGGGCCGCGTGGATCAGCGAGACGGTGTCGATGATGCCGGTGCCGCGCCCGGTATTGATGCCGCGCACGGCCTGTCCGAATTCCAGGTTCGGGTTCATGCGTGTCTTGGGATCCACGAACCAGACCGAGAGGATTTCCGAAGCGTGCCCGGCACAGCGCCGATCTCCCAGCAGGCTGCCCGTTCCCAGCGCGATCACCGCGGTACACATACTGCCCAGATCGTTCCGGTTGTTCATGTAGCGGTCGGGGTTGCGTTCGCCATCCTTGCGGATGTAGGGGCCCTTGGGGTTCTGGGGATCCGGCCACCAGTAGGGGCCCTCGCTGTAGTAGTCGTTGGGAGCGGCCTTGATGAAATCGGGGCGGTGGTACGTGACGCTCCAAGGGCCGGCCTTCAAAGCGGCGTCGGCGTTTTGCCGCACCAGATCGGCGGAGGCGCGAAGGGCGGCATCCCGGCCGAGCGTCTCGCGAATGCGGGCCGCCTGCGCGGGGGAGAGAAGAATGCAGGCATTGTCCGTGGCCGCGCTTGCGGGCAGCGCCAGCAGGGCGGAGGAGGAAAGGCAGAACTGCCGGCGGGTGACCTGGGGCATGACCTCTAGAATAGCGCGTGAAACTCAGCTCCTTTTTAAGGGCTTCCAGCGAGTTGTAGACTATGGGGCAATAGCACGCGCGGTCCACGAACTGCCACATGCGGCTGGCGAT
>JAIQFL010000512.1 GCA_020073365.1 Terriglobia bacterium | reverse complement strand
TTTTTCGTTCGAGCTGTATTACCAGCGAAAGCCCCCGAAGCCCTGTCTGGCGGGACTCCTGAGGATGGTAGTCAAGTTCTCAGAAAAACCTCTTGCAGTCCCCACCCTCATTGGGCAGAATGGTGGTGCGTCGTCTGAGTGACTGGCCGCGCGACCACAGTGGATCGGGCAGAGATTAGCCGTATAAGTCGGCCACTCGTACAAAGCTCGGTTTCCGCCCGCCGGCGATAGAAGGTGACCGCGGAAGCCGCTCCAACACCCCGGCCGCCTCCAGCAGGTCCAACCGATCCAGCTCTCTCACCCACCCTTCTCCTCATCCCGCGTGACGGCGCCCGCCAGCCCCAACCGCTCCAGCTTCCGGTTCACGTCGTTGGCCTCGCGATACGCCTCCTTCGCATGGTCGATCGCCTGCACGATCAGCGCCCGGCTCTCCGCCAGCCGCGTCGCCACCTGCTCCGCCTGCGCCTGCGCCTGCACACGCTCCTCGCGCTCCCAGACATCGTGTTCGCGCAGCAGGGTGCTATCCACCTCCGCGTGCTCCGCCACCTTCCGGGCCGCCTCCAGCCGCGCCTCCCGCTCCCACTCATGCTGCTGGGCCCGGTCCTGACGATCGCGCTCCCACCGCTTCGCCGCCGCCCGCGCGTCGAAAAACTGCCGGACCACGCTGGTGACGATCGCACTCAAAAACCCGATCGTCAGCCCGTAATTCGCGACCACCCCGTTATCGACAGCCATCCCTACCCCCAAACCCAACAGGCAGCGAAGGCAACGTCCGCCACCATCCCCGAAACCGCTTCCGCACCGGAACCGGCATATGCAACATCGCCGTCTCCGCCAGCGGCGCAACCGCTTCTCCGCGATCCTCCTCCGCGTTACGCCGCTCGCTGCCGCCGTGAGCTGCCCGCTCCCCCGTCATCCAGATCTCCGACTCCGCCAGAAACCGCGCCCCCACCTGCCCCACCATCCATCCCCTCCTTGTCCGTCGTTCGTCAGAACACCTGCGCGCCGCGATCGTTCTCCGGCAACGGCACCCGCCGCCCCATCGAGACCCACTGGTCGAAGGCCCACAAGCCCAGCAGTGGGATCCCGCCATTCACCGCCGCCCGGTAATGCTTCCCCCACGCGCACCCGCCCGTGAAGCATGGGACCAGGTAGGCCGTATCCGCCAGCGCGTAGCTCAAGTTCGACGACGCGTGCGTCATCACCGCCTTCGCCCGGTCCAGATCGTAATACCCCGACCCCAGCGACAACGCCTCGATCTTGACCCGGTCGATATCCCCGTTCGGGACCATGTACGGCGCCGGGATGTTGACGACGTGATTCATCCGCCCGCCCTGCGGATACGGATACGCCCACGTCCAGAACACCGCCGGCGCATTCACGTCCATCGGCAGCAGCCATTCGAACTTCGCCGCCGGATACGCCGCCTTCACCGCGCTCGCAATCGCGTGCATGTGCGCATACAGCAGCCCCACCAGCAGCGCCACGTCCGAAGCGTGCGAAGCCGGATCGTCGTCCTGAGTCCAGAAGCTCGCCAGCGGCCGTGAGAACCCCAATACCGCCTCCGCCGCGGTGTATGCGTCGTAATACGCCATCCCCCCGCCCGATACTGTCCCCGTCCCCGCCACGTAATTGGCGTTCCCGTTCGACCCCGTCAACGTCCCATGCGTCGCGTCCGTCTTTACGAAGGGCCACGTCCCATTCGCCGCCGTCGTCCCCGCAATCCCCGCCACGATCACGTTCTGCCCCGTGTCGAACCCGTGCGCCGCCGGCGTCCCGATCGAGACCGGAGCCGTCCAGCTCGCATACCCCACCGCTTCCGACATCAGCCGCGAATAGAACCACCACCCAACCTCGCCCAGTTGCAGCCAGGGAGTCAGCCCCGCCGCATTCAAGATCCCCGCCGCCTGCTGATAGCACGCGATCAAGTAAGCAGTCACCGTCGCAGGATTAAAGCAACACTGCGAAGTCTGCAGCTCGAAGAACCCCGTATCTCCGATCACCGGCGCATATGCCCCCGTGTTACTCACCTGTGTGGTCAGATCGAAATGATCCGCATCCACCACCGTGATCCGCCACACCCCGCCGCCGCCCGATCCCACCAGGTGCGCAATGTTCCCCGTGACCTGCCCATGCCCCGTCCACTGAATCCGCGTGAACCCCGCGACCGTGGAAACATACTCCACCACCCCCGCGCCCCACGATCCGAAGGCCGTAGCCGTCAACACCTGCGACCCGTCCGCGAACCGCTGCGTCCACGCCCCACCGGCCGTATTCGCGTCCGGAGGCGCCAGTAGTTCCTGCGAGAACGCCACCGTCATCGTCTGGCTCTTCCCATGCACAATCCCCGCGAAGTCCGCCAGGTAATCCGCAAACGCGCGATTCAGCGGCGACGTCTGCGACGCGTCCACGCCCCACACCCCCTCGTTCCCCGTCGCGATATCGCCCACCATCGCAATCGTGCCGGTCGCGCCCGCGCTCTTCGAAACACCCAGCGTGAACCCATTGATCGGCGACAACTGCGTAACCGTGAATTGCCCCGCGGTCCCCGTCGGCGCCGCGCGTACCCCCACGAACAGCCCGTTGATCCCGTCCACCAGCCGCTGCGCCAAGGTAGTCAACGTGTCCGCCGGATACACCGCCGCCCCGAACCCCGTACCGCCCAACGTGACGAACACCGCATCCCCATCGCCGAACCCCGTCCCTGTCGCAAAGATCCCGCCCAGCGTGACCGTCGCGAAGTGGAACCGACCTCCCACCCGCATCCGCTTCAACGCAAAGAACACGCCGGCGTAGAAGTCGATGTCCCCATGGAACCCGAGCTGATCCAGGATCCACAGCGCCCGCGCCGGCGCGATCTGATACGTCTGCCCCGTATCGTAATCGCACGCGACATTCACGTTTGCATACGTTTGCGCAGGCAACACGACGTCCGTCCGCACCACCGCCTGGACGAAGTCCAGCACGCAATTCCACCCGCTCGACGCCGCATTCTTCGCCGAGGAGATCGTCAACACCACCTGGTGCGTCCCCGCCGCTACGCCCGATTTCACCAGCCGCCGCGCCGCCAGCGGAGCCCCGGTATTGGCGTACGTATCGACGGTATTCCCCGCCACCCCATCCACCACCGAAGTCAGTTTCCCGCCGTCCGCGCGCACCTGCGTCCCCAGATACAAATCGTGCGCGTACTGACACGAGTACGTCAGCGTGACCGAGTCCCCCGCCGCGCCCGACACCCGCGCGAACCCGTCCAGGAAGAATCCGCCTTGCTCCACCCACGATCCCGTGAACCAGAACGGCGCCGTCCGCGAGCTCGCGGTAGTCGAGCCCGCGCCGGCAATCTTCAGCGCACGGATCCCGCCCGGGTCCGTCACCGCCCAATTCGTGACCACATACGAAAACTCCATCGGCGCGAACGCCACCAGCGTCGGATTCACCCCGCCCGAGTCGATCGGCAGCGGCGGTGCCAGCGTCAGCCAGGCCTGCCGCAAGCTCGCAATCCCCAGCGCGCTGAAATCGATCCGCACGTGCATTGACGTGGGATCCGTCCCGCCCGTCATCTTCGACGCGCCGGCCGGCAGCAGCGCCATGGTCGATGTCTTGTGCAGCTCCTGTAACTGGATGGTATTCCCGTCCGTCCCCGGCTGCGTGCAGGTAATGGCAAAACTCGATCCCGACCCCACCGCGGTGAACGGCACCGCCACCGGATTCGCCGAATGCGCGTCGTTGATCTGCTTCACTAGGCCCACGAAACCGTTGGTGTTCGCCGTGGTGCGATTGACCACCGTCGAGGGAGTATCCGTCGCATCCGCCAGGAAATCGAACACCACGTTCCCCAGGTAAACCAGCTCGATGCGATCGTAGGCCGACACCGCCGGCGGCGAAGCACTGCTCGACACGGTATAGGTGATTGAAGCCGCGGCCAGGCCCGTGGTGGAAGTGATGTTCAGCGCCGCGATCCCCGGCACTTCCGCGGCCGTAATGAAACTCAACTGACCCCACGGCACCGACTGATACTTCGATGACCCCGGATACATCCCGCCCGTAATGGCGAGGTCGAAGTCCAGTAAAATCCCCGTCAGGTCGAAGTCCGGCAGATACCGCGACGTGAACAGGTGCCCATACTGATCGTCCGCATCGAACAGCACCACCACCGCAAAGTCCGCCAGGTCCGACCAGCAGCCCGAGACCGTGAATCCGCTGGCGCTCGCATTGTGCAGCGCCGCCGCGCACCCGCGCCGATCGAACCCCCGCAGCGACATCGTCCTGTGTGGACTGAGCTTGTAGATCGTCTCGCTCACGCCTGAATAACCCCGAAGCGCGCCAGCGCCCACACTACCCAACGCCTAACACCCAACCCCCCTACGCGTCAAAATAAGCCCCATTGCCAAAATGCCCTCGGCTCCAGCGATCCAGTCTCGGGCTCCCGCTGGGTCGCAATTCACAGAACGGGACCTTACGGGCGTTTGCGGTGTGGGAAGGGGATTTTGCAGAAGCAACCGGTTTCCAAATCGTGCGGCCTCAAGCGCCGCGACGCCTAGCGCGTGGAATTTCAGGCGACTCTGCTCATGCCGCGCACTATAGCCGGCAATTCTGGCCGTACCTGTGGCCCCACCGAGGTTAGGGTTCGCGCAAATCCCCGCTCTGAGGAACCGAACGGGGGTCGATCTGCGTGAGCAAACGGAGAACCGTATCGGCGTGCTTGAGCAGGTGGCTGCAGCTCAGGATCTCATCCCAGCTCATCCACCTAAAATGCTCCTTTCGTTCTGAGGTCTGGACTCTTCCGTTGAGCACAAGTAATCCGGGCTTACTTCTTATGATCTGCAGGGCGAACACCTCATAAAGACAATCGGTGTATAAGCCGATACGCTCGGATATGCGCAAATCCTGAACGGTTCCCCTTGAATGGGGAGGACCGAGGTCAGAAAGCTGAAGAGCGAGCTCCTCGCACGTCTCCCGGATGACCGTGTTGCGAAGATCTCCGCCGTCACGGAATTTTGGTCCACCACCGACGAACCACACCCCTTCTGGATCCCACTTCGGGTTCTCCAGCATGATAAATCTGGGTTGGCCTGCGAGATCAGCGCGAATCAGCGCCAGTGCCCTCTTGACCCTGCGAGATGGCCGGTGGGATCGGTTTGGAACGCCAATGCGGTATTCCTCCCATTGTTTGAGCATTGCTGCGAGCCGGGGCTGCTCATTCAATGCGGACCAATCGCCAAAATAGTGGTCGTTGCCATCGAGAAAGTGAGCTCGAAGGCTCGCGAGAAATGCTTCAGCCGACGCGGAAACACACTTTGGACTACCTTTCTCGGAAATCTCTATCACTCCAAGAGCGAGGAGCAAGCTCGTTACGTCCGGCGGCAAAGCCTTAGAATGCCGAGACAGTGGGACTGGACAATCCGTAACCAGTATCGGTTCCTCGCCCGACGGTTCGATTCCAGCGATAAAGTGCACGAAGGTGTCCCGATTCTGGTCACGGCTTGACGGTTTGACTGCCTTCGCCCCGCCGCCCCGACGCTGCAGCCATAGTGCGATACAGATGATCAGCGATGAAATAACAAAGCCCAGTAGAGGCGATTGTAGCGATCTTGCCGTAGCAAGGGCGATGCTTACCAAGGCTCCCGTCCCCAGTAGCTCGAGTACCCACACAACAGTGTGGATGTGGCTCAGCCATTCGAACCCTTGGCGGATGGACTCGCGCATTCTTGCCATCGCTCCAGCCTATCACTGCAAAGATACCCCTGCCATCTTGAATTGAAAGCCGACCGTCTCCAAATAGGGAAAACACGAAAGTAGTCCTGGCTAGCACAAAGAACCAGCGCGGGCGCTGTAGCGATTGGTTGTAGAGCCGGGTAGTGACTGATAAGAGCCCACCAATAATCCTGCCTGGTGGTTCCCGGGAGGCGTTCTAGAAAGTTTCAACCAAACCGTACCCGACGGATCGCGTGACGAGCCGAGTTTTTTTGGCAAGGGCCCCATTTTAGAGGTATTGCCCGATCCCTCCTCACCGATACAGAAACACCGTCAGATCCGCCCCCGGATCCGCCACGCCCACCGCGTCCACCGTCCAGATACACCCGCGTCCCCGCCGGAATCTCCCCCGCCGCCGCCAGCGACACTCCGCTCGCCGTCGCCGACGTCGCCCCCGCCCCGATCGTCAAGCTCATCCACAAATCCGGAGGCGACCCATCCACCCACACCGACACCGTCACCACCGCCCCCACCGGCGCCGACTCCACATGCGCCACAAATCCCCCCGGCGTCAGCGTCGAAGGCAAATACACCGACGCCCCCGCCGGCGACTCAATGGCCAACGGCCCGTCCACGTTCCACATCGCCAGCGGAAACGTCCCCGCAATCCCGAAGAAGAACACCTCCCGGC
>JAIQFL010000511.1 GCA_020073365.1 Terriglobia bacterium | reverse complement strand
ACGAGCACGCACGCGAAGGCCTCGCAGATCGCGGAAATTCTGACCAAGGTGAGCGGGTTTCTCAAGCGAATCAAAACGACTGCGGAGCAGTTGACGCAACGGGAGAGGTGGAAGCTGATTCTCAGCGCCGCGTTTCGTCAATTCCTCGGTGGCAAGGTCATCGGAAGCACTGGTCGGCTCGCCGATGCCACCGGCTAACTGCCGTTTTTAGGTTGATATACTATCCTGGCGTTCGCAGGGGGAGAACTCGGCTGGAAGGACTACGTTATTGGACAGGAGACGGCGGCGCCTGGCATTCCTGGAGAAGTAGTGTTGGACTTTGAAGTCGCGGGAATGGCCGTGCCACATCGCGTGAAAGCGGTGCCGTTGCCAACTCATAGGCTTAATCTCACTTGGAAAGCAACGGCGGCTGAACGATTATCGTGGTTGTCCGTGGAGAAGTTGAAGCATGTCACACTTTCTCAAACCTACCGCTAACCGAATCGGCGGTGCCACGGTTCGGATTTCAAGCACCACCCAGACGGCTTATCTTGGTACGAAGACCATGTTCGGCCTTTGGGGCTCCAGGCCTGACCTGCTGGTGGGGCCGACCGAATAAACTGCCGCCGAAATTGAATTTGTCGCCGTCCAGGATGACGTCTACTGGTTCTACCTGACGCCCCAGCGTTCGGGGGAGGTGACGATAGAAGCGCGCTTTACCGTCGACAACAGGGTGTGGGACGATTTTAAGCTGTCCATGCAAGAGCCCGTGAAAGCGCCGGCCAAAAGCGGGGTAGCCGCCTGGAAGACGCCTGAGGAATTCCTTCGGGACTACAAAAACATTTCAGTGACGACGGCAGCAGGCGGCACCTCGACGGTTTCTCTCAATACCTATCGGTGCGCCCGTGAAGATGACGGCGGACTTGGGGACGCTCTCCCATTTCTCCAAGCGGTCCGATCGGCAGCCAACCAGGCAAAGATGAAGAGGGAATGGGACGTCTTGATGACGAAAGCTTCCACCCTGGTGTTCTGGGGAAAGGGCGCGCCGGGGGACATCGGTAAGGTATTGAGCGCCATTGACGGGGTTGCGTCCAATGCCGCCGCGCTGCCGGGCTTCGGGACCTTCCGGCCGAGTGTCGACAGGCCGAACCGGCTCCAGTTTATTTGCGACACTTATCTCGGGGTGGACTGCAATGGGTTTGTGGGAAACTACGCACGTCTACTTGGCGTTCCTGATGCGGATCCTGAGCTGCCACCGCCAGGCTGGCTCACCATCGGCACGAAGAACTTGCGCGAAAGCCCGGAGGAGATTGCGCGCGGGGACGTCGTCATCTGGGCGGGTGGCGTGCACATTGCCCTGGTGGAGCGGGCCGCGGTCGAAGGCCGGGGCTCGGTGCTGGACGTGGTTCAATCGACCGCGGGTGGGCCGCAGCTCACCAGGAGGCATATTGCACTCCCCAGCAAGTTAGGGGCAAAGAGGTTCGAGATACGCGCAGGCTCAACTCATTGTGCAATGCTGCCGCGTGACAACTTGATCGTGAAGTCGATCGGACTGGTATAGCACGTTCCGGAGTAGTATCGATCCCAGCATACTGGAACGAGTTGGCCTGCGGGCCGGAGCACTTCTAGGGACGGGGCTTCTCGCAGCGTCCAGTTGTACACCTCAGCGCCTATCCTTCCGTCCCCTTCTTCGGTTTCCGCTTCGACTTGGTGGCAGCGATCTTTTTACCGACCTCGATGCCTGGTCGAAGTGTGCGTCCACAGGCGGCTTCGCGTCTTTGTTTGCCCAGGACTTGTCGTACCCGGACACGTGGCTTACCCGACAAGCCTGAACCAACGTCCCCGGGGAGGTCAAAGCCAACGATCGCCTGGTGAGCTAATCTGAATCAGTGAGTTCAACCGCCCAGCTCGGAAAGGCTGCTGTTCTTGCGATCGTGTCTCTTTTCAAGCCGGGCATCTCAGAACGATTCGCCACGACCTTCGCGAACGCTCCTGAACCGGTACAGACCTTTATTGTCGTCATTTGTGCGTACCTGGTTTGGTTCCTTGTGCTCCATTTCGTTTTGGTGCGATTCAAACCCCTCGCAGTACTGAACTGGAACGAGTACCTGGCAAAGCTGGACTGGAAGCTTCCAAAATTGCTCGGCGAGGCAACTCTTTCCTTCCGTTGCGTGTTGCTCGTCGGCCTGTACCGTAGAAGCCCGCGCCTTCTGGACGCTTGGGTGGCACAGCACATCGACAAAGCGCGGCGAGCGTTCATCGAGAGTCCTACGTACACGGATCGCAAAGTCTACGTCCCACTGCCGGGCCTCCTGAACGGCACGCCTTTCACCGATCTAAAGCCTCAGGATATCCAAGAGGTGTGCGGCCGCAATCGATGGTGTATTCTCATCCGCGGCGAAGGCGGCTCGGGCAAAACGACTCTCGCTTGCCAACTCGCGCTTTGGGGTATGGCAGAGGACCCCAAAAACAGGCTGATCAAGGACTGCCGCATGTTGCCAGTCCTCATCGAGCCGGGACTTAGCTTCGATGTACTCAAAAACGTTTCGGATTTCCGGCGCGAGATTCTTGGCAACCTGAAGCGGCTCGTCGATGAAATGCATGTCGACGAGGAGCTCTTGAACAGCTTGCTTGAGACACGCCGAGTGCTCGTAATCCTGGACGGCCTGTCCGAGATGCCGTCCTCGATTGATGACCCGGCCAAAGCCCGTCTCGACAACCCCGATTTTCCAGCGGCAGCCTTGCTGGTAACCTCACGCAATGCAGAACGCCTCCGGGAAGACGCTACTCTCTTGCCAGGGCGCGTCGAAAAGGATCGGCTCTTCAGCTTTATAAGCACTTACGTTACGCAAAATGGCTGCGTGGACATCGGGGACTCTACCCTCTTTGATGCCTGCAAGAGACTCGCTGACATGCTGAGCGACGATGGGCGGGAAACGACGCCGCTGCTGGCCAGAATGTATGCAGAGCAGCTCGTCACTTTATCGACGAGCAACCAACCAATCGACAGTCTTCCGGCCACGATTCCAGACCTCATGCTGGGCTATGTGAGCAATTTAAGCCGCTATCGAAAGGAGACACAACCGGACAACCCGACGCTTCACCGAGCGGCGCAGGTCGCTGGGTGGAACTGCCTGAAGGAGACTTTTCGGCCGGCACGGGCCACCAAGGCGTTGATCCGAAAGGGACTGGAGCAGGAGGGGCTGCCGTGCACCGTGGACGACCTCGACCGGTTGAATATCGTCCGGACCATTCGGCCCGCCGAGACCGAGATTCAGTTTGTGATTGACCCGCTTGCGGAATACCTGGCAGCGATGTGGGTCGTGGAATACGCAGCGGCAGGGGAGGATTCTTGGCGGCAGTTCCTTGCCGATGCCGACAGCAAGCCGGGAGCCCCCGAAGCCGTTAGGGGGTTCCTCGCGGCAGTGCATGATTGTTGCTTGGCCGTGGCGAAGGAACGATCTGTACCAGATTTCGTCGTCGGTGAATTGGCCAAGCGAATCTGCTTTGACCCGGAAGTAGCAAAGCAGTCGAGCAGGGAACGTCGCATCCGGAGGTTGATCGACAATCTACAGCACGCGGAGGAACCGTTGGACCGCGAGTATGCGGCCAATGAGCTGGGAAAGTTGGGGCCGGAGGCACATGACGCGACTCCCGCGCTCATCGAGGCTCTGAAGGACAGTAACGTCAGCGTTTGGGGCTCTGCTCGGAGTGCATTGGCACGGATAGGCAACAGCGCGATTCCGGCACTTGTCGCTGGACTTAAAGACGCCAGCATTGTAGGTCACGTGCGCAGCGTACTGAAGGAGATAGGGACTGGAGTCATACCCTCGCTTATCGAAGCGTTGAAGAACAACGATGGCGGCGTTCGCGATGGTGCAGTAAGGGCACTTGCGGACTTCGGGCCTGACGCAAAGGCAGCAGTGCCTCCCCTCATTGAACTCATGAAAGACAATGACGATTTCTTTGCGGGCGATGCACTTGGGTCTATTGGGGCTGAAGCTGTACCTGCGCTCGTCGAAGCGCTGGCAGCCGGTGAGACCCGCATTCGGTGCCAGGCAGCATGTGCGCTGGGACGCGTACGGGCTGGAGCAGAGGAAGCGGTACCCGCGCTGGTCGCGGCGCTGAACGACGACGATAGGCGCGTTCGCGTTTGGTCGGTCATGGCCCTGGATCAGATCGGAGCAACTACGAAAGGAGCAGTGCCAGCGCTCATCGAAGCTCTCAAAAACGCCGACGAAGCCGTGCGTTACATTGCGGCAGACGCACTGGGTCGGATCGGAGTCGCAGCAAAGGAGGCAGTGCCCGCGCTTATCGAAGCGCTGCACGACGATGATTCCGACGTGCGTGATAAGGCGACCGAGGCGCTTAAGGCGTTGAGACCGGAAGCGGAAACGGGCGATTCTGCGCGTATGCCGAATACTTCTGCCGGCGACAATGATGCCTGACTTGCGGAATGGGGGACCGCGACTGCTTCGCCACGACGTTATTGCTGGCGCGTGTACCGCTGGAGCGAGTCTCCGTCATGCTTGGCCATGGCAGCGTCCTACGAAATCACTCAATCAAACCCCTTGCTGAGCCAAGGCACACCAGAATCTCGATACTCCTGATGGCGTTTCAACACGCCAATCATTCCGCCCGTACCTTCGGCTTCCGTTTCGACTTGGCGGCTTCGATCTGCTTAGCCTGCTCAAGGGCATTCTCGAAATGCACATCCACGGGTTGCGGCTTCGCGTCTTCATTTGCGCGGAACTTATCGTATTCGGATTGCGCCTTGGCCAGTGCGGCGTCGTGGGAGATGGTCCCGGCATGTGCCAGGAGTTCGCGGTCGCTCAGCCGGAGAAAGTCGTCGAGCTTGGCGATCCATTCGCGCATCGTCATGGGCTTGCGGCTGCGCGCCTGAAGTTCAGCGAAGTCGAGGTAAGCCGAGACTATGAGATTGAGCGTTTCAATTTCCTGATGGGTCAGGTAGTTCTTAGCGAAACCGACGTCGGTGCGGCGCGGCCGGCTACCAGTCCACGTGGTCAGACCCATGTTGGGCTTGGTTGAATCCGCGCGCCGGGCGATCACTTCCGCCGCGGTGTGGCCGTGCGCCGCCCAGTGCATTTTGTTCTGAACCACGGCAAAGAACTTCTGCGAGGCCTCCGCGCTCGGATCATAATCCACACTCGTTGCATAGATGTCGAGGACCTTGCGCCAGAACAGCCGCTCCGAGGAACGGATATCGCGGATGCGGGCGAGCAGTTCGTCGAAGTAGTCGCCGCCACCCTGTTTCAGGCGTTCGTCGTCCATCGCGAAGCCTTTGACCAGGTACTGCTCCAACTGGGTTGTCGCCCATTGGCGGAACTGCGTACCGCGCGTCGACCTCACGCGGTAGCCGACGGCCAGGATCACCTCCAGCCGGTAGAATTCGATTTCTCGCGTTACCGACCGGCCGCCCTCAATTTGAACTGTTGCAAATTTTGCAACAGTTCGCGCCGGGTCGAGTTCGCCGAACTCGAAGATGTTCTTGATGTGCTTTGAAATGACCGACTTATCGCGCTGAAAGAGGTCGGCTATCTGATTGAGCGTCAGCCAGACGGAATCCCGGATCAACCTGACGTCGATGCGGGTTTGGCCGTCCGCGGTGCGGTAGAGCACCAGTTGCCCAGTCCCCTCCGGCGGCACTGGCGTGGGAAGCCGGTTCTCGTCGCTCACTGCGAAACTCCCCGCCGGACAGGTCGCCCGGCCTGTTCTGTTAAAGCTCCTCTCATTCGGAGCTATGAGTTGGGACCCTCGGCGCAAGGGGTCGCGGGCCCCGCCCCGCACAGCGCAGATGCCGAGTGTGCCACAAGAGTTCAGGTTAACGCTGTTTGCACCGTTGGTTCTGGGACCGTCATCCCCCTCTTCGCGGCATTCGGCCGGGCCCCATTTCCGAGCGCCCTCCCGGCCCGGCCTTCGCCGACACCATAACCGAAAGGAACGATGGCCCCGCGATTGTGACCGCTCGCATCCCAGATCCGGTTGAAAATAAACTGCGCGGTTTGCTCCATTTCGCGGCGTTCGGCCTCACCTGCTTAAACGAGTTCCCGGCGCCGCGAAACGGAGCAAACCTTTTTCAGTCAGTTTGGCACCGCCTGCTGCGACCAAGCCTTCCCGCAATCAGCAGATTTCCAAGGACTTCGACGCTCTAGAACATTTCCGGGGCATTCTGATCAATCCCCAAGAAGCAACTGCGATTCAGAGTAAACGTCCGAGAATCACCGCACCATACGGCTGGACCGGCTCAGAGTAGCGTTGGCACCCAGATCCAGAGCTCTGCCGTGGCCTTCATCGTATGGGGTAGCATCTATTCTTCACGAAACAGCCTCGGGATTTATTGCGGACAGTGGAATGGAATATCGGGTATGGATCAAAGCGAGAACTCGC
>JAIQFL010000510.1 GCA_020073365.1 Terriglobia bacterium | reverse complement strand
GCTGTACCTGCTCTCCCGCAAAGATGCGCCCATGGGGCAGTTGCTGGCCCTCTCCGCGCCGGCCTTCTCGATGGGCATGGCCAAGACTGGAGTGACACCGGGACGCTCGTCCATAGACGGCTTTCTCGCCGCAAGCCCGTATCTCTACGTGCGCTATATGGCGGGTGGGCCGTCCCGGCTGCTCGCCAAGGAGGCCGGCAAACCGGACAAGACGGTCGCGATCCAGGAGGTCTCCTCGGTCGGCCAGCTTGTCAGAGGAAAAGGCAACCAGCTCCTGTTCGAGAACCAGAGTTACGTCGCGCCCTCGGCGTGGTACGCGTACGATCCGGCGAGCGGCACGGCCAAGAAGACGGCGTTGGTTACCACGTCGCCTGCCGATTTCAGCGATACCGAGGTCATCCGGCAGTTTGCGATCTCCAAGGACAACACGCGCGTGCCGATGAACATTCTGCGCCGCAAGGGAACCAAGCTGGACGGCAACAACCCCACCCTGCTGGTTGGATATGGCGGCTACGGCATCAACGAATCGCCCAGCTTCTCCGCCCGGCGGCGCGTGTGGCTCGACCACGGCGGCATTTGGGTGATCGCCAACCTGCGCGGCGGCGGCGAGTTCGGAGAAAGCTGGCACGAGCAGGGCCGCCTCACCAAAAAGCAGAACGTCTTCGACGACTTCATCGCCTGCGCGGAATACCTGATCAAGGCCAAATACACCAGCCCCGAGAAGCTGGCCATCGAAGGAGGCAGCAACGGCGGCCTGTTGATGGGCGCGGCGCTGACCCAGCGTCCCGAGCTGTTTCGCGCGGTGGTGAGCCACGTGGGCATCTATGACATGCTGCGCGTGGAAACCTTCCCCAACGGAGCCTTCAATGTGACCGAGTTCGGCACCGTCCAGGAGGCGGACCAGTTCCGCGCGCTCTACGCCTACTCGCCGTATCACCATGTGAAAGACGGCGCCGACTATCCCGCGGTGCTTTTCCTGACCGGAGACAACGACGGCCGCGTCGACCCCATGAATTCGCGCAAGATGACGGCGCGGTTGCAGGCCGCCACGCATTCCGGACGGCCGATTTTTCTGCGCACCAGTTCGGGTTCGGGCCACGGCATCGGGACCGCGTTGAATGAGCGCATCGAACAGGATGTGGATGTATTCGCGTTTCTGTTCGACCAGTTGGGAATCAAATAACTGAAATTGGTAAGCCACATGTGCACATGTGCATCGTATTCCGCTGGCAACTCGTCCTCCAGTTCCGTATCACGCAGTTCCTGGTCCCACGGCAGATGGCGTTCAGCATTCCCATCCGACGCGTTCTGCTACAATCGAAGATCCCGCATGGTAAAGACGGAGCGTGAGCATCGCGAGGACATTTGTCGCGTTGGCCAGTTGGTTTTTCAGAAGGGCTGGGTAGCCGCCAACGACGGCAACATTACCATCCGCCTGGATGCCGAACGCATTCTGGCCACCCCCACGGGTGTATGCAAAGGGATGATGACGTGCGACGATTTAATCATCGTGGACCGCAAGGGCAACAAGATCTCCGGCCGGGCCGAGCGGACCAGCGAAATCGCCATGCATACCACCATCTATGACATGCGTCCGGACATTCGTTCGGTGGTGCATGCGCACCCCCCGGTGGCCACGGGCTTTGCCACGGCGGGCCGGTCGCTGAGCATGGCGCTGCTGCCGGAAGTGATTATCGGGCTGGGGTGTGTTCCGCTGGCGGGTTATGGGTTGCCGGGAACTCCGGAGCTGACGGAACCCATGCTGCCGCTGATTCCCAAGTACGATGCGCTGCTCATGGCGAACCACGGCGCGGTGTGCTACGGCGAGGACGTCTACAAGGCGTACTTCCGCATGGAGACGATGGAACATTTCGCGCGTATCGCGCTGGTGGCGGAGCTACTAGGTGGCGCCAAAGCGCTGCCGAGGCTGGAAGTGGACAAGCTCCTGGATTCGCGGACGCGTTACGGCGTGAAAGCCAAGAGCAGCGGGGAGCCGGGTTGCCCGGTGGCCGCGGAAGAGGCGGGCTCCGACGGGGAAGACCGGTTTTACGTGACGCGCTCGGAGCTGATCGGTCTGGTGGATGAAGCGCTGAAGGCGCGCGGGTTGGCTTGAGGCAGGGCGCCGGGCGAGGTACCGCAAAGTCCGGCCGCAACATGGGAGAGCATAGATGGGTGAAGCGTTAGGAATGATTGAAACGCGCGGCCTGGTGGCGATGATCGAGGCTGCCGACGCGATGGTAAAAGCCGCGAAGGTGAACCTGGTCGGCTGGGAAAAGATCGGATCGGGCTACGTGACCGCGATGGTCCGCGGGGACGTGGCGGCGGTTCGTGCCGCCACCGATGCGGGCGCCGCCGCCGCGCGCCGCGTGGGCGAGCTCATCGCGGTACACGTCATCCCGCGACCGCATCAGAGCCTGGAGGACGTGTTGCCGATCGGCAAGACACAGGCGCAAGGCGCCGGCAAGTAGCCGGACTAAGACTGTCATGATTCTGGCCCGCGTGGTGGGCACCGTGGTTGCGACACGGAAGGACCCTCGCCTGGAAGGCAAGAAACTGCTGATCCTCAAGCCGATCTCTCCGGAAGGAAAGGACGAGGCCGGCTATGTGGTGTCGGTCGACACGGTCAGCGCGGGCGTCGGCGAGCGGGTGATCGCGGTGGCCGGAAGTTCCGCCCGGATGGCTGAAGGCTGCAAGGACACTCCCGTCGACAACAGCATCATCGGCATTGTCGATGAAGTGCATCTGGATTAGCCGATGTACCTGGGACGCGTGGTGGGGTGCGTGTGGGCGACCGTCAAGAGTCCTGCCCTGGAGGGTATGCGCATGCTGGTGGTGCAGCCGCTGACGCCGGATCTGCAGAACACCGGCAAGCCGATCATCTGCGCGGATACGATGGGGGCGGGAGCCGGCGAGACCGTGTACTGGGTTCGCGGCAAGGAAGCCAGCTTTCCCTTTCTGCCGGCGGAGCCGCCTACCGACACTACTATTGTGGGAATTGTGGATTCCATTCACTTGAAATCGGGACTAGGGCATGGCCCTGCCCCGCCCAGGCAGAACTCACAGGCGGGGCACGCCGCCCGACAGAAGCGTGGGAAGGCCAAGCCATGTTGATCGCGCGCGTGGTGGGGGAACTGGTGGCCACTCAAAAGCACGCCAGCCATGAGGGCCGCAAGTTGCTGGTGGTGCAGCCGTTAAACCTGGACGGCACGAATCGCGGCGACGCCCTGGTGGCCATGGACGCGGTGGATGCGGGGGTAGGAGACAGAGTCCTGCTGGCAACCGAGGGGTTCAGCGCCATGACCGCCGTGGGCCGGCCGCACTCACCGATTGATATGGCGGTAATTGGCTTTATTGATGAGATCGAGCTCCTGCCGGACGTCTCCTGAACGCCGCCGCCGCCCCATAATCAGCCAGGCTCCCAACAGAACCCCGATTCCCAACTTCGTCAATTCGACGGCGTCATAGGCGCTCTTCACGATCATGAGCTTGCGCTTTCCGGAAGCATAGACGTCCGCAGGAGCGAAGTCGAGAACTCTCCCGAGGGAAGAAATTTCCGGGGTGAGGAGGAAGCGCTGGGCCACGACTGCCATCAGCATCAGGAGGGCCATCAGGAGCGAGAACTTGTCTTCCCTGGTGCCGAACAAAAGGTAAAAGAAGAAAAAGGATCCGAGGATCATCTGCACGACTTCCCAGGATTCGAAGTAAAAACGGTTCTGCTCGGCCGCCTGGTAGTCGAGCAGCAGGCGTGTTCCCTGGGACCCGAGAGTCCGGAACTGCAGAATGGCGGCGGGGTTGGGATGATCGAGCAAGCGATCCACGGCGCGGATGTTCTCCGTGGAAATCCACTGCATGAACGCGCCGCCGGCAAGCCAAATGCCCAACACGAAGCATGCTAATCGGCGGGAATGCATGGTTGAATACCTGATTCTAGCGCAAAGGGGCAGTTTCGCTTGCGGCAGAATTCGGCGATTCCATCAGGCGTGGAGTGGCGTTGGCTCAGGCCGAGACGCACCTGCGCTGGGGGGGTGCTTTGCGAAGGCGCTTCGGATGGGATTCGCCGGCGAGCGGGGACCGCCTGTGTGGCGCGGCTCCCCACCACGAGTGGGTTCGAACGTCAGGGGCCTTTCCGTATTGTGGCCGGCGGTTGCGGTTGCGATTCAGGCTCGGAACGCTGCCCTTCCTGGGTCAGAAGCACCACATCCACGCGACGGTTATGCGATCGGCCCTCTTCGGTTTCGTTGCTGTCGCTAGGAGCGTTCTCGGCATAGCCTGCGACAGCCATCCGGGAGCGCGGAATCCGGTATCGCTCCGCGAGCACCTCCAGCATGGCGATCGAGCGTGCCGCCGAGAGCTCCCAGTTGCTCCGAAACCGCGAGTTGTGAATGGGAACCGAATCCGTATGGCCCTCCAGGCGCACCTGGTTGGGCACAATCTCAATGACGCCGGCAATCTTGGCAAGAATGGGGAGGCTGACGGGCGCAACTTGATCGTCTCCCGAGGCGAAAAATGCCGCTTCACGCAGGCTGATCACCAGCCCGCGGGCCTCCAGCTTGAGCTGCACCTTGCCGGCCAGCAGTTCCGCACTGAGCCCCTGTTGCAGAGTAACCAGGGATTTCGCCAGGTCGGCCGGGTGGGTTTCCGGCGGGGCGGGCGGCGCTGGCGGATTCTCCCCAAAACTCACAGGCGGAGCATTGAACGGAGGCTTGGTGGCCGGGTGTTTGCCGCGCCCCAACACGGTGGAAATCGCGTTGCTAAACTGGCCGTGTTCCAGGGCCTCGCGGACCGATTCGGAAACGGCCTTGGCCTTGTTCTTGTCGTTCTGCGTGGAGGCGAACATCACCACAAAAAATGCAAACAGCAGGGTAATGAAATCGGCGTACGATACCAGCCAGCGTTCGTGGTTTTCGTGGGACGCAGCTTTGCTTCGTCGCATGTCTCGACCTAGGTCCCCGCCGAGGCGGGGGCGGGGGCTGTTGCGGTTTTAGAGGCCGGCTCGGCGATCTTGGGCGTCTTGATCTTCTTGGGCTTGGCCGGATGCTGGTCGTATGCGCCGAGCTTCATGCGGATCAGTGTCGGGTTGAGCCCTTCCACGATTCCGATTACGCCTTCGAGCGTCATTTCTTTCAGCACCGAGACTTCCCGCATGCGGGCGCGGATTTTGTTGGCGGCGGGCAGGAAAAACAGGTTGGCGCTTCCCACGCCGTACACCGTCGCCACGAAGGCCACGGCGATGCCGTGACCCACTGCCTGGATATCTTCCAGGTGTTTCATGACCTGGATCAGTCCCATCACCGCGCCGATGATTCCCACGGTGGGCGCGTAGCCGCCGGCCGCTTCCCACACTTTGGCCTCGGCCTCCGCACCCTGTTCGCTCAGGTTGATATCGATCTCCATCATGTTGCGGATCTCCTGAAGATCGGTGCCGTCTACCGCCAGGCTGAGCGCCTTGCGCAGGAATGGATCGGCGATGGCCGCGGCTTCCGTTTCCAGACTCACAATGCCGTTCTTGCGGGCCTTGGTGGCGTATTGAATGAGCGCGTCGATGGTCGCCGAGGTGGAACTGGCCTGCTCGAAGAAGACGCTCCCCAGACACTTCAAGGCACGCAAGAAGACGGGTAACGGGTTGGTCACTAAAACGGCTCCCAGGGTTCCCCCCAGCACAATCATGGCGGCCGTGCCTTGCGCCACGTCCTGAATACTCCCTTTTTCCAGAAGGAGCCCTCCCATGATTCCGCCCAGCGCCATGGCAATTCCCGCCAAAGTGGCCACGTCCGGCCGGAATCCGGCGCGTTTCGGACCTGCTGTTTTGGGACCCTTCTTCTTTGGTTCCGGAGTTTTCTTGGGTGCTGGAGTTTCTGGCATGGATTTCAGTCCAAGGTCCTGCCGTCCTCGCGAAGCCCATCCGGTTGTGCGTCCGGCCCAAGAATCCTTCTGCGGAACTCCACCACCCGCTGGACCACCTGATCGGCGGTTTCGCGCACCCGCAGGATCTGTCCAGTGGTGAGCGTAATCACGGTATCCGGCGTTTCCTCAATGTGCTCAATCAGATCGGAGTTTAAAACGAGTGGCACGTGATTGAGGCGGGTCAGGCGAACCATTAGGACTCCTTGAACTATATCGGCGGGATGGCACAAAACGTTAATACACGGGAAAGGCAAGCCGATAAGCCATCAGAGGCGCATATGAGATCGTTCATCCTAAAAACGGCAGTTAGCCGGTGGCATCGGCGAGCCGACCAGTGCTTCCGATGACCTTGCCACCGAGGAATTGACGAAACGCGGCGCTGAGAATCAGCTTCCACCTCTCCCGTTGCGTCAACTGCTCCGCAGTCGTTTTGATTCGCTTGAGAAACCCGCTCACCTTGGTCAGAATTTCCGCGATCTGCGAGGCCTTCGCGTGC
>JAIQFL010000509.1 GCA_020073365.1 Terriglobia bacterium | reverse complement strand
AAGCCGCGTCATGGCCGGCGGCGCAGGCCCGCGCCAGCGCCAGCTCCTCCGCGTGCAGCGATGCATAAAGCGCACGCAGTTCGACGTCGGAGGCCCCAGCGGCGTACTTCTCGGCGATCGATCGCAGGATGCCGGCGAACTGCTCCCGCGAAAGGCCGTAGCTTTCCGCCTTGCTCCGCGCATAGAGCTCGGAGATTAACCCAGCGGTCTCACCGGCGCTTTTCGGCTGCGCGGGGCTCACGATGGCTGGAGTTTAGCAGCAAATCGAGGGCTTGGATGGCTGGGTACCGAGACCAATGACGGAAGAAAGGAAGAGATACCAGTGCCGTCCTACAGGGGCCCAGGGCTCAGGCTTCGTACGCTTCGTGGGCGAAATCGTATTGCTCGATGACGACAGCGACGCCGACCTTGCCCACTTCAAGCTCCTCGAGCAGTCGCACGACGCGCCCCTTGCAGCGAACCTTGATGCTTTCCGTGAGCGTGATCTCGGAGGGCAGGGTCAGCGTCATCTCGATGGAGGCGCCTTCGGGCAGGCGGTTCTGCAGAAAAAAGAAAGCTCCGCGGGCGCTTACGTCCCGGGTCTGCGATGTCTCTTCCTTGAGGCCGCCTTCAAACGACTTGACGATGATGGGCAGACGAAGTGGGAATCGCTGCTCGGTGCGTCTATCTGCCTGATTCTGGAACATCGGCCCTCCCTTGTCTTGCTTGGCCAGATTCTGGGCCGCCACGCCGCCCGCTCATGAGCGTACACACCACGCCCCGTGTGAACGGAGTATTAAATATGGTGCAACCGGAATGCCAATCCTGGGGCCGAAATTCGCACCAGTATATGACGCAAGTGCATGAAAACAAAGGATTATCCTCTGCCATGTTAATAAAGTGGGCCAATAGTGGGCGAAAACATTTGCGGTTTATATGAAACCCAGTGCCACTGGCATGCTCGAGCATCGGATCACAGCCTCACACTGGCCCACAAGCTAGCGGTTCGATTTCGTGTATTGTTCCTAGCGATTCTGTCACGAGGAGCAATGGGGATTCCCGAGCCTCACCAAAGGGCGGAACCTGTAGCAGCTTCGTTCCGCGACCCCGCCGGCGAGTTGTTCGTTCGGCAGGACCGGGTATTCCGCGTGGTTAACGCCCAAGGCAGGGAGAACGTGGCCGCGCTGCTGCGGTCGAAAGTGGCGCAAGACTTCATCGAGCGTGGCCGACTGATCGGCTCCCGCATACTCGACGACCGCGAAGCCGGATCCGTCTTGAAAGAAATCGGGTACCAGCTTCGGATGGGCTCATCTGATCAGGGCCTCATGGTCGTGGAGCACGAGCGGGTCGCGTTCCCTTCTTTCCCCTACGAGTGGTCTCCCGGCATGCTGGCCGCGGCCGCTCAACTGACGCTGGAGCTAGCGGAAGGCTTGCTGACGGAGGGCATCGGCCTGAAGGACGGCACTCCGTACAACGTGCTGTTTCGCGGGCCGCAACCGGTCTTCGTCGACATCCTTTCCCTTGAACCGCGCCGCAGGGAGGATCCCGTCTGGCTCCCCTACGGGCAATTCCTGCGCACTTTCCTGCTCCCACTGCTCTCCAACAAGCACTTCGACATGCCTCTGGACCAGATTTTCCTTACCCGCCGTGATGGACTTGAGCCAGAAGAGGTGTACCGATGGTGCAGTTGGGCCCAGAGGCTGCGGCCGCCGTTCCTCGGGAACGTCACCCTGAGTACGTGGCTCGCTGGCAAAGCGGAGGCAGAGAACAAGACGCTGTACCGGGAGCGCTCGCTCAGCCCCGACAAGGCGGAATATGTTCTGCATACCCTCTTCCGCCGTTTGCGTCGTGCCCTCAACGCCGCCACCGCAAGAGCGCAGGTCAGCCGCTGGTCCGACTACATGGAGCGCACCAGCACCTATACAGACATCGAACTCGCAACCAAGAAAGAATTTGTCGGCAAGTTCTTGGCGGAGTTTCATCCTGCGCAAGTGCTCGATATCGGGTGCAATACTGGACTGTACAGTTTTCTTGCGGCTGAATCAGGGGCGGCGGTCACCGCCACCGATCTGGATGCTGCGGTCGTCGACACAGTCTGGGAGCGGGCGCATTCTCAGGGTAAGAACGTGCTGCCGTTGGTGCTCGATTTCTCCCGCCCCACTCCCGCCACCGGCTGGCGTAACCGTGAGTGCCCATCTTTCCTGCAGCGGTCGCACCAGGCATTCGACGCGATTCTTATGCTGGCCGTGGTCCATCACCTGCTTGTCACCGAACGCGTTCCCCTGGGCGAGATCATTTCGCTGGCCGCGGAGCTGTGTCGGCGTTTTCTGGTGATCGAATATGTGGGGACTCAGGACCCCATGTTCCAGCGTCTCACGCGGGGCCGAGCTGCGTTGCACAAGGACTTTACCCAGGAAGGCTTCGAGCAGGAATGCAGCCGCCACTTTGACTTGCTACTTAAGCAGCCGGTCAAAGAAACCTATCGCACGCTCTACCTTTGGCAAAAACGGCAATCGGCCTGACGTCGGTGGCGAGGGGCGATCTTTCCGCCTCGCCCAGGATGCTGTCTCCTGTTCCGCTCTGCACACGCCGTTCCCCGGTAGATATCGGAGTCGCAAGGTGCCCGGCACGGCTGCGGGACGACGCTGACCGGCGATTCGATTCGGACGGTACGCAAATTCCAAACACAGGCTGCAACGAGCGCTTCTCCTGGCCACCGGCGACCGCATTACCTTCGTTCCCTTCGTAACCTCCGCGCCGTTACCGGTCACGTTACGTTCGCTACATGACCTTCCGCCCCCGACCTGCCATGCTTTACCCATGTTCTGCATGGACGAGGGCTCAATGAAACGTTTCCTCTCTTGTTTCGGGTTGTTTCTGGCGCTGCTGGTAGCGATCCCCGCCGGCGCCGATACGACGGTCAAGCTTGTCGGTGTCGGTGGCGCCAGTCAGGGTGGAGTCTATGTCGCCCCCTATTTCCTCAAAGTAAACGGTCAAACCATCTCCGTCATGTGCGACGACTATCTGCATGACGTTTACATCGGGGAATCCTGGAAGGCGAACATCATTCCACTCAGCAATATCTCCAGCGGACGCTTCTGGAACCCTGCTGACCCCGCGACATCGCTGCACGACTACGAGATGGCTTTCTGGCTCTTCGGCCAGTGGCAGAGCCATCCTTCGCAGGCCGGCAACATCAACTTCGCTGTCTGGTCCATCTTTGATCCTGCCGTGATCGGCCATTCCGGCTGGACTACTGGCCCCAATGCGCAGTTGAACAGCGCCTCGGCCTGGCTCTACGCCGCCCAGCATTTCAACGGACCTTACGATTATTCGGGGTTTTATCTCATCGTTCCAACCGACCTTTCCCGCTCCGGACCTCAGGAATACATCGAGCGGACGCCCGAGCCTGCGGCCCTGGCCCTGGTCGGTACGGGCTTCGTAGCTCTCGGTTTCATGCGCCGCCGCTTCATTGGCGGCTAGCCCCCGACCTTGCCAGGATACAACTTAGAGATCTACGGACTTGGGGAATGCCTCCGCCAAGTCGCCCAACAGTACCGTGCTGCCGGAGGATCTAGATCTCGTCGGCGGGGACGCGCCAAACATTGATAACAGCCCTTCTCACTGGTTGGCCCTTGAATCGGGTTCTGGTGAAAACGGTTTCATCGCCAGTGATCGGAGCAGAAGGTAGTGTGCAGAGCCAGGCGGGAAGGAATGGACTGGAGTTAGGCCACAAGCCGGGGGCTGTTTGCGGCGCCCCCGCATAAACGTGGTTTCGTTTGGGCTCACGGAACACCGTGACTTGCGGCCTAACCTCCAGTATCAGGCTTTAGCAGCAACTCGGTGGCCACTCCTATCAAAGCTGATCAACTTGCTGAAGCGCAGGAACTTGCTAGTTCTCAGGCCGGAAACGGTCTCCGGGACCTAACGGTCTGGTTGTGCAAGGGATTGCATCCTCGGCGCAATATTCTTCCACGATGGACTGTGGTCCGTTTTCGCGTCCGGCAAGCCGCCGGAATAGGCCGCCGCGTGAGACATCTCTAGCGCTCAGCTAACGCCATCTGAAACTCGAAGGCCGCTTGATTTCGGTGAATCGCGGCTGGACATGTGAGAGCACTTCGACGACCTCCTCACCTAAGAACACGAAGTGTTCGATTTGCCAATCTCTGTAAGCTCCATGCGTTTGGTCGTGAAACCACTCGACCCATACGGAATCCTCAACCTTGAACGTCGGCCACGGCAGTTCCGTCAGTTTCTCGACTAGCTCTAGACGGTAGCACTCTTTAGCAGACCGGAACGCAAGCGGTTTTTCAAACTCTACCCTGAACGCACGCCCGTCAGCGCGTGGTTCGACCAGGATCAGCCGAACGCCGGACTCAAAATCGGTGGTTAGCGACACCGTATCGAGATTGCGAGGCAGAGCGGAATCCGGATGCCATTTCGCTATTCGCTCTTTGTTCATGGTCCGATTCTCGCCTGAGACACGAGAACTGTCGATAACAACCCTTCTCCCCGGTTACGTCCTGGAATCTGGGTAACTGGTGAGAAGGGGATTCGCAGAGGCCACCTCGTCGCTCCCAGCGAGCAGTCGCTGGTCAAGAACGCGTAGCGCTCAGGTCCTTGCCTGCGATCTCCCGAACCGCGGTACAGACCTCCTGGATCTGCTCTTCGGTCATCTCCGGGAACATAGGCAGTGAAAGCACCTCGCGCGCGGCAGCCTCCGAGTGCGGGAATGCTCCCGCGCGATAACGCGGGTCGGCATAGGCCTTTTGTAAGTGCACCGGGATGGGATAGTGAATGCCGGTGTGGATCCCGCGATCGCTGCAAGATTTCTGCCAGCGCGTGCGGTCCGGCGTGCGCACCGCGTATATGTGATAGACATGCCGCGCCCATTCGGCCGCCTTCGGCGTCGCTATGCCGCCCTCCAGCAGATGGTCGTAACGCGCGGCATGCGCCCGGCGTGCCTCCGTCCACCTCTCCAGGTGACGCAGTTTCACCCGCAAGATCGCGCCCTGGAGACCGTCCATGCGGCAGTTGTATCCCGCCAGGACGTGTTCGTATTTATGTTCGGCGCCCCAGTCCCGCAACAGGCGGATCTTGCGGTCGAACTCGCTGTCGTGGGTCGTCACCAGCCCACCCTCGCCGTATGCGCCCAGGTTCTTGCCGGGATAGAAGCTGAAACATCCGAGGTCGCCCAATGATCCCGCCCGCCGGCCCTTGTATTCAGCTCCGTGGGCCTGGCAGGCATCTTCGATCACCAGCAGCTTATGCCGACGCGCGACCTCCAGGATCGGGTCCATGTCGGCTGGGTGCCCATACAGGTGGACAGGGAGGACCGCCTTGGTCCGCGGTGTGATCGCCGCTTCGAGCTGCCCTGGATCCATGGTGAATGTCCGCGGGTCGATGTCCACGAACACCGGCGTCGCGCCGGTGTAGCGGATAGCGGCCACGGTGGCGACGAAGGTGAAGGGAACCGTGATGACTTCATCGCCCGCGCCGATACCCGCCGCCAGCATCCCCAGGTGCAGAGCGCTGGTGCCGGTATTGACGGCGATTGCGTGCTTCACCGCGCAGTAAGCGGCGAACTCCTGCTCGAAGGCCGCGACCTCCGGGCCGAGCACGAACTGACTGCTCTCCAGCACGCGGGTCACGGCCTGGTCGATCTCCGCCTTGATGCCGCGGTACTGCGCTTTCAGATCTATGAATGGGACCATGCCGGCCCTTTGCCTCGCCCCAGTTCCACCGGATTGCCGCGCTGCTTCATGGATTCGGTGGCCGCTTCCAGGATGCGCACCACCCGCAGCCCGGCCTCGGCGTCGGTGATGGGTCGGGCGCCCTTCTCGATGCATTCGATCATGTGCTGGGCTTCGACCTCCAGTGCCTCCGTCACCGGCACGTTCGGCGCCCACATATCGCCGGTGCGGTAGCTCACGTTGATTCGGTAAAGGCTGTCGAGGTTCGGCGCCACCGTGATGCCTTTGTCGTACACCTTCACCTTTTCCGTCACTTCCATGTCGTCGTACACGATCATCTTCTGGCTGGCACCGATCAGCGTCCGCCGCACCTTCACCGGCGAGATCCAGTTCAGATGAAGGTGGGCGATGAGGTTGTCCTGGAAGAAGAGCGTGAGGAAAGCGATGTTCTCCGGCTGGCCCGGGACGTGGCTCATGCCGGTGGCGGAGACGGCGATAGGGCGGGCGTCGAGCAGGTGATCCATGATCGAGAGATCGTGCACCGCCAGGTCCCAGATGACATTGACGTCATGCTGGAACAGCCCCAGATTGACGCGCACGGAATCGTAGTAATAGATGTCCCCGATGGTCTTGCCGGTGACCAGTTCGCGGATCTTGCGCACCGCCCCCGTGTACACAAAAGTATGGTCCACCATAAGCACGAGGCGCCGGCGCTCGGCTTCCTCCATCAG
>JAIQFL010000508.1 GCA_020073365.1 Terriglobia bacterium | reverse complement strand
AATGCGTTGCCCGGACCATGGCGAAACTCCTTCCGCCAGCGGTGCAGCACATTCGGGTTGATTTCAAAGGCCCGAGCCACCTCCGCGGCTGACGACCCTGCTTCGAGCTGCTGAACCGCAGCCAGTTTCACATCCCGTGAGAACTTCCGTCGAAATTTCATGAGCCAAAATCTCCATTTAATGAATTTTGACTCTTAACTGTTTGTCTCAAAATGGGGGACAAGTCCACTTAGGTACTCGAGCCTAGTCTATTCGCAATATTGCGAAATTGCAACTGCTTTTGGCCAATGAACCGGGCCGGGCGTGCGAGGTGGGCGGCTGGAGGATTGAAAAGCGTAATAGAGAGGGTGCAGGCCGCCGACTCCTCCCGGCTTACGGGTACTTGCCCACCAGCACGAAGGGCGCCCAATAGAACGGGTGGGGGTAAATTTTGCGCGTCTCGTCCATGGCGAATTGTAAGGCTTGGGCCTTGTTGGGATTGCTCTGCAGCCGCTCGTAGAATAGCTTCATAAAGCCCGCGGTGCTCTGGTCGTTGACGTCCCAGAGTGTCAGCAACGCACCTTGGGCGCCGGCGTACAGCAAGCCGCGTTTCAGTCCCATAAGCTCGTCGCCACCCACGACTACGTTGAGTCCAGTGCCGCAACCGCTCAGCGTTACCAGTTCCGCGCGAAGGTCCAGTTGGTACAAGTCGAACAGACTCAATTGCGAGTCGCCCAGGTTGATCGAGGAAAACATGGGGTTGTCCTGGCGGAACGAGCCGTGAGTGGCAATGTGGACGAACCGTTTTCGCGAACCCGCTTCCCGAAGCACCGCATACGTGGCCTGGGAACCGACGTGCACCTCCGCATTCGGGAGGACGGAAGCCACCGCGTTCACCTCACTGAGGATGTGAGGCGCCGAGGGGTCGGGAACGCCCAGGATCAGCGCGCCCTCCGAGGGCTTGGCATTCTTGACACAGCACAGGTAGTAGACGCTGGCGCTGGGAGTGTAAGAGATCGAGAAACGGCTGCCCAGGTAATTCCGGCCGTCAAAGAGGGCATGGAACGGTAAGTAGTGCAGGAATCCATGCGGAGCCACGATCAGATGCGCCGCCCGCAGGTGATCTTCGATGGGAGCGATCAACTGCCGGTGAAACTCCTGCAGGTGCGCATTGGTCGCCTTGAGCAGTTGCTCGTCGAAGGTGCGCACGTAGTTGGGGCCAAGGCGGAATTTCGACAACTGGAAACGCAGCAACTGGAGCTCGCGGCGCAGATCGGCTGCACGTCCCAACGGCACCATCTTCAGGCTGTGCCGCGAGAGTAGGCAGGCGTAGAAGATATCGCCCACGCGATAATACTGCACCAGCATGGCATCGGCGGGAACCACGGACCGGATGGCGTCGAGGCCGATGGACGCGCCGGCTTGCAGGTTGGCGTATTCCTGGTCCTCCATCCTCAGCCTGGTCATGACTTCGGCCAACTGCTGTTCGCAATCATGCGTGGAGCGCCGGAGCTTCTCCAGGTGCGGGTCCCTGGGATTCACGGCATGGCTTTCTTGAAGCTGAACCGTGCGGGTATGCCAGCTCAGCTCTTCGCGGAGGAAATTCACCTGTTCGACGAGCTTGCGGTGGGCCGGCGTGGAGGCCGGAAGGCCGTGGGCGCGGAAGGCGATCAGGTCGGCCAGGCTGCGCGACTTGGCCTGTTCGACGTACACAAAGGCGGCCTCCTGGTGCGCCTCGGACGTTCCGCGGCTCAGGCACATCCGCACCAGCGATTCGTACACGGCCAGTTTGTCTTTCAGGAAAGCGATCTTCATCTCTTCGGCGTTGAGGTGGCTTCGGAGATGCTCCATATGCTCGTGGGCCCCCAGATAAGCCTGGTATGCCGCCTCCGGCGATCCCAGCGCTTCTTCGATCATGCCGAGCAAGTAGCACGCCTGCCAGGTCAACGCCGGGGTGCCCGCCTGCTCCACCTTCCGGAGCGCCGGCAGGCAGATCTCTTTGGCTTCCGCGGCACGCCCGGCATCCAGATGAATGCGAGCCAATAACAATTGGCACAGGGCGGCTTTCCCGGCGAGGGGAGACTGCGCAAAGAATTCCAGAGCCCTCTCGCAGAGCGACCATGCCACGTTGAGCTGGTCATCGCGGTAAAACACCAGGGCCTGGTACAGATCGACGATGGCGGTCCACGAGGGATTGTTCTCGCGGATGAACAGTTCACGCGCCTTGCGAAACAGATCCAGCGCGCGGGCGGCGTCGCCATGATGGCTCGACGCGATCGCCAGGTTGGTGGTGGCCTTGGCCATTTCGTAACCCATCCCGAGCTGACGAAAGGTGTCGAGGGCCCGGCGCGCCAGGTGGGCGCCCTCCTCACTGAGGTTGAGCTCGAGGTACATCTCCGACTGGTCTAGATCGCACAACCCCTGGTGGTACAGGTCTCCCAGCTCGCGGCAGTGTTCCCGCGCAGCGCGATAGAGCTCGATGGCGCGGGTATATTCACCGCGCAGGTAGTACAAATAGGCGATGTTGTAGTCGGCCTCCGCCGCCAGCAACGGCATCTGGCGGTCGGCGCAAAATTGCGCGGCCTGGTGGTAGGTGTCCAGGGCCTGGCGGAATTGGTTCAGGCTGATCTGGCAGGTGGCCATGTTTTTGAGAGTTATGGCGACGTCCAGCGGATCTCCGATGTCGACCAGTTCGTTATGGGCCCGTTGGTAGTATTCCAAAGCCTCTTCAAAGCGGTCCTGGCGGTAGAGGAGGTTTCCCAGATTGATGTCCAGGCGGGCCAGGTGGAGACGCTCGCCTTGTTGGGAGAAGATTTCACGAGCGCGCTGGGCGCTTTGGATGGCCTCATCGTAGCGGCCGAGGTAGATCAGGGTCTGGAGGGAGCCGCTCAGCGTGCGTCCCACCTCGAGCGAGCGGCCCAGGCCTTCATATATCGCAACGGCTTCCTGGTAGTGTACGCGGGCCGGCTCGTACTTGCGCCGCAAGTAGAGGAGGTGCCCCTGGGCCCGCAGTCCAGCGGCGCGCGAGCCCGGGTCCTCCAAGCGCCCCGCAAGCCAGGCTGCCGCCCGGGCCAATCGGTCCGCCTGTGGTACATCGATATGGATGCGCCGAACCACCTCGTTGTAAAACCGCGTGACGGTTTCGGGCTGCCACCATTCACGGCCGGCCAGGAGGAGCTGCCGGCGCGCGAGCGGGCGCGGTTCGCGGGCCAACTGTTCCACCAGACTGTCGAGGCCCGACAGATTGTCGCCCGAGCCGTTCATCAGAAACCCTTCTCCTCGAGAATTCGTTTCAACCGCCTCAGGCACCGTCCCCGAATGAAGCCGATGGATCCCCGGGCCAGGGAGAGCCGCTGCGCGATTTCAGTATAGGGGAGGGGGGGATACTCGAAGAAAAGGAGCTCGATCAGCTTCCGGCACCGGGGAGGAAGGAAAGTGATGGCCTCCCGGAGCATTTGTTCCCGCTCCAAATCGGCTAGCCAGTCGGGTGGGATGGGCGCATCTCCGGAGAGCCCGCCGATGTGGTTTTCGTCCCAGTTGCCTGCCTGGGTGTTTTGCTGGAGCTTCCAGTGATAGCACTTGTTGGTGGTCACGCGAATCAGCCAGCCCTGCAAGGCGTCGGCATCGCGCAGGCGGGGAAGCTCATTGAACAGATCCAGGCACACGGTTTGAAAGATATCGGCCGCATCCTGCGTTGGCGCGCCGTAGCGCAGCGCAATCGAGTAGATCAGGTTTCTGTAGCGATCCAACAGCGCGTGCCAGGCCTGCTCGTTGCCACGCACGCATTCCTCCACCAGGCGGGCGTTGGTCCATCCGTTCTTAACCGGCCGGCTCATCGCCGCGCCCCGGCGCCCGACACCCGCCAGTAAAGCTCCTCTATATTCCAAAGAGTGTAGTGGTCGAGCAGGGCTGGCCGAAAGTTCCCCAAGTCCTTCTTCGCCCCGGCCAGCACGTTGGGGCTGACCAGGGGAACCAAGGGCAGGTTCTCCATGAGGATCTCCTGCACCCGGTCGTACATCCGCTTGCGGTCCGCGTACTGCCGCGTTACGATTTGCCGCCGCATCAGGCGGTCGATCTCGGCTTCCCAAGCCGTGGCGGGGGAGCTCTGTTCGGGATGCCACAGATGGCTTCCCCCGCTCGAAAGCCATACGTTCATCTCTACGTTAGGATCGGCGTCGGTGCTTGCCATCGAGAGGATGCAGGCGTCATATTCGTGGGTCCGCTGCACGCGGTCGAGCAGGCTGCGGGTCTCGAGCGGGGCCACCTCAACCCGCATGCCCACCTGCTGCAGATCGTCCTGGATGAGGGTGGCGGCCTGCACACGTTCGGGATTGCCGGCGCTGGCCAGGATGGAGAACTCCACGTTCCGGCCCTCCGCATCCATCAAGACGCCCTCCGGCGACCACTTGAAGCCGTCCGCGGCGAGCAATTCCTTGGCCCGCGCAGGCTGTCGGACGAGTTGGGGAAGATCGGCGTCGATCCAGAGTCTGTTGCCTGGGGGAACGGGGCCCGAAAGGGGTGTCGCATATCCCAGGTAGATCAGGCGAACCAAGGCCTCCCGGTCTATGGCTGCCGACACCGCCTGACGGAAAGCGCGTCGGCGAAACCACGATTGGTGCAGGGCGATCTGGGGCACGGTGTTCGCAGGCAGATCGTTGAGATTGAAAAAGAGAAAATTGTACTCAAATCCCGCGCCGGCATTCTGAAGGACATATCCCCTGCGTTCACGATCCTTCTCGAGAGCGGAATAGTTCTTGGCGCTGGGGCGGCTAATCACGTCGGATTCGCCGGACTGGAATCGCAACACCTGCAGATCGTCGGTGCCGGCGATGACGAAGTCTACTTCCGCGAGATACGGGAGCCGGTTTCCTGCCGCATCGGCTTTCCAGTAGTACGGGTTGCGCTCCAGGACGACGCGCTGGCCGGCAACGTACTCCTTCAGGCGGAATGGCCCCAGCCCCGCGATGGCCGCGGGCGGCGTTCTGAGACCCCAAGCCTCCGCCAGCTTGCCCTCGCGATAAGGCTTCTCCAGGAGATGACGCGGGAGGATCGCGATGCCATCGAACAGCCGCTCGGCCACCGCATCGGGCGCCGGTAGTTCGAAAGCCACGCGATAGGCGTCGAGCTTTCGCACCACTATCGGTTTGCCGTCCAACGTGAGCAGATCGCGTTGGCCCGAGTGGATCTTCTCATCCAGGTGTACCTGGAAGGTGAAAACCACGTCATCGGCATCGCCAGGGTGGCCGTCGGAAAAGCGCAGGCCGTGGCGCAGTTCCAGGACGTAGCGGAGGCCGTCGGATGAGACCGTCCACGACATCGCCAGGGCCGGCTCGGTACGAAAGGAGACACGGTTGATGTGGATCAGGTCCGCATCCATCCGTTGGATCACTTCCCGTGAAGCGGCATCCACGGCCGTCACCGGATTGAGCGTCTTCGGCTCGGTGCGAGTGGCGAAGACCAGTCTCCCACCGGGACGTCCGGTCAACCCCTCAACTACCAGAAGGTCGTCGGCTGCGCTGCCTAAGGAAGAGCAAAACAGGAGGAGGGCAAAGGCACAAAACGGGCGTTTTTTTGGTGCCCAAGCTCTCATCGCGGTTCAGTTTAACCCCATTGCGAAGACGAAGGATATTCACCAAAGTATAGGGTCTGTCTGGGACTTTGGGTCCCATCAGGTACGGTCCGGCATTGACCGCGGCGGAGACCCCGCGCGAACTCGGAAGATCCGGTTTCATGCGGCATCCTGAATGGCAATCGTGATCTGCTTTCCCAACGCGGCAAAGGCGGCCTCCAGTTGCTCGACCCGCGCGCGGCGCGACAGATCCAACAGGCGGTTTACCTCATCTTTGGAAATCCCGATGCGGCGCGCGAACTACGCCCTGGTCATTCCGGACGACGCCAAGCCAGATACAACTCGGCTTTCATGCCCTGGCTGTCCGGTAGCCGGATTAAGCGATATTTTGGGCTGCGGAACTTGCCGGACTCGCAGTTCCTCGCCCGTTCGGATGTGCTCCTGAACCATCGTGGTCAAGAGGTCGGTGGCCATGCGGCGGCCGTCTTCTTCGTCGTCCCCCTGGGAAACGCCCAACCAAAATCGGGAAACTCAATCACGAAGCCGCCATCCGGATCCGGTTCGAATCTTGCAAAAAAATCCATCTCGTCTACCTCGGTTTCTCAGCCCCAGCTTGCGAAGGATGGAGTGATACGCCGGTTTCAACTCGCTTGCCTTCAATGCTTAGACTCATCTTCTACACTTTGCCAAACAAAGTGGCGGCAACTTGCTGATTTCACACAAGGCGATGCCTTTTAGCGCGAAATCCTAGTGTCACGTCTCCTTGCGAATCGTCGATAATAAGACTTGTTTATCGGAGTAATATGGAGCCATGATAGTGACATAGGAGCGCCGCTTTGTTCGTTCGTACGCAGACCAACGGTTCCCGGACGTATCT
>JAIQFL010000507.1 GCA_020073365.1 Terriglobia bacterium | reverse complement strand
GACACGTTCGAGAGCGAGGCGCAATATTACCGTCCCGGTCTCCCCGCCCGAGTGTCGCTGCCTGGCCAAGGCAAGATGCTGCCGGCACGCGTCAGCCCTGTCTTGCCCCAATTCGATGCGGCCACGCGCGCGCTGAGAATTCGCCTGGAAGTGGAGAATCCCGGAAATGTGCTGCGGCCCGATATGATTGTGGATGTGGAACTGCCGATCACGCTGCCCGCCGGGATTAGCGTGCCCGCCGATGCCATCGTCAACAGCGGGCTGCGGAAACGGGTGTTCATCGATCGCGGCAATGGCTCCTTCGAGCCGCGAGAGATTGAAACCGGGTGGCACTGGGGCGATCGCGTGCAGGTCGTCAAAGGCCTGACGCCTGGCGAACGGATCGTGGTGTCGGGCACCTTCCTGGTGGATTCGGAAAGCCGCTTGAAAGCGGCGGCGGCGGGCGTGTACGGCGAAGCAGGCGTGGATCCTGTGTGCGGGATGCAAGTAGATCAGGCCAAGGCGAAGGCCGCCAGCCATACGCGCGAGCACGCCGGGAAAACCCATTACTTCTGTTCCGATCAGTGCGTGCGCGACTTCGATAAGAACCCAGCGCAGTACCTGAAGAAAGAGTTGCTCCCTTCTGATTACGAGGAAAAGAGTGATAAACACCGGAAGGTGGCCGCGGCGACCGAGGGGGTGAAGGATCCGACTTGCGGCATGACCGTAGATCCCAAGCAAGCGCAGGCCAAGGGCCGCGTCAGCCACGTGGGGCAGCAGACGTTTTACTTCTGTTCTGACCATTGCAAGAAGGAATTCGACCAGAACCCGGACAAGTATTTGGCGAAAGCAGCGGGCCGTGTAGCTGCGGGCGGCGGAACCAATGCGACAGGCCGGTAAGGTGGCGGGTGGCGCCGCGGTTGGGCAATCATGATCAACCGCATTATCGATCTTTCCGTGGAGTACAAGTTCGTAGTGTTTACCGTCCTGCTGGCCGGCTGTATCGCTGGCTGGTGGTCGATGACGCATGTCCCTCTGGATGCCCTGCCCGACCTGAGCGACACGCAGGTCATCATCTATTCGCGTTGGGACCGCAGCCCCGACGTCATCGAGGACCAAGTCACCTATCCGATTGTGAGCGCGATGCTGGGCGCTCCGAAGGTGAAGGCCGTCCGCGGCTTTTCCGATTTTGGATACTCCTACGTTTACGTCATCTTCGAAGATGGCACCGACATTTACTGGGCACGCTCGCGTACCTTGGAGTATCTGTCCGGAACACTTTCCAATTTGCCGCAGGGGGTCAAGACGGAGCTCGGTCCTGATGCCACCGGGTTGGGATGGATCTTCCAGTACGTGCTGGTGGACACATCCGGCAAGCATAGCCTGGCTGATCTCCGCAGTTATCAGGACTGGCGGTTGCGCTACTACTTGAAGGCGGTGCCGGGAGTGGCGGAGGTTGCCCCGCTCGGGGGTTTCGGCCAGCAGTATCAAATTAACCTCGATCCGAATCGCCTGCAGGCCTACGGGATTTCGGTCACGCGAGTGGCGGACTCCATTCGCGCCGGCAACAGCGAATCTGGGGGACGGCTGCTGGAATTCGGCGGGACGGAATACATGATCCGCGGCCGCGGATATGCCCGTTCCATCGAAGACTTCGGGGAGACAGTCGTATCCAATGAGAACGGCACCCCCATTCGGGTGAAAGACCTGGGGCAAGTGACGCTCGGGCCCGACCTGCGGCGCGGGGTCAGCGATCTCGATGGGCAAGGGGAAGCGGTTGCGGGCATCGTGGTGATGCGCCAAGGCGAAAATGCGCTGGACGTTATCCAGAGAGTTAAACAAAAGATCAAGCAAATCGAGCCCGGGCTCCCCGAAGGGGTCCGCGTGGTGCCGATCTACGATCGCTCCGTGCTCATCGAGCGATCCATCAGCAATGTGAAATGGACGCTGGTCGAAGTCATCCTGACCGTCGTTCTCATCATCCTCGTTTTTCTCTGGCATTTTCCCAGCGCAATCATTCCGCTCGTCACCATTCCGGTGGCGGTGCTGCTTTCCTTCATTCCCTTCCGCATGCTGGGCATCACCGCCAACATTATGTCGCTGACGGGCATCGCGATTGCCTTCGGCGAACTGGTCGATGCCGCGATCGTCGTGGTCGAGCAGACCCACAAAAAACTGGAGTTGTGGGAACGTGAAGGGCGCACCGACTATCGCGAAGCCGTGCTCAGTGCCGTCAAGGAGGTCGGCGGTCCCACCTTCTTTGCGCTTTTGGTCATCGCGGTCTCCTTCCTGCCGGTCTTGACGCTGGAGGCGCAAGAGGGCCGCATGTTCAAGCCCCTGGCCTACACCAAGAATCTGTCCATGCTGATTGCGGCCTGCCTGGCGATCACGCTCGACCCGGCGCTGCGACTATGGATCACCCGCCTGCGGGCCTACGCTTTCCGTCCTGCCTGGATCTGCCGCCTGGCCAACATGGCTCTGGTTGGCAAAGTTCACCCCGAGGAGCGCCACGCGATCAGCCGGGTGCTCATGCGCTGGTATGAACCGGTCGTGCACTGGTCGCTGCGCTGGAAGTGGGCGGTGATCGGCGGCGCCTTTGCCATGGTGCTGGCGACGGTTCCCGTCTATCTGAGTTTAGGCTCGGAGTTCATGCCTCCGCTGGATGAAGAATCGCTGATGTATATGCCGTCGACGATGCCGGGTATCTCCATCGCAGAGGCCCAAAGGTTATTGCAGGTCACCGACCGCATCATCAAGCAGTTTCCAGAAGTGGACCGAGTTTTGGGCAAGGCGGGACGCGCCGAAACGTCCACCGATCCCGCGCCACTCTCCATGCTGGAGACGGTGATCACGTTGAAGCCGAAATCGCAGTGGCGGCACGTGGCGACCTGGTATTCGTCGTGGGCTCCCGAGTGGTTGAAGCCGCTTTTCCGGCACTTTACTTCGGACTACATCTCAACGGAAGAACTGGTCAGCCGGCTCAATGCAGCGCTGAATCTGCCCGGAGTCTCGAATGCGTGGACCATGCCGATCAAAGGACGCATCGACATGCTCACCACCGGCGTGCGCACTCCCGTGGGCCTCAAAGTCTCCGGCGACGATCCCAACAAAATCGAAGAGATCGGGTCGCAGATTGAGGCGCTGCTGCCGGCGGTCCGGGGAACGCGTGCCGTCTTCGCCGAGCGCACCGGGCAAGGTTATTTCCTGGACGTGAACTGGAACCGTCACGAACTGGCGCGCTATGGGCTCACCGTGGATGAGGCGCAAGCGGTGCTGCAGTCCGCCATCGGAGGAGAGAACGTCACCACCGCGGTCCAGGGGCGCGAGCGCTATCCGGTCAACGTCCGCTACATGCGCGATTTCCGCTCCGACATCGACGCCATTGGACGCGTGCTGGTACCGGTCCTGGGCGGGCAGAAGCAAGTACCGCTGTCGCAATTAGGCACGGTTCACACCGCGAGCGGACCTTCGATGATTCGCGATGAAGATGGGCTACTGACCGGCTACGTCTATGTCGACATCACGGGGCGCGATCCCAACGGCTACGTCGAGGAAGCGGCCGGCGTACTGCGTAACGAACTTAAGCTGCCAGTGGGCTACGCGGTTCTTTGGAGTGGCCAGCACGAGGCCACGCAGCGCGTAACCCAGCGGCTGTGGCTGGTCGTGCCCCTCACCCTCGTCTTGATCATCCTTCTTATTTATGTAAGTACGCGCTCGATGGCCAAGACCATGATCGTCTTCCTGGCAGTGCCCTTCTCCGCGATCGGTGCAGTGTGGTTGCTGTACTTGCTTGGCTACAACATGAGCATCGGGGTGTGGGTTGGCTTGATTGCTTTGCTGGGGGTGGATGCCGAAACCGGGGTCTTCATGTTGCTGTATCTGGACCTTGCCTACCAGAGCGCTCAGCGCGAGGGGCGAATGCGGACTCTGGGAGATTTGCAAGAGGCCATTGTGCAGGGTGCGGCCAAGCGGTTGCGGCCCAAATTCATGACCTTCGCCACCACCTGCATCGGATTGATTCCGATCATGTGGGCCACCGGTACAGGTTCGGATGTCATGAAGCGCATTACGGCGCCGATGGTGGGAGGTATCTTTACGTCTTTCGGGCTTGAGTTGGTTGTCTATCCGGCGATCTACGAGATCTGGAGATGGCACTTCGGAATGAAGAATGCAACACCTGAGCCGGCAGCAGTTAGTGAACTCACGACCGTTTAGGGGAGGAAGGAAGAACCTATGTCGCCGCGGTTTGCCTGGCCTAATCCTGCGCCGGCCAACGTTGGCTAGTACCACTTATAACGCGCAAGGTACTTCCAGCCCCCTCGGTCGTGAGTGGCGGCGGCCCCGGGCTTCCGGACGTCGACGCTAACTTCTGCTTGGGATCACGCGGCGACGGTGCTGGCCTTCTGCTGGGTAATTTCCTCCTCAGCATGCAGCCAATCATAGAGATCGTGACCATCTGCCCTGCCGCGCTCCTCGTAGAGTTCATACGCGCGCTGTCGGATCTGTTCTTCGAGATTTTTGGGTTGGGCGCCAGTCATTGTGAGGGTCTTGCGGGCCGCATCTTTGGCCATGACGAAACTCCTTGTTTCTTGATGGCGGTTGGCGATTACTGAACGCTCGCCCGCCCGTCTCGGGGGAGAACCGTTGTTACGCATCTCAAGCGCTTTTCTTGGATGTGACCGCGTACAACGACGACAGCCTCTGTTCGACATCGTCGCTGCCGCAATCCGGGCATGCGACGCCTCCTTCCTCATACTCCTTGAGGGTCAGCGTCTTTGAAAAAGGTTTCGAACACGCGTGGCAGAAGAATTCGTATTGGGGCATACTGCCTCCACTGGATGCGCAGAACATACGCCGACTCGGGAGCGGGATCAATTGGCCAAAACTGGTGCAGTTGGGATTGAGCGGGCGGGAGGAGGTGGACCTCCGCCGCCTGGGGCCTACCGGTACCGGCGCCGGCTACCGACGGTGCTCAGCCGGGAGGAAGTCTCGTGCCTGATCAATGCGGCCGGGACTCTGTTTCGACGAACGCTGCTGATGACGCTGTACGGCACCGGCATGCGACGCTCCGAGTTGGCTCGTCTCAAAGTCAGCGACATCGATAGCTAGCGGATGATCCTCCGTGTGGTGGCGGGCAAGAGCGGTAAAGATCGTGATTTGCCTCTGAGTCCAGCCTTGCTAGAAACCCTGCGCGAGTACTGGCGCTGGCGCAAGCCGGAGCTATACATGTTCCCCACACGCACTCTTGGCCGCAGACTCGATCAGCCGATTTCGGACAAGACCGTCTGGATCGCATGTAGCGGGGCCGCGCGTCGGGCTGGCATCAGCAAACGCGTTACGCCGCACACGCTGCGTCATAGTTGGGCGACCCACTTGTTGCAGACCTTAAAGAATTGGTGGACCTGGTCGGGCTCGAACCGATGACCTCTTCCATGCCATGGAAGTCAAGAACCTGCCGGCCATTGATATTAAAGGGCCTTATGACCGGCGGAGTCGGCTAAAACCGGCGTAGACGTCGCTGTTTGCTACCAAATTGCTACCAAACTAATGCAAGTGGGTTGCGGGGCTGACTCGTGGGGGATCAGCCCCATTCGTTTGCATCAGTGCATGAAGATATTGAAACTCCGGAACCACTTGGAATGGAGTCGTAGGAGGAATGAGCGCTTCTCCCACCTGGTCGATGAGTGCAGGGGAAGAGTTGCCCAGGAACCTTGAGCCCTCGTGAATGTGAACGATGCGGCCGGGTTCGAATCCCATCAACAGTGCACAGGCCGCGTCGGCAGCCACCGGGTCGTCTGCAAGCACAATCTTTCCCAGAGGACGAGGGGTGCCGTTAAGGGGACCGTTCCCTTCCATTGCCACAATACCGTCGGCGATAACGAAACGGACCGGAACGGTTGCGCATAGATCGAGGATGCTCTCCTGAATGCCTTTCCAGTGGAGAATATTCTTCGGCCATCCGTATCTTGCGCCGGGCACTACGCCGAACATATTCTTCATGCTGAGTGTGACGCCGGACCAGTGATGGGCTTTTATTTTGGGCATTGAGACCAGGAAATCCGCTTCCAGGACAGTGCGCGGAAGCCAGAGGTCCTTCATGCCCATATAGCTGGCTCGTAGCGGTGTGCGAACCAGTTCGTCGCGATTGAGGTCAACGAACCTGATCTTCTCATTGCGAAGGCCCTGCTGATAACCGCTTTGTGAAAGAACCAGCTGTGTATCGCGTTGATGTCCTGGTCCCTCAGCCACCGACACGGATTTGGCACCCAAGCGACGGAACGATTCGGCCGCGGCGAGGACCAGCAATGGGTGGGTATTGATTGCATTGCCAGGAATGCAATCCACCAAATTGGGCTTCAGGACTACCGTCTTGCCTTGGACGTTGATCGGAAAGAGTCGCAGACCGGCCGCGAGTATCTGGTCAATCTGCTGGGAGTACTGCTCTACGTGCAG
>JAIQFL010000506.1 GCA_020073365.1 Terriglobia bacterium | reverse complement strand
GCAGAAGTTGATTGAACAAGCTGGCAGCCTGTACCATAAACAGTGCCCTCCTTGAGGCGAGTGTTGGAACCGTGATGAGCGTCTGGTTCACCCACTACGTTGACAGGAGGGCCACGCCACCGCAAGGCAGCGGAGAAGTTGGTCACGGCGTCGTGAATGACCCTCAACTAATTGGCGCAGTCACTCGCAGTAAATGTTGTGTTGGACAAGAGTGAACCGATGTACTTCCTGGCGGACGGAGAGAACGAATATATTTTTGAGCTGCATGACGGCGGGCCCTATCTTGTTGGAAAAACGTACCGTGTCAGTCTTCAAGCCGGTCACACGGTGTCAGTTTCTGCCCTCTTTTGGCCGCCTGGCCAGCCTCTGAGGACATTTGTAGAGACACTACCCACGGCGGGACAATCCTTCACACCCCCCGACGGAACAAATCTTAATCAGATCTTCAAAGAGCATGACGTCCCAGAAGCCGTCTGGGAGACCTTAGCGCTGATGTTTCGTCGGACCGGAAAAGCCGTCTGGCACAACAAGCTCGGAGCCTCTGCGCGGCAATGCCTTTACGTCTACCTCCGGGAACTGCAGCCAGAGAAACTGTTGAATGTAATAGCCCATTCCGAGGCTGAAACACCTAACGCCTGCGGTCCGCGTGACATAAGGTAGCGTGCGAAAAAAGCTTTGCAATTCTGGGTCTGTAGTGGGACCGACGCCGCCCTCTATGGTGTTCTTACTCACGAGTGACTTGTCTGCGATACCCGCAGACGAGGCGTTCTGTGGAACAAGCAGTGCATCTGTAGGCATCAATTCGAGCGGCATATGGACGCTCGACCAAGGAATAGTGGGCAGTGCCGTTTTCAACGATTAAGGTTTGACGAGATGAATACTTGCGACCTGGAAGGGTCCAAAGCAGTCGGCGAACTGAGACCTAGAGTGCACCGGCTGCGGGACTACGACCTAGATAGACGATCTATGGTGATATGCAACTTGGCCTATACACGCCCGTTCCAGCGGGAACTGGCGCAGGGACGGACTCTGGCCGCCAAGCCCTGGGTGCAGGGGGGGGCAAGCGCTGGATGCCAACCTTCCGGCGGTCCGCATCGCTTCCGCGCATTGGGAGCTGGTAACGGTCCGCCACGACCTGGCGGAGAAAATCGCCAGCGAGGTATGGGAGAGCCAGGCGACGGACCCGACTGCGCGGCTCCAGGCGCTGGCTATTCTCGCCGCGGTATCCGCGTCGCGGGAGAAGTGGAAGAACGTCGACGCCTACGTAGCCTTGATGGACGAATTGAGCGCGGGCAGCCCCGAGGTTCTCGTGGCGGCGGAGATCGCGATCCAGTGGGGCGAGCGGGAGCGTGCGTCAACTTACCTGGAGAAAGCGCTGAAACTCTCCCCGCGCCACCCGCTGGTGCTCAAAATGCGTGAGCGACTTGCGCAATGAGACGTGTAGGCATGATCACCATAAATCGAAGAGGCAAGCACTTACGTAAGATTTCTATTCAGGGACTGTAATCTAGTACAGACAGAAAGGAGATTAGTCATGACTATTTGCTGTGACCTGTGCCGAAGCCTCCCACTGAGCGTGTTGGTCTTGCTGGGGATGGGGACAAATATGGCCCAGACAACTCTGGCCGCACCGCAATCAGAGCGCTACGTTCAATGCGATGACAACATTGTATACGACAAGACTACGAACCTCGAGTGGATCGCAGGACCGGATCGGCGGACCACCAGGGAGGAAGCCCGCGCGTGGGTGGAAGGTCTCTCGATCGCGGGCGGAGGCTGGCGCATGCCGACGAAAGAAGAACTCCGCGGCTTGTACGAACACGAAAGAGATAGAACTCCCACACCGTTGTTGAAGACGACTGGATCGTGGGTGTGGACAGCGGGGGAAACCGAAGGGCCGGCTCTCTCTTGGGGTTTCGACTTGGACCGCAGCGGAGATCTCGTGATGACGCTCTGTAAGTTCTGCGGTAGCAGGGGTTTGGCAGTGCGTACCCGCAACGCGGACCGACTTCCACCTGCTGTGCCAAAGTTGGGCGAGACTGCGGCGAAACCTCAACCGACCCGAACGGGTCAATTCGACTACCTCGTCGGAAAAGACGATACGTTCATAGTGTATGCGGGTCCGGTGGGGAGTGCAGTTGCCTTTCCAGCGTATGTGAACGGCACATTATCCACAGTGACTGCGAGTGAAGGAACTCTCCTGATTCGCTTTAAGTTAGCAGTTGACAATAGATCGAACAGCAGAAAACGATTTTCCGTAGCAGACATCCAGATACGATGGAATGGCAAGACGCTTCCAATAACGGCTGTTGGATTTAAGGACCATCCCGATTTCATTGAGAGATCCGAAAGGGCCAAGGTCAAAGATATTGCAGTGATAATCGAGTCGCGTTCGGACCAGCCTCCGACTTCATACCGCTTCCCGAAATACATCGTTGAAGCCCCGAAAGGCTGTGATCAAGTTGGCCTCAGCTTTCGTGGTCAGAAGGAAGTTGAGCTAAGGATCGCCACTACTCCATGACGGTAATGGGGAGCCGAGCTGGTTGAGAGGATCGGGGACATGGACCATGCAGTGGGTCGAACGGAAGCGTAACTCAACTTCCCTGGAGAAAGCGCTGGACCTCTGCCTTCAGAGGGAATAAGTGAACAAAAATGAAAGGAAAAACCTCAAAATGGCGTCTCCCTATTTACACCCAGGTAGCATTTGCGCAGATAGAATGCCGAAAGGCGCAAACTTCCCTAGCAAAACAGTATCTGCACTAGCCGGACTCCTTGCCAAAGCCGGCGGCGCTCGTGCAACGTATCCCGCGATCGGCTTCACAGGAGGAGTTTTTTCTCCTGGGTCGCCTTTTCGTGCAGAAGCCCGGCAGCGGCGATTCTCGGCAACGGCGCCGGTGTTGATCACAGGACAGTGCGCTTGTCTTCGGACTAAGCGAGGTTGATTATGAAAGGACTTCGCGTTCTCTCATTCGTTCTCTCGTTCGTGCTCGCGACGAGCGCACTCGGCTTCGCGAAAACGCTTTGCGAAGCCGCCAAGAAGGGTGACACAGTCGCAGTCGCCAAGTTCCTTGACTCCGGGATGGATGTCGACACCAAAGATGACCTCGGCCGACCGCCATTGTTCTACGCGGCCTCGTACGGCCGGGTGGCGACGGTCAAGCTCCTGTTGCAGCGCGGCGCAGACGTCAACTGGAAGCGCGACGGCTGGACGGCCCTTATCGCGGCCGCGACCGTGAAGAACGGCGTCGAGGGCGTGACGCTGCTCATCGCCGCCGGCGCAGACGTCAAGGCATACGGTAGCCAAGCCCTCAAACTCGCCATGTTCAGTGGCATGCTCAGTGGCAGCATCGAGACCGTCAAGTTGCTCATCGCCGCCGGCAGCGACGTCAACGCCGTCAACGACCACGGTGTTACGGCGCTGTGGCAGGCCGCCTTCTTCAACGCGACCGACTTCGCCAAGCTGCTCATCGCCGCCGGCGCAGACGTTAACTTCACCGCGAACGGCGCCTCGGTCTTGGCGTGTGCCCGGGCGCGCAAGAGCCAGGAAATGATCGCGCTGCTCACCGCCGCCGGCGCCAAGTAACGGGGCAACATCATGACTGCTCGTTGCGCCTGCCGCAGTGCCGCCGTCCTGGTCAGTCTCGCCTTATTGCCGTTCACCATCGCGTTCACGGCGCCCCAGGGCTCGTCTTTGGCGCGTCAGGTCGAGATCGTACAGCGTTTCCCCGTCACCTTTCCTATGTCAGAGGTCGAGGAGATATCGTTCTCTGGCACCGTGGGCGATGTCGTGCTGAGCCCCAACCTCGCCGACGTGCTCTACGTCGTCCGGGCAGAGAGGTTTACGCAAACGAGCAGCATGCCGTACTCAGTCAGTGAGAGGCGCAACGTGCTCTACAAGAACATTCTGCCAACGCTGAAGTCCTTCTACGGCATGCGGCGCCCGGCGGTGAGTCCCGACGGTGGACGCGTGGCTTGTGCCATTAGTTACGTCGTCGACAACCAGGCGTATGGCGGACTGCTGCTCGATGATCGCGTTGCATCTGCGAGTAGACGGCGGATGGTGATCCCGTCTGGCATCCCACAGCCCCGATCGTGGCTCACACGGTGGGGACGTTTGAGAACCAACGTTCGCGCGCCTATGTGGGCGTCGACGGCGCGATCGCGAGTGCCGCGTTCGACTTCATTCTCGACCGCTTGAGCTTCGTCCCTGGGACCACGACGGTAGCGTTCGGCGCCCGCGCGGGCAACATGTGGGCGATCTACCAGGGCAGTGACAAGGTCACGCGAGACTTCGTGGGCGTGACGGCGCCCGTCTTCGGTGCCGACGGCCGTCCAGTCTACGGCGCCCAGACCGACAAGCTTTGGGCCGTCTACTCGGGAAGCGGCGACAAGCTCTCGCCCGACTTCGACGAGCTCGGCGCGCGCATGCAGACCCTCAGACGGCAAGCACCTTGCCTACAAGGCGCGTCAGAGCAAATCGTGGTGCATTTGGGTCGACCACAAGAAGGCATCGCCGTGTTTCGATGGCTGCAAGACCCGGTGTTCGTGCCCGGCAGGGAGCGCGTCATATATTCTGCGCCGGCGTCAGGCGGTACCGTCTTGATGTCCGGCAACGAGAAGCTGTCCCAGGCCTTTCTCGCCATCGGCCAGATCCGTGTGAGCAGCGACGGGCGCTACGTGGCCTACGATGCCGAAGCCGGGGCGGGTAGTGCTCGCCGTCGACACTTCATTATGGTGAACGGGAGAAGGCAACCGCCGACTTTAACGGGCCGCTCGACTTTCGGTTCACGGATGGCGGGCAGCTCGTCTTTGCTGCCTATGACAACACCGAGCGGCAGATCGTACACGCGCGGGTCAGCCTACAAGGGGTGACCCCAATACTCCTGCGGCCAGGCCCAAAGTAGGGGCAGGCTTCATTTGGAGAGCAGCAGGAACGCGGGGGTCACGCAGCTTGAGCTTGAACCCGGAAAAGCGGCTACTAGCTAGCGCCGAAAGGCTTGTTCTAAGCCGAAGTTCCGTGAGCTCTCGGTAAGGGTGCGTAGGTCAGAACAGTAGCCCTGGCCTACCCAGTAATGCCAGTCGGCAATGGCGTCGGCGGTCGAGTCGTCGGGATCAACCGCCTCCGGTTGTGACAGCGGGGCTGCCATGGTTTTGCCTTGCCAGCGGATCGGCACGAGCATATCGGCGGAGCAGGCATCTTCCGGCGCCATACGCTGGACCTCGACGGTTTCCCCCTTCCTGAGAGGTGAAACCACCTTGGCCACGATGCACGCCAGACGGATTCACCAAATGCAGCAGGCTGGCGGGAAGTGCGTGTTAGAATTGTCGCGTCCGTAAGGGGTCGCGCCAAGCGGATGCCCAAGGCCGAGGCGACGACGGGGCTGGCTCCGAAGAAAGCATCGGCAACAAACCCTCTGAACCAGACGACCACGTCTCCATCAGAGGGTTTTGTTTTGGATTCCCCTTCCCTTTCTTTGGTGAAGTCTCAGAGGAGCTTGGGCGATCCAACGCGAAAGATCGCCGGGCCGCTTTTGCCCGGCGTTCCTCATGTGTGCAGAGCATGTTCGTTACTGCTTAGGGGTGTAAGTCCCCTTCACAACCTGATGGAGGTGAAGTAATAGCGAAGGGCAAGGGCGTCGCCGTGAGGTGGGGTCTGAAAGAAGCCTGGAGCAAACGTGCGAGCCGACGTACAAGAACCGGATCTGAGGCATACGGTGCCGGACGAGCGGGCATGTGATCGCGAAGTCCATATCCATCAAAGGCACTGGTTGTAAATCCGGCGGTTGCGTGCGGAAAGCGGTCGAGCTTACCTCGGGAGATCTGCTGTTGGTCCGGGATACCGGACTTGGTTCTTCTGCCGCTTGTCGTCCATGAGTCGCGCCGCTTACTCACCGCTCCCGTTACCCTCCTTAGCGCGACCAGATATACCGCACATGAATTGGCAGGCGCCGATTCCGAATCAGCCGTCATGCTACGATACGACGCATCATAACAAGACTCGTCGGTCTGAGGCGGAGCCTCGCTAGAGTTGGAGATTGAATCCTGGTGTCGGATGGGGCGGTTGACAGCTCCGCTGTCGCCGTTAGTATCGTAACCGATTGAAACTAAGATTGCTTGATTTGCTTGGCTTCTCCCCGGTTCGAATTGGGCCGCGTTCTGCGCTTGTCAATCGACATTTGCCAAGCTTATGGAGACTGGGTTCGAAATCGCGATTCCTGGGGTAAAGTGGACCCCATTGTCAAGACCATTTTTGGCCCTCAATAAGTTAATGTCCGACGAAGTCCTGGATTTGAGTTCTTGAGGATGGCTGTGGAGGCACGCCCCCAGCAACACCACCTCTCTCTCCCTATTGCCCTGATCTTTTCCTAGCCAGTTGGCTGCTTCCGCGTGGCCAAAGCGCCGCGATCGTTGGCCCCCTCCGGACTGGCGCCCAAGCGGTAG
>JAIQFL010000083.1 GCA_020073365.1 Terriglobia bacterium | reverse complement strand
ATTGTTCGATTGGCGAAGACGCGTTTGAGAAGGTGGTCCGTCCCATCGAAGTAGCAGGACAACGGGCCTCAGCTTTACAGTTCGGCGATGCGCGTGTGCAGGCATTGCTCAGCGTGCTGGTCTTGTTCAGCTTCCAACTGCGGGGCTTCACCAATCAGGAAATGCGAGCCTTGCTGGCTCAACTGCTGGGCCTCGACCCAGCCAACTACCCCGTCGGTCGGATGACCTACGACCGCGCCGCCTTCGTCTGCACGGGCTCATCCAACGCATCCCGAAAAGCCATCGCTATGACGTTACGCCGGCAGGACTGCGCATTGCTCTCTTCTTCACCCGCACGTACGCACGGCTGTTGCGTCCAAAACTCGCCGAGATCATGCCCGCTGGTCCACCCGGAGACTCCCCTCTTCGCGCCGCCTTTAATCGTCTCCAGACTGAGATTGACCGCTGCTGCGAGGAGGAAAAACTCGTCGCCTGAAAACTTGACTCATTTACATTACAATCTCTTGGGTAAGGAGTCTAGCTAGCGGGCGAGAAGCCACAGCATCCGGTGCTAATCAGCAAAGGCTTCTGGCTCGGCAAGACGCCAGTGACGGTGGCGGCCTACAAGCGGTTCACAGAGGACACTGGTCGCGAAATGCCCGAGCCGCCACTCTTCAATCCTGGGTGGATGAAAAAAGCTCATCCGATCGTGAATGTTAGCTGGCACGATGCAAACGTATATTGCGAGTGGGCTGGCGGGCGGATGCCGACCGAGGCCGAGTGGGAGTATGCCACCCGTGGAGGCAAGGCTGGACTGAAGTATCCCTGGGGAAATGAGATCACCCCCGACCGTGCGAACTACGGACAGAGACACAAAGGCACTACGTTCGTGACCAAGCTTCCTCCGCAGAATGCCTGGGGGCTGCACGACATGACTGGCAATGTGAGCGAGTGGGTGGCGGACTGGGACTACAGCTACCGAACATTGCCGGTGGATAGCCCCGCGAGAGATCCCCGGGGGCCGGAAGAAGGAAAGTTTCGGCTTGTGCCCGGGGGCTCGTGGGGACACGATGAACAGAATCTGCGCGCGGCGCAACGGGGCTTGGTCCCTCTGGAGTTCCAGGACGAAGTCGTCGGATTTCGGTGCGCCCGGGAAGTGTTCCCTTGATTCCTTTTTTCTTTTTCCTTTTCAAAAACGCGCGGTGCGAATCGGGTTCGGGGGAGCAATGGAACGAAGAAAGCTCCTGAAGGCCGGAGGTCCACTGCTTGTTGGGCCGGAAATGTTCAACTTGACGCCCGCCGCGGGCGCCCCCGTGGTATTCGTGAACGTCACGGTGGTGTCCTGCGAGGATCCCGATGAGAACGTCTGGAGTCCTGGCGGAGTGGCGTTTGCCGACGCCGGCGCCAGGCTCAACCGCGGCCGTCGTACTTGGCAGCGACGACGTTAGCCTGCACCAGCTGGTCGGTGGCGTCCGCCGGGAAGGTGCCTGCGGCCGTCATCGCGCCTTCATAGAAGGTGCCCTGCGAGCCGACGCTGTTAGCGCCGCCGTTGCCCGGGAGGACGGCCCCCTGCTTGCGCATCGGGTCATAGGTGGAGTTGACGCGTGGTCCGTCGAACATGACCGACAGGGCGCCCCGCTGCCCGTCGCCGCCCATGGAGGTCCAGTGGTGCGGTTCGCCCTTGGCGATCGCGGTCACGAATCGCCACGTGATGCTCGGCAGGTTCACGCAGAGTTTGGATCCATCAGGGTTGACACAACCGACCAGGTTGTTCTCCTGGTCGGTCATGATCCACGGGCCGGGAGGGGTCCCGCGATACCAGGCGGTGGCGTTGCCGTAGTAGGTGGTTTCCATGGTGCCGTTATCGTCGTCGCGGCTGTCGATCTCGGCGTTGCCATAGTCGAAGCAGCAGCCGGAGTTGTAGTGCCGGCCGTTAATGACCCAGTACTGCCCTTCCGCCTGGTCGTCGACTGCGGTGCCCTTCGCGTCGTTCTGGCGGAGGCCCAAGCCCGGCGCGATGAAGACGCCGTAGGCCTTGTGGCCCATGATCGTAATCGGCGCCATGTCGGCAACCGGGAGATTATTAAACCCACCCATGGCGGGGCCGCTGAAGCCGCCGCGGGGCGCCTGGATGAGGTCGTTGTGCTTGGGGGATTGGTCGTAGATGCTGGTGATCCAGCAGTACGTGTTGGCGCAGAACGCGTCCTGCGCGGCCGCGTTGGCGTATCCGCCCGCATCCGGGAACGGCAACGCGACGGGCTGGACGACGCCGATATCCAAGGTCTTGCCGTCCGACTGCCGCAGGACCTGGTAGAGCGGGCCGGTGTAGGAGGCGTACAGCGCGCGCGTGGTGCTGTGGGCGGCCACGCAGGGGTCGCCGGCGGCGGCGTAGATGTCACACGGGCCCTGCGGCCGGGGCGGAGCCTCCCCGGCCGGTGTGGCCATCGTCAGCGCGGCGCCAATCAGCGTTAGCGCCACTGCGAGCATTAGCACAAGATTGATTCTCGTTTTCATGTTTATCCTATTTGCCTTCCCGGGTTTATTCCGGCTTCTTAGAGTTCTTACGGTTCCGGGAATGTAATGCAAGTAAATCAAAGCGGAAAGGCCATGTCGAAGCCAAGATGCTAATTGCTCGCCTTGGAGCAAAATGCTCCAAGATGCTCCGGTGCTGCTCGCGTCGGTCGAGTAGGGCAGGAGCAGGTTCTGAAGCAACGCGAATCCAAAGCGCAGGCCCGAAGAGTAGGCTGTCGAGCAGCGGTGGCGTTTGCAGTTCGAGTTCGCAAGCTTCCCACCGGTATCAATTACCTACAGTCCGACTAAGTCCTTTAGCCTCAACGGCTCAACGATTCGTAATCAGTGGTCGCTCCAAACGACGGCCCTTGCTCTAGCGTCGGAGGGCGGTCGATGCTCTCTCGAACCTCTGGGAACGTCTCCGGCGCCCAACAAACAAACGATTCGCCCCCACTGTCGGCCGTCACGATGCCCACCCGCTGCTTGCGGAGACTGGTGATCCAGTCCGCCAAAACCGCTGCGTCCACTGCCTCGGACTGCGCTGTTCGAAAGAAGAACGGCCCCGCTTCAGTAGTTAAGCGCGGCGATGACGCCGCCGGTGACATGACGATCATCTTCTCCCTTGCCCGCGGTCGCCATGGCCAGTGTTGCCGAGCTGGTAGCATGACGGTCGTCGGTCCCGCCGCTACACGCGACGCTGCCCTGGACTGGGAGCGCGACCGCATCAAAATGTTTACTGGAACGTCATGTTCAGCGTCAGCGTGAGGGGCAGATAGAACGCGTCGCCCGAGTACACCGCTGAGATCCCCCTTGACCCCGCCGGCCGGGAGGTCGTGAGCGCCGCCACACCGCTCGCATCGAGGGGGACCACGTTCAGCAGTAGAGTGCTGTCGAAGAACTGAACGGTGCCGGTGGGCGTCGGCGTTCTGCAACTGGAAAGCGGTGAGGGCTGGTACGTGGCCGTGAACGTCACCGCGCCAGTAGCGGTTGTCCCCTGGCTGGATCGCAGCGAGTTGGCCGGGAGTATTTTCTGCATTGCGAGCGGAATGATCGCATCGGGCGCGGCCTTCAGGTTGGAGTCCCCGGTGAAGCGCGCGGCCAACTGCGTGATGGAAGCGTTTAGCGGCACCTGAACCCCGGCCGCCGTCGCCTGGCCGGGCGTGGATGCGTCGGGGACCAACGTGCCCGTGGACAAAAACACTCCGCCCGAAGTGAACGTTTGGATCGGGGAAAAGGCGCCCGCGCTCAGCGTCCCGAACGTCACGGTGCGGTTGGTGAGGCCGATAAGTGCGGGGAAGGTCAGCCTGGTGGTGAACACGTTGACGCCTCCGCAGACGTACGTGGCGGGCGGGTTCACGAAGCTAAGCGTTGTGGGCGCCGGCACGGGAGTCACGGTTTGCAGCGTGGTTCCGGACGTGTAGAACGAATCCCCCGAGTAGGCCAGCGAGAACTGAAGGGGTGTGGTGGCGGTGGGCGTGAACGTGATGGTCGCCAGACCCACGCCGGGGCGGTTGCTGCCAGTTAGTGTGGCTGTGGCGATGGTGCCGGTGTTGAGCTGGAACGCCACCGTACCCGAGGGCGTGGGGATGTTCTGCTGGCCAAGGTTGATGGTGTTCGAGATCGGATCGCAGGTGGAGGCCGAGCCGCAGACGGCCAGCGAGAAGATGGCGGCGGTGATGGTGACCGGCGATCCCACGACCGGCTGAGCGGGTGAGAGCAACAGGAACGAGGTGACCCCGCGGCCGAAAACGTTCACGCGAAACCCCGGCGAGGTCGAGGCCGCATAAGTGGAATCGCCCGTGTAGCCGAAGGTAAGAGTCGAGATTCCGGCCGAGGCGAAGGGCAAGGTCAGCCGCCGGGTGGCCGGCGGGCTAAGGTTGCCGACGGCCACCGAGCCGGCGCTGGTCGAAGATCCGATACCGCCGGCGGAGACCGAGGCAGTGATGTTGCCGCCCATCGGCGTCGCAGGGGCTGCCGGCGTCACGGTCACGTCGAAGTCTCCCGCCTGGCCGGTGAACAGGATCGAGGGTCCGGATACCGAGACACTGGTGGACACCTTCTGCGGCACAACGGTAAGGAATCCCGAGGCTGCCGTGTAAAACGAGTCGCCGCCGTATGCCGCGCCGAGCGTCAAGGACCCCGCGTTGTTCGCGGTGACCGGGCTTACTGTCGCACTGCTTGCCAACTTGCTGGCCATCAGAGGAATTGTGCCACTGGCGACGCCGTTTGCCGAGAAGCTAATTGAACCGGTGGGTAAGGGAACATTGTCCGGCAGGGGAAGGGGAGGACCATCAGGAATGCAGTTTTGGCAGGAGAGATCCGGGGTAACCCTCACAATCAGGGAGGCAGGAACGCCGGGGATAATACCAGTCGCCGGAAGCAAAAACGTTACCAGAGGTGTCCGGCTGTATACCTGAACGGAGTAGGTGGTCACGGAGGCGGCGTATTTTGCATCCCCCATATAGGTGATGCGTACCGCCTGTGCTCCGACCGTGGCAAAAGGAATAGGTAGCGTGATCGTAACCGGTCCGGACGTTGTACCGGGGAGCGCCTGCGAGGCAACCACGGGAGCAGCGACGGCGAAAACCGAGCCGCCCGGGCTGATCTGGGCCTGGACCTGACCGGTGAGGGGACCCGCATCGACGTTGGGCGTCAGGGTGATGGAGTAGTTCAGCGATTGGCCGGTGAAGACCCCTCGGGGGGTGGCAGACGACAACGTGACCGCGCTCTTTACGGTGGTTGTGGTGGTGGCGCCGAAGCCCGTAGAGGATCCGCGGACGGAGAGTTGCACCTGCTTTCCCACGTCGGAAGCCAGGGTGGTCACGATCTGCGCGCCCGCGAATCCGTTGCCGCCGGCGGAAACGGCGCTCATCGGAATTTTGGGACTGATGAGGCGGGAGCTGGCGTCGGCGAAGCGCGTTCCGGGGGCGGCGGTACTGAAGGTTGCGGCTCCCGCCGTGTCTGTTGCACCGAAGCCGTGGCCGCTGGCGAAAATGGTCGCTGGGTGAACGAACGACGGTGCGGCCACGGTTGAGGTGGCGAACGAATTGAAGGTGATGACCGGCACGGCGGTGAGGCCGCAGGCGGCCTGAGGGCCGCTGCTGTTCAGGCCGCCGATGGCGATGATCTGCCCGCTTCCGACGATTGCACCCGCCATGGCGCTGCGGCCCTGAGTGAGGTCGCCGTAGTCGTGGAAGGTGGAGGAATCCGCTTGGAAGAGTTCCGTGGAGGCGAGTGACTGGCCGCCGGAAATGCCCCCGGCGACGAGAACCCCTCCGTTTCCGGGAACGAACACCGAGAGGTGGCGGCGCCGGGCGTCCCGCATGGTGCCGGGGGCCAGCGTCCATGCGCCCGCGGCGGCATCCAGGAGTTCCGCGGTATTGGTCTCTCCCTGGGAAGAGAGGCCGCCAATGACGACCACGCGCCCGTCGTCGAGAAGGACGGCGGAGTGTTCCGCGCGGGCGACGTTCATGGCGGGTCCGGGCGAGACGGAGAAGTCGGAGGGGTCGAAGATCTCGGTGCTGTTGAGAACTGCGGAGTCGGACTGACCGCCGGTGATGAGGACGCGGCCGTCGGCGAGCAGCGTGGAGGCGAAACTCTTGCGGCTGGTGGCAAGGCTGGAGGCCAGGGGGTAGAGCGCGCCGGCCTGGGCGTCGAAGTAAACCAGACCGGCGCCGGCGGCCAGGAGCACGGAACCCGAAGGCAACAGGGTGGCGGTGTGGCCGTTCAGCGCGATTCCCGCGCCAGGAATGAGAGTCCAGGTGGCGGCCACCGGGTCGTACAATTCGGCCGACCCTTGGCCGGCATCGTCGCCTCCGGCGGCCAGGACGCGGCCATCGGCAAGCAAGGTACAAGTGTGTCCCGACCGGCCGGTCTGCATCGCCGTCCCCTGGGTGAACACACCCTCGGCCTGATACAGTTCGACGGAGGCGAGACTGGCGGCCGCCGAGGAACCGCCGGCCACCAGGATGGTGCCGTCGTTGAGGGCGACGGCGCAGGCGCCTGCCCGGGCCTCGGCAAGACGTCCGGTGGCCTGCCAGAACCCGGTCGGCGGCGTGGGTTGAGCTAAGACAGTCAAGGGTAGCGCGAACAGGAGCAGCCTACGCATGTTGTGGTTTCCTCCGAAGAAAGAGCTGTCCGGAAATTATATGACAACCGGGCCGGGGCTTGCGCGGCTCCCAGCCGCTGGGTGCGTGTCGCCTGTCTACCACGGCAAATAGCCACGCCCAATAGCAATCGAGCCGAATCACACCCGACTCGCCACACGACTGCGTTACGGTAAGGATGCGCAAGTTGGTAATTCGGTCCTCTCAACGGCAGCTGCGGTAATAGTGATACGCTAGCGTTGGAAACGATCGCCGCCGGATGTTTGCTGGTTACTGGGTTGGCGGTGGGTTCCTTAGTATCGTCCAAGCTCAGCACGCCGTTGCTATGGTGCCCGCGCGGTGATTGCAGCTCCCCCACCGCGTCTTCATCCGCTGCACGAAGACGCGTTTGACTTTTTCGCCGATCAGCGCCGGCCACTGGGCTATCAATGGTGCGGCGGTTTGTTTGAGCAACCCGCGATACCATTCGTCAATTACTGCCTGTCGTGCCTCTTCGCTGGTGTCGGGGCGCACGCGCAGGAATAGCTTGTTATGGCGCAGCTCGTCGCACGGCTGCCAAAGCGAAGAGTACTGCTCGGATTTCTTGGGCTGCCGACACTCTGGGATTCTTAATGCGCACGTCACCGCAATCACCAGCGCCCAGATCATAGTCCTGCCCGCCACAGGACCACGAGGAGCGCAGCGAATCCCAGGGCAATAGCGAAGCACGGGAATATCGCATTCACCAACGGCTCCCGCCATCGACGGTCAGCAGCGACCCCGTACGATCGGCCGAAAGAACTGCTCACGCCGGTCGGTCGGTTTGCCTCTCCCACTCCGCAGGGGCTTCGCCTTTGACGAAGATCTTTGCGCCCGTTTCGCCGTGCAGGGTGGCCCGGCCTTGGTCCACGGCAATCCACGAGCCCTCGCGCAATCCAATAACTGTCAGGTTGTTTTCCTCGTGGAACTCGGCGAGCCGCTTCTCTCGCGTCTCTCCCATTTGCTTCGAGTTCGGGTCGGCATCGATGTAGTGCGGATTGATTTGAAAACTCACCAGACCAAAGGCATTGAAATGCGCCGGCTGCACGATCGGCATGTCGTTGGTGGTCTTGATGGTGGGACAGGCGAGGTTCGCTCCAGCGCTCGATCTCATGTACAGCATCCCACCGCGTACCTTCTGCGGGATCTGATCCAGCAACCCGCTATCCTCAACGGTCTTCAGGAGCCGGAACGTATTGCCACCGCCTACAAAGATAGCTGGATTGTCTGGCAGCCTGTGCGGCCAGCCCACGCACAACCTACTATATCGTTTCACTAAAATATATCCGATTAATTAGGCCTCTTTCATGGAGGCTTCTCTAGGGCGTCGAACGCCTTCCAGCGATGGACCACCGGCATCGCGTTGATTACGGCGATTCCCAGGAGAATGCGTTCCTTGAGTTCTTCCCTTGATTTCACCCGGATTCCTCACAGGAACGTTCGCGTCATCTTGCCAAACAGAGTCTCCACGATATTCAGCCAGGAGCCGTGCACCGGCGTCAGCACGTATTTGAACCGGTTAGGGCGCGTCGCCAAGTAGGCGCGCGTCTCTTTCGAGATGTGCGATGAGTGGTTGTCCATGATTAGTCGAATCGTACATTCTGGCCGATAGCGGATGTCCAGATCCTTCAGCAAAGCGATGAACTCCACGCTTCTGGCTGTCCTCGACGCGCGCCGTTACGTGCCCGTCATGCAGATCCAGCGCCGCCATAATCGACCAGGTGCCTGGCAGCGCTTCAAGATCACCGGCACGCTCGCCGCCGGCCAAACCGGCCTGTGGGTCGCCGTTCGCCAGTTCGCCGCCAACGGTGACGACTGTACTACTGGCGACATCCACCTCTGGGGCACCTGCCTCCAGCAAGGCAGCGATCCGCAGGCTGCCTACGCCCGCACCTCGGCGAGCCAGACGCCCCACCTAGCTCCTGGCCTCGCCACCGGCCCAACCGTGATCGCCGCCCCGGACAACACGGTCTCACCCCTTAAAATCCACGGCCCCGGCTCCAACCTCGCCGACAGCACCCTCGTCGAAATCACCGCCAACGGCGAACTCATCGTTGCCGGCGGCTCCGGCAATGGCTACCCTCGCCGAAACCATGGGTGCTAGCAATCCGTCCGGATGGTCCGGCGTAATTAAACGGGACCCCGGCAGGAGCAACTTTGGGTTACATCCTGTTATATTCCAATCCGTAATTCCTGAAGGACAAACCGATGAAGTCGGGGCCGGCGGCGTAAGCCCGCACCTTGGCACTGGATCGCGCCCACCATCTGGACCTGCACGCGCTGATGGGAGCGCAGCAGGAAACCCCAGGGTCTATCCGGTCGAATCTGGGCCGTGCAGGACAAGCTACGACGCAGACGAGGAGAGAGCCGTCGAGTTGAAGCGGGAGATGGTCGCCCGCGGGGAGCGCGTGGTGTGGAATCCAGCACTGTCATTGCCTATGGAAGAGTCCGAATTCTCTGATCAGGAGATTGCTCGACTCAAAGCGGACCGTTGGCACGTGGGATTCGGATGGCGCTGCGCTGACCGGCTTTGGCTTCAGCCGTTGGTCGATGCTGGATGATGCTGGATAAAGCCCAGCGGAGCGGAGCGGACCGGAGCGGAGGTTGACTGACGTTTCGGCGGGATGCTACTCTAGACTTCTTAGACCGCCAACTCATTTTCCTTGAAAACTCATGGAATCCACGCTGCACCAACTAGGCGAAATACTGCTGAAAGCGGTGCCCACCTTTTTTCTCGTCGTCCTGCTCCACTTCTATCTGAAGAACATGTTCTTCAAGCCTTTGGGGAGGGTGTTGCACCAGCGATATCTGGCCACTGAGGGCGCGTGTAAGCTCGCCAAAGAGAGCCTGGAACGCGCCGCCGCAAAAGCCGCCGAGTACGAAGCCGCCATACGCGCGGCCCGCGGCGAAGTCTACCAGGCCCAGGAGCAGATCCATAAGCGGTTGCAGGAGAAGGAAAGCGCGGACCTCACGGTGGCCCGCCAGCGCGCCGAAGCCGTCGTCCAGGAAGCCAAGGCGCAACTGGCCCAGGATGTGGAGCTGGCCAAGGCCGGGCTGGCGCGCGAGAGCGACCTGTTGGCCAACCAGATTGCCGAATCCATGTTGCGGCGGAGCGCCGCATGAAGCGCCTGGCACGATTGGCGGTGCTCCTCGGTTTCCTGGCGATCGCCGCATGGGCCCAGGAAAAAGAGGGCGGTGGGGCCGAAGGCGGCAACCAGTTGTGGAAGTGGGCCAACTTCCTGGTACTCGCCGGGGCTCTCGGGTACATGATCGGCAAGCACGCTCCGCCGTTTTTTGCAGCTCGTTCCAGGCAAATCCGCAAGGACATGGCCGAGGCCGGCGAGGAGCGTAAGAAAGCCGAACAGCGGGCCGCCGCGGTGGATCTCCGGCTGGCCAATCTGGAAGCCGAAATCGCGTCCCTGCGCAGCCATTCGCAGAAGGAAGCGGAGGCCGAGACCGAGCGCCTGGCACGGCACACCGCGGCCGAAATCGCCAAGATTCAAGCCCATGCCGAACAGGAGATCGTCTCCGCCGGCAAGGCCGCGCGGATGGACTTGAAACGCCACGCCGCGGAGCTGGCGATCGCGCTCGCGGAGCAGAAAATCCGCGCCCGCATGACCCCGGATGCGCAGGATGCATTGGTGCGGGGCTTCGTTCGCGACCTGAAATGACACTCTCTGCCGTAGCCTCACGATACGCCAATGCCCTTGCGGACGTAGTCACCGCCGGCGGCTCCGCCCTGCGGCCGCAGGACGCCGTCGCTCAACTGCGCGCCTTCGAAGCGGTACTCCGATCGTCCCCCGAACTGCAAAACGCCCTGATCACACCCGCCGTGCCGGTCGGCCGCAAGCGGGCCGTGGTCGGGCGCCTCGTGGACCTCCTGAAGCTCTCGCCCATCGCGCGCAACTTCCTGTTCATTCTGATCGATCGCCGCCGCATCGCCTCGCTCGCGGAAATCATCCAAAGCTTTGAGGAGATCGTGGATGAGCGCCTGGGATTCGCCCGCGCGGAAGTGGCCTCGGCGCGGGAGCTCACCGAACCCCAGCGCATCGCCCTCAATGCCCAGTTGGAGAAGCTGACAGGCAAGCGTATCCGGATGCGCTTCGCGGTGGACGAAGCGCTCATCGGCGGCGTGGTGGCGCGCATCGGTTCCACGGTGTACGACGGTTCGCTGCGCGGGCAACTGGCATCCCTGGAACACCGCCTCGGCACGGAAGGTTAATCGTAACGGGAAGGAATTATGGCTCAAATTCGAGCGGACGAAATCACCAAGATTCTCCGCCAGGAAATTGAAAACTACGAACGGGCGATCGACGTCTCCGAGGTCGGATCGGTGATCTCCGTGGGCGACGGTATCGCACGCATCCATGGCCTGGAGAAGGTCATGGCGGGAGAGTTGATCGAGTTCCCCCACAATGTCGCCGGAATCGCCATGAACCTGGAGGAAGACCAGGTGGGCGCGGTGCTGCTGGGCGACTTCGCCGAAATCAAGGAAGGCGACGAAGTGAAGCGCACCGGCCGCATCATGGCGGTTCCGGTGGGTGAAGCGCTGATCGGCCGCGTGGTGAATGCCCTCGGCCAGCCTATCGATGGCAAGGGTCCCGTCCTCACCACTCAGTTCAATCCGGTGGAGCGCCTGGCCCCCGGCGTGGTCGCCCGCCAGCCGGTGAAAGAGCCCATGCAGACGGGCATCAAAGCCATCGACGCCATGATTCCCATCGGCCGCGGCCAGCGCGAGCTGATCATCGGCGACCGCCAGACCGGCAAGACCGCCATCGCGCTCGACGCCATCATCAACCAGAAGGGCGGCGACATGATTTGCATCTATGTCGCCATCGGGCAGAAGCGCTCCACGGTTGCCCAGGTGGTCAAGACGCTGCATGACTATGGCGCCATGGAGTACACCATCGTGGTGTCGGCGTCGGCCTCCGAGCCGGCCCCCATGCAGTACATCGCTCCATTCGCCGGCTGCGCCATGGGCGAGTATTTCCGCGATAGCAAGCGGCACGCGGTGTGCATCTACGACGATCTCTCCAAGCACGCCGCGGCCTACCGCGAGATCTCGCTGCTGCTGCGCCGTCCGCCCGGGCGCGAGGCGTACCCCGGCGACGTCTTCTACCTGCACAGCCGCCTGCTGGAGCGCGCCGCCAAGTTGAACAACGAAAACGGCGGCGGATCGCTCACTGCCCTGCCCTTCATCGAAACCCAGGCGGGCGACGTTTCCGCGTACATTCCGACCAACGTCATTTCCATTACCGACGGCCAGATCTTCCTGGAGTCCGACCTGTTCAATTCCAATATCCGGCCGGCCATCAATGTGGGCATCTCCGTGAGCCGCGTGGGCGGCAACGCGCAAACCAAGGCCATGAAGTCGATCGCCGGCAGCTTGCGCCTGGACCTGGCCCAGTACCGCGCCCTGGCGGCCTTCGCGCAGTTCGGCTCCGACCTGGATAAGGCTTCCACCGATCAGCTCAATCGCGGCAAGCACCTGGTGGAGATTCTGAGGCAGGGGCAATACCAGCCGCTGCCCCTCGAGAAACAGATCGTGATCATCTTCGCCGGCACCAAAGGCTACCTGGACGATCTCCCGGTAGACCAGTGCCGCAAGTTCGAAGACGAGCTGTACCGCTTCGTGGATAATGCCCACCGCCCGCTGTGGGATGAGATCCGCACCAAGAAGGCGTTGGACGACGGGCTGCGAGCCCAGGTGGTTGCAGTGATCGAAGAGTTCAAGGCCCGCTTCGTGGCGGAGTTGCCCGCGGTAACAGTGCATGCCTAGTCTGATCGATATCCGGCGGCGCATACGCTCCGTCAAGAACACCCAGCAGATCACCAAGGCCATGAAGATGGTCTCGGCGGCCAAATTGCGGCGTGCCCAGGACCGCGTGATTTCGTCGCGGCCATACGGGGCCTTATTGCGGAAGGTGCTGGCGAACGTAGCCGCGGCGGCTGCATCCGACGAGAGCGTGGGAGAGAATCCGCTCCTGGCGCGCCGAACGGAGCGGCGCATTCTCCTGGTTCTGATCACCGGCGACAAGGGCCTTGCCGGCGCGTTCAACTCCACTCTCATCAAGACCGCGCAGCGCTTTTCGGGAGAGCATGGCGGCGCGGCCATCCGGATGGAACTGATCGGGCGCAAGGGCCGCGATTTCTTCCGCAAGCGCGGAGCCGCTATCGCGGGCGAGCACGTCGGCCTGGCGGGCAAGGTGGTCTACGCCGATCTGGCGGCCATTGCGCGCAGGGCCATGGAGCTGTACGGCAACGATGAGATCGACGCCGTCTATCTGCTCTACAACGAATTCAAGAGCGTGATGGCGCAGAAGGTGGTCCTGAACCGTGTGTTGCCCTTGGAGGTCCCCGAACAAACCGAGCCCGTGGACTATCTTTACGAACAGCCGCCGGCCCAGATGCTAGGTGCGCTGCTGCCCAAGTACGTGGAGATGGAATTCTACCGCGCGCTGCTGGAATCGGCCGCCGCGGAGCATGCCGCCCGCATGACGGCCATGGATGCGGCCACCTCCAACGCGGGCGAAATGATCGAAAAGCTGACTCTGTACATGAACCGCGTGCGCCAGGCCAGCATCACCAAGGAAATCATCGAGGTCGTGAGCGGCGCCGCCGCCGCGGAGTGAGAAAAAAGCAAAAAGAATTTATGGCCACGAATGAACACGAATGCACACGAATAAGAATTAAGACTTTGTCGCTGTCGTCCCTTTGTTCTGTTTTTGTGTTCTGTTTTATTCGTGTTCATTCGTGTTCATTCGTGGCCCAATTGTCTTTTTGCCTTTGAAGGATTAACAATGGCAACTACCAACGGAGTTGTAGTCGGCAGAGTAGTCCAGGTGGCCGGACCCGCCGTGGACTGCGAGTTTCCCGAGGGACAGATTCCCCTGGTTTACACCGCAATCCGGATTACCAGCGAAGGCTTCAACGTCCCCGATCCGATCGACATCATTTGCGAGACGCAGCAACACATCGGCGAAGGGCGCGTACGCACCATCGCTCTTCAGCCCACCGAAGGCCTGGTGCGCGGAATGCGCGCGACCAGCCTTGGACGGCCCGTCGAAGTGCCTGTGGGACCGGAAACGCTCGGGCGCGTGCTCAACGTAATCGGGCAGCCCGTGGACGACATGGGTCCGGTGAACGCCAAGCTGCATTACCCCATCCACCGGCCATCGCCCTCGTTCGAGGACCAGTCCACGCGCCTCGAAATGTTCGAGACGGGCATCAAAGTCATCGACCTGCTGGAGCCCTACCTGCGCGGCGGCAAGATCGGGTTGTTCGGCGGCGCGGGCGTCGGTAAGACCGTCATCATCCAGGAGCTGATCAACAACCTCGCCATGAAGCACGGCGGCGTCTCGGTCTTCGCGGGCGTGGGCGAGCGCACCAGGGAAGGCAATGACCTCTGGCTGGAATTCCAGGAGTCCGGCGTCATCGATCCGCACGACTATAAGAAGTCCAAGTGCGCGCTGATCTACGGCCAGATGACCGAGCCACCCGGGGCCCGCCTGCGCGTGGGTCTCACCGGCCTGACCGTCGCAGAATACTTCCGCGACGAAGAAGGCCAGGACGTGCTGCTGTTCATCGACAACATTTTCCGCTTCACCCAGGCCGGTTCGGAGGTCTCCGCGCTGCTCGGCCGCATGCCTTCGGCGGTGGGATACCAGCCCAATCTGGCCTCCGAAATGGGCGAGTTGCAGGAGCGCATCACCTCCACCAATAAGGGCTCCATCACTTCCGTGCAAGCCATCTATGTGCCGGCCGACGACTATACCGACCCCGCGCCGGCCACCGCATTCGCCCACCTGGACGCCACCACCAACCTTTCGCGCGATATCGCCTCGCTGGGCATCTACCCGGCGGTGGACCCGCTGGCTTCCACGTCGCGCATTCTGGATCCGCTCATCATCGGGCAGGAGCACTACGATACGGCGCAATTGGTGAAGGGAATCCTGCAGCGTTACAAGGACCTCCAGGACATCATCGCGATTCTGGGGATCGACGAACTTTCCGACGAGGACAAGTTGGTGGTATCGCGCGCCCGCAAGATCCAGAATTTCCTCTCGCAGCCGTTTCACGTGGCCGAGCAGTTCACCGGCACCCCGGGCAAGTACGTCAAGGTCGCCGACAGCATCCGCGGCTTCAAGGAGATCGCGGAAGGTAAGCATGACGCCATTCCCGAGCAGGCGTTCTACATGCAGGGCACTATCGAGGAAGCGCTGGAGCGCGGCGCAGCCCTGGCCAAGGCCTGACCATGCCCGACCTGATCGAGCTCGAAGTCGCCACACCCGAGCGCCTGATGGTGCGCGAGAATGTGGCCGACGTGCAGATCCCCGGCAAGGACGGCTACCTGGGGATTCTGCCCGGCCACGCGGCGCTGTTGGGCCAACTGGGCACCGGCGTCCTCAGCTACAGCGCGGACGGACGGCGCCGTTCCCTCTCGGTGCATGACGGGTTCATCGAAGTGCTGCCCGACCACGTGCGCGTGCTGGCGAACGTGGCCGAGCGCGCCGAAGAGATCGACGTCGAGCGCGCCAAAGCCGATCTCTCGTGCGCGCAGGACCAGGTCTTCAACCCGGATCCCAGCGCGGAGCCAGCGGCGGACTTGGACGCCCTGGCGCTGGCGCAAGCCCGCATCGACGCGGCGGAGAAGGCGCACGGTGTGGCGTGAAAGCCACAGGTGAACCAGCAGGTGACACACTTAACGAGGGTGCTATGGCCCGTTATCTCCATCCTGTGAGAATCTCAGCAGTTGCAACGGGGTGCCATCGGTACCATTCATAGCGAAAAGTACCTGTTGTAGAGAGCGATGGGAGCCTCCAATGCTATGCCAAGTTCATACCGGCCCCGATGGCGATGGGACCTTTTCAGGCTGGTGTTCTGGCTATAATCCTCTCGGACGAGCTTAAGATATCGAACGTTCAAGTATACCTGCGAGAAGATAGCTGGTTCATTCTGCAACCGGACTTCCCCATCGCCTACAGATTCCACCGATCTAGCCCCCCAGACAAGGGACAATTTGAAAAGTCGGTCACCTATATCAAAACTGCCGAGTCCGCGCGCAAGGAATACGGTGCAGCCCACAAGGGGCACAAAAAGTTTCCCTAGCTGGTTTTGCGCGCCATCTCGAAGCGGGCACGTTCGCGACAGCCAGGTTAGGCTTTCCAGGAGAGGCACAGGTTGTCGGCTGTCCATCCCACTGTAGATCCAGAACTCCGGAACTGAAAGTTGAACACCAGTCTGAGGCGGTTCCCTCGATTGCCTCGCCCCAGACAGCACGCTGCGACGATGTATAATCCTAAAGACGCGAAAACGCGACTCACTCAGGAGACTACACATGGGAACTGCCCCCAACCCACAAGCCATGCCTTCACCCGCGCTGATCTTCGACACGTTGCTGAGCTATCAGCGCACCGCAGCCCTGCGCGCGGCCATTGAACTCGATCTGTTTCGCGCCGTCGGCGAAGGGCCGGGCGATGTCGCCTCGCTGGCCGGGCAGTGTTCCGCCTCCGAGCGCGGCATCCGCATTCTTTGCGACTACCTGACCATCATGGGGTTCCTGGCCAAGCAGGATGGCTGCTACCGGCACACTCCCACCAGCGCGGCATTTCTGGATCCCCGCTCTCCGTCCTGCGTCGCTTCGATCGCGCGTTTCCTGGGCAACCCGCTGATGCAGGAGCCCTACTTGCGCCTGGCCGATATCGTTCGCAACGGGAAGAGCACTCTTCCCGGAGACGGCAGCGTGGAGCCGGAGAATCCCGCCTGGGTGGAGTTCGCACACAGCATGGCGCCCATGATGGCGCCCATGGCGGGCCCGCTCGGTGGCATCGTCCTGGATGGGCTCGCAGGTCCGGTGCGGGTGCTCGATATCGCCGCCGGTCATGGCCTGTTCGGCATCGAGGTCGCCAAACAGAATTCGCAGGCGCACATCGTGGCGCTCGATTGGGCCCCGGTGCTCGAAGTCGCCACCGCCAATGCGCGCAAGGCTGGCGTGGAGAGCCGATACGAGACTCTGGCCGGCAGCGCGTTCGAGGTGGATTATGGCGGCCCCTACGACATCGTCCTGCTCACCAATTTCCTGCACCACTTCGACGCGCCCACTTGCGTGCGGCTGCTCCGGAAGGTGCATGGTTCGTTGAAAGCCGGCGGCCGGGCCGCCGCGCTGGAATTCGTGCCCAATGAAGACCGCGTCTCTCCACCCATGGCCGCGGGTTTCAGCCTGGTGATGCTGGCGACCACGCCGTCCGGCGACGCTTACACCTTCGGCGAACTCGCCGCCATGTACCGCCAGGCGGGCTTCGATCGCGTGACTGCGCACCCCGTGCCGACTGGACCGCACACGGTGGTCATGGGCCAGGCAAAATAGGACAGGTCTTCGAGCCGGTGGGACAGACGATCGCCTTCCGTCGTCTGTCAGCCGGCCAAGTCGGCTTTACGGTCGACAGGGCCTCGACCTGTCCGACGCTTTTTTCTGCAAATTCCTGTCGATTCTCCGCCCCCTCGTTCGTTATTAGACTGCGAAACGCAACAAGGAGGGGAGAAAACCTTGAAACCACATCTTTTGCTCGCCACCATCCTTCTGGCTGGTACGACGGCCTATGCCGCCGATTCCAAGCCTGGCCAAACTACCAACGCCGCGGCCGCTTTCGCCCGGCTTAAAACCCTCGTGGGCGAATGGGAAGCGGATACGGAAATGGGGAAGGCGCATCTCAGCTACGAGCTCATCGCCGGCGGCACCGCCCTGGTGGAGCGCTTTTCGTCCGACAAGATGGCGCCCATGTTGACGGTCTACCACTTCAATGGAGACCGCCTGATGCTGACGCACTACTGCGAGGCGGGCAACCAGCCGCGCATGCTGGCTGGACCCTTCAACCCGGAAACCGGGGAATTGGAATTTCAGTTTCTCGATGCCACCAACCTCGCCAGCGCGTCCGACGGTCATATGCACAGCGCCCGCATACGGCTGATTGACAACAGTCACATGGCCAGCGAGTGGCAGTTCTACGAGAAGGGTGAGCGGAAGTTCACTGAAAATGCGCGGTACACTCGCGTAAAATGAGGAGAAAAACGATGTCACAATTCGTGCTGCTGTTACATAGCGATCCATCCGGCTGGGAAAAGCTCAGCCCGGAAGAAATGCAAAAGGCACTGGAAAAGTTCATGGCCTGGATGCACAAGCCATTTACCGTGGGCGGTCAGAGACTGGCGCATGACGCCGGGCGCGTGATGCGCTCCTCGAACGGCAAACTGCGCGCCACGGATGGGCCCTACAGCGAATCCAAAGAGGTCCTCGGAGGCTTCTACATCATTGAGGCGGCCAATTACGATGAAGCCGTCGAGCGCACACGCGACCATCCGACTCTGGAGTACGGCGGCACCGTGGAGGTCCGCCAAATCTGGGAGTCATGACCCAATCTTCGGCGGCCGGTCCTCTGCTGGAGCACCTGTTCCGGCGGCAGGCCGGCCGCATGGTGGCACACTTCACCCGTCTGCTCGGTCCGGCGCACCTCAATCTCGCGGAAGACGCCGTGCAGGAAGCCATGCTCCGCGCCCTCCAGTCATGGCCCTATCAGGGCGTACCGGAGAATGCGGCGGCATGGCTTTTCCGCGCGGCCCACAACGTTGCCATCGACGCCATCCGCCGGAATCGCGTGCTGGGTGAGAAAACGGAACGAATCGTGGCCGAGTTGTCGCGCTCGGCCACAGCCTTGCCGGAGGACCCCGACGTAGAAGAGCAGCTTCGCGACGACGAGCTGCGCATGATCGTCATGTGTTGCCATCCGGCGCTATCGCGGGATGCCAGCGTGGCATTGAGCCTGAAGACCGTGGGCGGTTTCAGCGTGCGTGAGATTGCGCGTGCCTTCCTGGCGGATGAGGCTGCCATTGCACAGCGGCTGGTGCGCGCCAAGCGCCAGATCCGCGACGGCCGCTTAACCTTCGAAATGCCTCGCGGCGTCGAGTTGAAAGACCGCCTGGCCTCCGTACTGGATGTCCTCTACTTCATGTTCAACGAGGGCTACGCCGCGTACGAAGGCGAGGACCTGATCCGCCAGGACCTCTGCATGGAGGCCCTGCGCCTCGGATGCCTGGTAGCGGCCTCTTCGATCTCTACCCCGCGCGTGGATGCGCTGGTCGCCTTGATGGCATTGCAGGCCGCGCGCTTGCCCGCCCGCGTCGACGAGGTGGGTGACCTGGTCCAGTTGGAATCCCAGGACCGCAGCCGCTGGGACCAGCAGTTGATTGGCCTCGGATTCCATCACTTCGATCGCTCCATGGTGGGCGACGATGTCTCCGAATACCACGTTCAGGCGGCCATTGCGGCCACCCACGCGCGCGCCGTCGATTCCCAGTCCGTCGATTGGCTCGCGATCCTCCGCCTGTACGATCAACTCCTCGCCATCAACGCGTCTCCCGTGGTTGCGTTGAACCGCGCGGTGGCCGTGGCGAAGGTGCACGGTCCGGCGGAAGCGCTTGCCGCCATCGAGTTGCTGGACAGCAACCCCAAGCTCGGCGACTACCACCTTTTACTCGCGGTGCGCGGTCACCTGTTGTTGGAAGTGGGGCGGTCCGGAGAGGCCGCGGCCTGTTTTCGCGCCGCCCTGGAGTGCCCCTGCTCCGAGCCGGAGCGCCGCTTCCTGCGGCGCAAGCTCGAGGTATGTGGCCCCGGTCTGCCGGCCACTCCCCAACGCTACTGAGAAAAAATCAGGATTCGCAGGCGGAACCGCCTGCGCCACCCGCGGACCGATTTCCCGATCCGCGACACATTTTCGGAAACGGCGAGAAAAAACACTGGAGAGTCGTTCTGTTCTTGTGTAAGCTGGTGGTGGAGCCTTGCTTTTCGGGCAGGGGATGCGACATGCCACTGACGATTGGTGGTGGCCTGAACTTCTGCGGCCACGATGTGACAGACAGCGAATGGGACCTGATCCAACAGATCACGCGCGAGTTCTCCGGTCTCGCGGTGACGGAGTTGGCGGGCACGATTTGCGAGCTGTTGGAATGGAAGCGGCCCAACGGCAGACTGAAAACCCGCGAGTGTTATCTGTTCTTGCTGAACATGCGTAGCCGGGGCTGGTTACCGTGGCTGCCGGAGACCCAGGCACACCCGCGACGTCCCCACACCTTCGCGCTGGATGAGGAGAGCGATCCGCAGGCGCCACTGAGCGGTTCGCTCGCCCAATGGGCTCCGGTGGAACTGGAGCTGCTCGACCAGCCGGCTCAGCGGCAGTTGTTCAGGCAGTACATCCACCGCTATCACTATCTGGGCTACAAGGTGCCTTACGGAGCGCAACTGCGCTATTTTGTCCGGTCCCAACAGGAGCCGCGGCCGTTGCTGGCCTGCCTGCTGTTTACCAGTGCGGCCTGGAAGATGGCGCCGCGCGACGCCTACATAGGCTGGAGCGCCAAGGTGCGTCCGACAAACCTGCCCCGGGTGGTCAACAATGCCCGCTTCCTGATTCTGCCGTGGGTGAGGATTCCCCACCTGGCCAGCCACATTCTGTCGCGGGCGGCGCGACAACTGCGAGTGGATTGGCCGCGAACCTACGGCGTCGACCCCGTTCTGCTGGAAACGCTGGTGGATCGGGACCGCTACCCCGGCACCTGTTATCGCGCGGCCAACTGGGCGAGCGTGGGATTCACAACGGGGCGGGGCCGGATGGACCGTTTTAACAACGTGAACGGACCGCGCAAGGAGATCTTTCTCTATCCCCTGGAGAGACGCTGGCAGAGGCAGTTGTGCGAGCCACCGGCGGAGGGGTCGGTGGCCGTCGCGGCGGGGAACCGGGAAGAGGATGATGAGCCGGCCCCTACTGCGCGTGCGTGTTCTTCTCCAGCCGGTCAAGCCGCGCCTTCAACTCGTTGTTCTCCTTCTCCAGTTCGGAGAGACGGTTCCGTAACGAGGGGAGATCGTCCGAGCCGGCAGGCGCTTCGCCCGCCCGTGACGGTGGCGTAGGCGCCCGCAACGAATCCAGTGCCGCTCGCGCGGAACGGGCCATGTTGGGCAGCGGTTCGGTTTCCGCCAGGCGCTGCAAGTCCGGAATCGCAGCCGTCTCCCTGCGGGCCAACACCGAGAAGATCGCGGTCTGGCGGTCCGCCTTATCTGGATCGCGAAGGGCTTCCCACAGTCGGTCCGTGACCGGTTGTTTGCCCTTGCCGAGAGAGCCCAGAGCGCGCAAGGCTCCCAATCGCATGCGGTCGTCCCCATCCTGGCTGAGATCGAGCAGGGTGGGCACGGCGGCTTCGTCGGCAATCTGCTGGATGGCCTGGACGGCAGCCGCTCGCATCGGCTCCATATCGAGGAAGGGCTTCACCAGGTCCAGCCCTTTATCGGGCTTCAGGCGAGCGGCGGCGAGAAGCGCCGTCTGCCGCACGGCGTAGCTGGCGTCGTTCCGTACCAGATCCAGCAGCCGATTCACGGTGTCGCCGTTCTTGTTCAGAGCGCCCAGTGCGCCAGCGGCTGCGGCGCGGACCGGCGCTTCCTTGTCGTTGAGAATCCTCAAAATCGCCGGCCGCGCCGTCTCTGTCCTGATGCGCCCCAGGGACCCGGCGGCATCGATGCGGATTCCGAAGAATGCATCCTGCGTGCCCGCGCGCTCCAGGGCCGCGATCACCTCCGCGCCGCCCAGCGAACCGAGCGCCAGCGCCGCTTCCGAGCGATTCACCACGCGCGAAGCGTGCTCCAGTTGCCAGATCCACTCCGCGGCCGCCTTCTTGAAGTTGATCGACTTCAGAATGATGTCGCGCGAGTGCGAGGACGAATCTCCCAGCGCCTCGATTTCAATGGGCACACGGAATGGCGCGGGCTTGGCGTCCACTTTCTGATTCTGCTTCACGGAGAGATGCAGCAGCCAGTTGGCGGCATCGTAGTCCCACGAGACTTCGAATTCGGGATGGCCGGGCTTGTATACGTATTGATCGAAGAGCCATTCCAGGTCCTGCCCGGTGGCCTCTCCGATCGCCTCCACAAAATCGCTGGTGGTGGCGGTCTGATAGCTGAACTTCCTGGTGTAGTATTGGATGGCCTTCCAGAAACGGGCGTCCCCAAGCTGGCCGCGAACCATGTGGAGGGTCCAGCGCCCTTGTTGTAGATCATCCCGTAGGCCGAGTTTTCATCCTGCCCATTCTGCGGAACCACGGCCACGCGCCCGGGAAATGAGGTGATGCCGCGGCCGGCGCGCAGTTCCTGCCAGTCGAACACGTCGCGCCCGCGCGCGTGCTCCTCCCACAGCGCTTCGAAGTACGTGGCGAAGCCTTCATTGAGCCAGGTGTGACGCCAGTCCGCGCAGGTGATCAGGTCGCCGAACCACTGGTGCGCCATCTCATCATGGGCGATCAAGCTGTCGGTGCCCCAGCGGCGGTCTTCGAAATCGCGCTCGTCCAGAATCGCCGCGGCGCCTTCGGTAGTCGCGCTGGTGTTTTCCATGCCGCCGCCGAACGTGTCGACCATAGCCTGGTCGTACTTGGCCCAGGGATAGGGCGCGATGTTGGTGGAGAAGAAGTCCAGCATCTGGGTGGTGCGGCCGAACGTGCGTGGAATGTCGGCGGCCTTGCCTCGCGGGACATAGTAGTCCACCGGAACGGTCCACTTCTCCTGGCGCTTGTCGAACTCACCCGCTACCAGCGATACCAGGTAGGTGGCCATGGGCTTGTCCTGCAACCAGTGAAACGTGGTGGTGCCGCCGCTCTTGTTTTCCGTGGCACCGGCGAGTTTGCCGTTCGAGAGCGCCTCCCACCCGGCCGGCACCGTGATCTAAACGTGAGGCCGCTATGGGCGCAACAACGCTGATTTCACTGCACGAATACCTGGGCGCCAGCTACGAACCCGACATGGAATTCGTTGACGGTGCTCTCGTGAGGCGGAATGTGGGAACACAACTGCACGGTTGGTTGCAGGGAATTGGTGCGGATGAACTTCGGCAATACCGGAAGTCGCACCGGATCATGGTGTTCATGGAAACCCGGCTGCAACTTGGGGTGGCCCGTTATTGCGTTCCCGATGTCATCCTCCTGGAGATTCCATACACCAAAGGCAAAGTTGTAGTAGACGTGCCCGCCGTTGTGGTGGAGATCAAATCTCCCGATGACACGTTTGATGACATCGTGGACAAGTGTTTCGAATATGAAAAGCTGGGGGTTCCTTACATCGTGGTCATGGACCCGGATAACAAGCGGGCGTGGCTTTTCCGGCAGGGCAACCTACAGCTACTCACTGGTTGCTCAATCGGATTGGATCTGCCTAAGCAACAACGCACAATTGACTTCCCGTTCACCCAGATGTTTGCTGAACTTGACGAGGCGTAGAGTTGTGAGCGGCGAGATGCAATGGCTCGGGCCAGGCAGGATCTCGCCCCGCCATCGGGCCTGGAGCTTTTCCATGCCAGTGGTACTACCGGCTGGACTCGATCATTGCCGGGATGCGTCGCGAATCGTGGCGATGCCCGTTCCAGGTCATCCGTCGTGTAGCGTGATACGCCTCGGCGCGCCGCGGGAAGGACTCTGTCTTCCAGCGGGGCCCACGCATCGGCTGCACCTGCGCGGGCGTTATTGCCCCTGTCCACTGCCGCCCCATCCCGCTGCTACAATTAGTTTAGAGTGCCATCCGAGTCCGCCAGCCTTTCAGAATCCGTACCAGAGCCGCCCCCCCACGACCCCGTAGATCAGCTCTACCGTGAGTTGGAGTTGAAGATTCGCGAGTACCGGCCGAAGGACGACCTTACAGCCCTCGAGAAGGCCTTTAGGTTCGCCCGCAAGTATCACGAGGGCCAGATGCGGGATTCCGGCGAGCCCTACATGCTCCATCCCGTTATGGTGGCTCATATCCTCGCGGACATGCGTATGGACATCGTCGCCATGGAAGCCGGTCTGTTGCATGACGTCGTCGAGGACACCAGCGTCACCGTGGAGCAGGTGCGCAAAGAGTTCGGCGAGGAAGTGGCGCGCTGTGTAGACGGACTCACCAAGCTAACCAAGCTGGATTTCTCCTCGGCCGAAGACCGTCAGGCGGAGAGCTTCCGCAAGATGATGCTCGCCATGGTAGAGGATATCCGGGTCATCATGGTCAAACTGGCCGACCGCATCCACAATATGCGGACGCTGGGATATCTCGACCCCGAACGGCGCGAGCGCATTGCCCGCGAGACCATCGAGATCTATGCGCCCATCGCTCACCGCCTGGGAATGGGCAAGGTGCGCGGCGAGTTGGAGGACCTGGCTTTTCAGCACCTGGAGCCGGACGCCTACCGGGAAATCCTCGAGGCCATTGAATCGCGACGTCATTCCAACCAGGAGTTTCTCAACGAAATCAAGCAGGCGGTGGAATCCGAGTTGCGCCGGGAAGGTATTCCCGCGCGTATTGACGGGCGCGTCAAGCGGCCGTATTCGGTGTTCCAGAAGCTGCGGCGGCAGAAAATCACGGTCGATCAGGTGTACGATCTGATGGCGCTCCGCATCATCACTGATTCCGTGAAGAACTGTTACGCCGGGCTGGGAGTGATCCACAACAAGTGGCGGCCGATTCCGGGCCGGATCAAGGACTTCATTTCCATCCCACGCCCTAACCTCTATCAGTCCCTGCACACCTCGGTAGTCGGCCCGCATGGCCAGACGTTCGAAGTCCAGATCCGTACCGAGGAGATGCACCGTATCGCGGAAGAGGGTATCGCGGCCCACTGGAAGTACAAAGAAGGCCGCAAAGGTCCTGCGGCGGACGATCAGCGTATCGCCTGGCTGCGGCACCTGGTGGAGTGGCAGCGCGACGTGCAAGACCCCGCGGAATTCATGTCCACCTTGAAGGTGGACCTGTACCCCGAAGAGGTCTATACCTTCACGCCGCGAGGCAAGGTGATCGTGTTGCCGCGCGACGCCACCCCCATCGATTTTGCCTACGCCATTCACTCCGACGTGGGACAGACGTGCGTGGGCGCCAAGGTGAACGGCCGCATCGTTCCGCTCCGCTCCCCGCTGCGCAATGGCGATGTTGTCGAGATCATGACGCAGCCCGGCCATGAGCCGAGCAAGGACTGGCTGGCGTTCGTCAAGACCTCGCGCGCCCGCAACAAGATCAAGCACGTCATTAACGCCAGCGAGCGCATCAAGGCCATCGAGATTGGCCAGAAGTACCTGGAGAAAGAAGCCCGGCGCCTCGGCGTTGCACTCGGCAAGGCGACCAAGGGCGATCTGGAAGAGGTTGCGTCCTCGTACGGCTACAGCAAGATGGAGGACCTGTATGCCGCGCTCGGGTACGGGAAGTTCTCCGCGCGGCAGGTTCTGGTCAAGATAGCGCCCGATGCCGTAAAGGACGAGTCGCCGGAGCCCAAGCCGGGCGCGTCCGTGGCCGGCGAACCGGCTGTTGCGGGCGTTACCCAGCCGGCCAGCATGCCCGGCCGGCCGCGCGACGGCGATGCGGTGATCAAGGTCCGCGGCATGGACGATCTGCTGGTGTACCGCGCCAAGTGCTGCAACCCCATACGCGGGGAAGCCATCGTGGGATACGTGACGCGCGGGAAGGGTGTGGCAGTCCACTCCAAGATGTGCCCCAACGTGCAGAGCCTGATGTACGATGTGGAGCGCAAGATCGAGGTAGAGTGGGCGCGAGCCGCCGAGGATGCTTTCCCGGTTCGCATCGTGATCCATACGGACGACCGTCCGGGCATGCTCAATCAGCTTACGTCGGTGCTCTCCGATGAGAACACCAACATTCGCAGCCTGGAGGCCAAGACGGAACACGATCAGGACGGGGGAGTAGTGGAGATGACTGTGGACGTTCGCGACAAGAAGCAACTCGAAAAGCTGGTGTCCGCGATGCGGCGAATCTCGGGCGTGCGCGATGTCGAGCGCCTCTTCAATTGACCCATGCCTTTTTCGACAGACCCCGAACACATCGCGATTTCCAAATCGAAGGGAATCAAAATCGATTGGAAGGACGGGCACCGCAGCGAGTACCAACTCGAATACCTGCGCGACAAGTGTCCCTGCGCCACCTGCACCGGCGCGCACGGCACCCCTCCGCGTCCCGAGACGGCCCGGGCCGAGACCAACAACCCGTTTCAAATGTATAAGCCCAAGCTGAAGATGCTGGGTGTGGAACCGGTGGGTAACTACGCGATTCGGATCAACTGGAGCGACGGCCACAATACCGGAATCTACTCATACGAGCATTTCCGCCGCCTCTGCCCCTGTGCCGAATGCCAGCGCTCGGCAGGGGCAGGATCTGCTGTAGACGGGTATTGAGAAAGGTCGTGGCAGTGTGGGGACTCCCCTAGGGCCGGCTGACAAACTCAGAGGGATCGTCTGGCCCCACCGGAGCAACAAAAAAGGCGACCCGTTACCGGATCGCCCTTTTCCAACCAGAGACTATTCATTCTTACAGCAGCCGGAAGTTGACTTCGATCGTCGCAGCCACAGTCACCGGTTTGCCATCCTTGTACCCGGGCTTGAACTTCCATTGCCTCACGGCTTCGATGGCCTTCTCATCCAAACCCAGCCCCAAACTCCGCACAACCTTAATATTGCTGGCCAAGCCGTTCGGACTGACTTCGATAGACAATAGCACCGTACCCTGGTACTTGGCCTTGCGGGCCTCTTCCGAGTACTCGGGGTCTTTCTTGGAGAGCACGATGGGAGCGGTCACGCCACCGCCGACCCGGTATACGCCGCCGCCCACCCCGCCGCCTTCGCCGGGGCCGAAACCGCCACCATTGCCGGAACCCACGCCGCCGCCCTTACCGGAACCAATACCTCCGCCCGATCCAGGGCCGTTCGAAGGTGGACCGATTTTCGCCAGCGGGTCACCGTACTGGGCCATGTTCACATTCGGCAGGTTCACGTCAGGAGGAGCGATGATGCTTGGCTCCATGGTGAGCCTGGGATTCGGGTTGTTGATCACCGCCATGGGAGGGGTAAACTGCCGCAACGAGGCTTTCGGTAAGCGGCCCTTGCTGGCCGGTAAAGGAGACCGGTCACCGCCGCCGCCGCCACCGCCCATAGCCTGCTTCTTGGGCGCCATCTTCGGTTCGTAGGGGTTGACATCGATAGGCATGATCAAGGTCATGGTGGCCTTCATGGCATTCTGCACCGGCTTGGTGGAGAAGACCGTGAACAATAGCGCGACCACCGCGATCTGAAACCCCGTCGACATCATGAAGGACTTGGGTTTGCGCCCGTAAAGGCCCCAGATATCCTTGACCGCAACGGGCTTAGACGTCACCTCGAGTGGTGGGAGCTTGGGAGGATTGAAGGTTTCCTTAAGGTTTTTGATGAAAGAGTGGTACCACGGCTCCTCCACTTCGGCAACCAGAAGGCGCGATAAATGCTCATCGCCGTTGGCGAAAAACGGGTTGTTGGGTTGCGACAGGTCAGCCATTTTTAATCCACCGATTCTTCCCGAAGAACCGCTGTCTAGCTATTGGACGACTCCGGCGATCACGTCGTTACAGGTTTTGGAAAATCTGTACCAGGGATCTCAACTGAAAGTTTAGCACAATCTTTCCCAAAGGGGTATGTAAACAAAGACATAACCCCCAAAAAAGTGGATGCGCTCACCCCTTGAGGCGATTCCAAAAATGGAATTGTGCAATAATGCAACACTCTCGGATTTGCAGATGGCGAAGAGCTTCGACACAATTGTTAATGATGCAGATCACGATCGAATCAAAAACGCTGGAGCAGATTGAAGCCGATGCCTTGATTGTTCCAGTATTCGAAGGCAGGAGGGAGGGGCGATTTGGGGCGGCCGACCTCTGCGACTCCGGCGAGGTCGCCGGGAAATCCCAGGAGTTAACCCTTCTGCACCATCCGCCGGGCGTGGCGTCCAGGCGCGTGCTTCTTGCCGGCGCAGGGAAGCTGGAGAAGTTCAGTCCCGCTGAGTTGCGCAAATCGGTGGGGGCAGCCGTAAGGCACCTGAAATCGAAATCGGTCAAAAGGATCGCATTTGCCACCGATCCCGATTACGCCACCCCCGATTACGTGTCTGCCGCCGTGGAAGGCGCCATCCTGGGCGATTTCGAACCGGATCGCTATAAAACCGGGAACGACAAGAAATCCGTGGACGAGTTTGTGGCCGCCATCGCGGACCTGACATTGGCGGGTCAGGACCACACCAAGCCAACAGACTCGGCGGGGCAGAGTCTTGGCCGGCTGGAAGAAGCCGTGTCCCGCGGCCGAATCCTCGGCGAGGCGCAGAACTTTACGCGCGGCTTGGTGAACGAGCCGGCCAACCGCCTCACACCGGCGAAGCTGGCCGATGCCGCGCGGCAAATGGCTTCCGAGTACCAGTTGGATTGTGACGTCCTGGAGCGGGCCCAAATGGAGGAACTCGGCATGGGGGCCCTGCTTGGCGTGGCGCAGGGGAGCGCGGAACCGCCCGCTCTGATCGTGCTCCGGTACAAGCCCGCCAAGGCGGAATCCGCGGCGCACCTCGGACTCGTCGGGAAAGGTGTCACTTTCGACACCGGCGGCATTTCCATCAAGCCTTCGGAAGGCATGGAAAAGATGAAGTACGACATGGCCGGAGGAGCCGCCATGATCGGCGCCATGCGAGCCATCGCCCAACTCAAGCCCTCGCTTCCGGTGACCGCTTTCATTCCGTGCGTGGAAAATATGCCGGGCAGCCGGGCGCAGCGGCCCGGCGACATCGTGGTTGCCATGTCGGGTAAAACCATCGAGGTAATCAACACGGACGCCGAAGGGCGTCTCATCCTGGCGGACGCGCTCACCTACGCGCGCCGCCAGGGTTGTACCCATCTGGTGGATGCGGCTACCCTGACGGCGGCGGTGGGGGTTGCGCTGGGCCACCTCAACGTAGGACTCTTCGCCAACGACGATGGCATGCGCGACCGCGTGCTCCAGGCCGCCAGAGCCGAGGGGGAACGTATGTGGCCCCTGCCGCTGGAAGACGATTACAAGGATTACCTCAAGAGCGCCTTTGCAGACCTTGCCAACGTGGGCGGGCGGTATGGCGGCGCGGTTACAGCGGCGATGTTTCTCAAAGAGTTCGCCGAAGATACGCCCTGGGTGCACCTGGATATTGCCGGGACGGCGTGGCTCGACGAAAGCAAGCCCTTTCTGGCGAAGGGGCCCTCGGGGGTTGGAGTGCGAACCCTGGTTCGCCTGGCAACCGATTGGAAGGACTGACAGGTTGGGGCTACGAAAGAACACGAAGGGTACCCGCGAACCTCCAGTCCCTCCACCCCCGACCTGGCGATCCCGCCGGCCAAACCACCTCATGCGTGCTCCTCCTCGGGCCGTGCCTGCAGAACACCCTTGACTGCCCGCACGATCTTCTCCCACTTGCCCGTCTCGTCTGCCAGCTTCTTCCGCCCTGCCCGGGTAAGCCTGTAGTAGCGCGCGCGGCGATGGTTGTCGGAGGTGCCCCACTCGGACGCGATCAGCCCCGCTCGTTCCAGCCGCTGGAGGGCGGGGTAAAGCGAGCCATGGTCGACCAGCAGCAGCTCGTCCGATGTGCGTTGGATGGTGGTGGCGATCCCATGGCCATGCCGGGGTCCGAATACCAGGGTCTGGAGTACGAGCATCTCCAGCGTTCCAGGCAGAAGTTGAAGACGGTCTTGCGGCATCCTGGGAGATAGTCTACTAGTGTTCTGGTAGCCGATCCACCAGAGAAGTCACGGCCGATATGATTTCGCAGCGCACCGGCAAGTGCTTCGCGGGTCGAGGCCGAGATCTTATGATGTTACAAGTCCGTTCACTAGTTGCGGTGGCCCTGACGGCGACCTGTATCGCACGACCCTCCAGCGCTTGGCGAGGCCGTACCCCATGGTGATCGCAAGCGGAAGGCCGCGCTGGGACGCGCGGTGTCTCAGAGGCGATCCGGTGTCTGGCCAGAATCCCCGATAGTTCCTCCGAGTAGTTGCGCGATTCGCTCCAGCGAGGGCCCGGGGTTGACCTGGGCGCCCAGACGATAGGCGACCCCACATACCGCCAACCGGATCATGGGATAAGCCGCGCGCGCGCGTCGCCATTGTCCCCTCACCCAAGACAGCCATTCACCGGCGTCAAGACCCAGCGCCAGGCTGTCGTGCAGTTGTTCATCAAACTTCGCGGGTATCGCCTGCCAGTACGCGAAATAGGCAGCGAAGCGTCGTTTTCGAAGGTTCCGCACATAAGCGCGATTGGCCCCGGTCATAACTAAGGACTCGATCACGTCAGGACACAGCAATTGGGACATGCTGCGAAGCGATTGAATCGGTAAACGGTCGCGGATTGGAATATATCGCGTCTCGGCGCTGCACCTCAGGTCCGGCTGATCGCAGGCAGAACGAGGTTCAGACGGCTTGACAGAGTGAAGGGGAAGATCCGTAGCCTCTGCCACAGACGAACCATCGAATCTCCCGAAGCCGCTCATTCCACACTACCTCTCTACGAGTAAGCGTAAAGCGTGGCCAAAAGGTGCCAAAAACTCTTAGTACCTGTGAATTCAGTGGGAATCGCACTCCCGGATTCACCCCGGTCACGGTTCTGTAAGACCCGCGAAGGGTGTGTTCGCGCAAAGCTTTAGCCGCCTCTCTATTCTACTTGACACCCAAGTGAAGTGTATCCCATACTCGATCGAGAGGTTCACTAGGATGTCAAGTGAGGGTTCCGACCGGATGGCCGTCTTGCAGGGAACGCTCGACCTGATCGTTCTGCGCACGCTCGAAACCATGGGACCGCAGCACGCCTATGCCATCGCCACGCGGCTCCAGCAGGTTTCCGGGGATCTGTTACATCTCAACCAGGGCACGCTGTACCCCGCATTGGTGCGCCTGGAACAGCAGGGCTGGATTGCGGGGACGTGGGGCAAGACGGAGAGCAACCGCGAGGCGAAATTCTACGCGATCACCAAGACCGGCGAAAAGGCGCTCGCCGAGGAAAAGGTGCGCTGGCGGCGGATGTCCGGGCTGGTGGAAAAGCTGCTCTCGGAAGGAGCGTGAGCCATGCGCCGATTCTTCTTGAGGTTCGCGAACCTGTTGCGCGGCCATCGCGCGGAAGGCGAGATGACCCGTGAGATCGAGGCCACCTGGCTCTTCTTGAAGAAGACTTCGAGCGGCGCGGATTGCCTCCCGAAGAGCCGGCACTGGCGGCACGGCGCGCTTACGGCGGCGTCGAGCTCGCCAAGGAATTGCATCGTGAGGCGCGCTCCTTCGTGTGGATCGAGCAACTGCTCAAGGACGTGCGCTACGGCTGGCGCAATCTGCTGCGCAATCCGGGCTTCACGATACTGGCGTCGATCGCGCTGGCGCTGGGCATCGGCGCAAATGCCACCATCTTCGGCATCTACAATGCGATCGCCCTCAAGCAACTTCCGGTGGCCGACGCCAGCCGCGTGGTGCGCGTCAAGCGCTGGACCGGATCCATCAGCCTGAACAACTTCGCCTATCCCGAGTACGAATATCTGCGGGACCACAACCGCGTGTTCTCAGGCGTCACGGCATCCAGCTCCGCAATTCCCGTGCTGGCGTCGATTGCCGGGGGAGCGGCTCGCCAACATGTTAAGTTAACGGTTACGCGGTGTCGGCCAACTACTTCGCCGATCTCGGGGTCGCGCCTCCGATTGGCCGCGCATTTCTGCCGGATGAAGAACCCGCTGGATCGGTGCAAGGCGCGGATCGGTGGACCACTGGCTTGAAGATTACCACACGCGAAGCGTCCGTGGCCGAAGCCGGAGGCGAGGAGGCGAGGCCGCTTCGTTCAACGGAACATCTAGCCCCGAAGGGGCTGTCTCCGAGTATCGCGTGACTCGACCGGAGCACGTACTCGCGGTCGAAGCGTCGGTAAACGCTGCGCGACCAGGGGAGACTTATCCGCCAAAAAACACCGGCTCAGGGCTCCGCCGGCAGATGGCGACTTCCCGTTCATATGGATCACTTCCGGACGTCCGACATTCCGGCCGGAGCACATGAATTGCCGCTACCATGCCATTTCAACAACTCAGGTATGATCGGGGCAGATTTGAGAAATGCCTTCAATCGATGACTCTTCGGAGGCGTACCGGCAAGCTTGTTGCACGCGATTGCGGCCGGTAGTATCATCAACCTCCATGAGCAGGGCTCTATATGCATTGCTATTCCTTTCATGTGCATATCTGCATGGCGACGATTCTGCTACCGAGGTGGGGCAGGCATTGCCGGCGAGGCCGATTTGTGGAACGGCTGTTCGGAATACGCCTGATTCGAACTCACCTAATCGCCGAGTTCTGTTTCTCAATCGCTGTTTGCGATAGAACCACCTGGACTACCTTCGGCTAAAGCTCCGTCAGGCCGCCGCCACCGTGGCGGCGGATGACCGAGACGTTTTCTGATGACCGCTAACCGGTACCGTCTGGCTAGGCTCTTAACACAGGGGATTCTTTGGTCATTGGGGCGACCGTCCCCGGGTTTCGGTTATCTGGTGACGGGGACGCGGGCGCGCAGGTCTTCGAACCAGTTCAATACAACCTGAATCCGTCCGGCGTCAGAGTTTCCGGGCACCGCTTGTCCGGGCCTGATGGTCGAGACGAATTTGCCGTCCGGCGTGATGTCGTACGGTCGTCGAACCAGAGAAGGAGCCCCCAGGAATTCCCGGGACAACACCACCGCATTCCCGAACATGAACGCCGGTTTCGTCATGATGCCGACGGAGGCGAACTGCCCGGGGCCAGGAATGTAAAATATCTCCTTCCCATCCGGCGACCACACCGGCTGATTGGGGCGGTTGTCTTTCGACGGGAACTGGTGTCTGATTCCCGTGGGCGGAAATGGTTCGACGTACAAGGTACGGCCTTCTGAACTCCCATAGGCCACCCATTGGCCATCGGGTGAGAATACGGCACCCGTTCGAACCGCCGAGTGCACATCGCTAAAGGGGGTCGCCTTCCTATCCCGAAAGGAGTAGGTCCACAGCGAAACGTCCGTCGCCTTCATCACGTCAAATAGAAGCCAGTCACCCTTTGGAGAACACGCTTGCGGTTCGTGCGATTCACCGGGAGCAGGCCTGGTCAGCCGTTCCGCCTTGCCGCTATCAACAGCCTGCCAAAAAATGGCGGAGTCACCCTCGCGACCGGACTGGAACACGACGCGCTTGCTATCGGCATACCACGTCGGGAAGCGATCGTGACCTCCGAACGTGAGCCGCCGGATGGCCGATCTGCCGGAGAGGTCGTAAGTCCAGACGATAGCCTCATTACCGTCATCGGTCCCGAAGGCGATGCGCGTGCCGTCTGGGGACACGCGCGGGGATTCGTAGGGACGCGGCGGAAGCTTCAGCGGCTCCACCTTTCCATTGCGATCCGAAAGGCCAATATCGGTGCCCTGAGCCCGTTTCAACCATGGGACCGCCGAGCTGGAATTTGCCAGGTAGATGAGAGTGCCGTTGCGGGAAAAGCTGAAGTGGGCTGCGCCCGGGGCGTCTGCAGATGCGCGGGTGATGCCTTCCACCACCGCCACTCGGTCCGAGAGCACCTCAAGACGCGACAGGTCGAAAGCAACCGCGAACAAGCTACCGCCGAGCGCGTAAACAAGGTGACCAGTCGGCACAACCCGGGCATCACTGCCCCCTTCGATAATTGTGCGCTGTTCTCCGGATGTGAGCGACTGAACGACGATTCGAGCGTGATCCCACCGATCCGGAGCGCTGCCCGTTGCCAGGCTAAACATCAGATTCCGCCCACCGGGCAGCATCTGGGGTCCATTTGGCATTTCACCGCTCTTGAACGTAACCAATGTTTGCGGCGTTCCGCCATTCCCGGGCACTCGCATGATGCGCGCAATAGGCGGCTGGCTTAAGACATCAAGCTCACCAAACAGGATGCCGCCGGGATCCCAATTCAGGCTGTAAGGACCTGTGGAGTGGCATATCGTGACCGCAACGCCCCCAGTCACGGGAACTTTCTTGATCGTATGATCGCTCCCCGTGTGAAAGGCGATTGACTGGCCATCCGGCGAGAACACCGGCTCCGTCAGGTTAAAGAAACCTTCCGTGCCGCGAATTGGCTTCGATTCGCGCCCTGCCATTGGCCGGAGATGCAGCCCCGACGTTGTGGCGTACACGATCTGGCTGCCATCCGGCGACACAGCGATCACACCGCGATTTGCGAACAGCGACTGGCCCTCCGGCAAGGCGAACGAGAGCCGCGCCACTTGTCCCGCGGGTGAGGGCCTAAGGAACCACGCAGCCGATCCACCGAGTACACCAGCGCCGATCGCGACAAGCACCAGCGGCAGGGCCCTACGCGAGAGGCGTGCCCGAGGCGTTTTGTCTCCAGGAAGAGCCGAACCAGGCTCTTCGAGCACGATTCGTGCCTCACCGATATCGCGCAGCCTGTGCCTGATGTCGCGATCGAGACACCGCGCCATCAGATTCCGTAAGGAGGCGGGCGTTGATGAGGGAAGGGCGTTCCAATCGATGTCCTGGCGCAGAACGGAGGCCAGAGCTTCGGAAATGTCCTCGCCCTTGAACGCGCGCTGCCCCGAGAGCATTTCATAGAAGACTGCTCCGAATGCCCAAATATCCGCTCGCCGATCGACGGCTCGGCCTTTGGCCTGTTCTGGAGCCATGTATGACGCGGTGCCGAGCAGCACACCTGCCGCGGTCATCGCGGGGCTGGTAAGCGTTGGCGAATTACCCGTACTTCCGGGGGCCACTTCGGCGGGCTGCAATCCCTTTGCGAGGCCGAAGTCCAACACTTTCACGGCGGCGTCCGGCCTGAGCTTCACATTGGCCGGCTTCAGGTCGCGGTGGATGATTCCCTGCTCGTGTGCTGCCTCCAGCGCTTCGGCGATTTGCCGCGCGATGACGACAGCCTCGTCGATCGGAATCGGTCCTTGTGCTATCCGATCCGCCAGTGTGGGTCCCTCGACCAATTCCAGCACAAGGGCCCGCATTCCGTTCGACTCTTCAAAGCCATAGATGGCGGCGATGTTGGGGTGATTGAGCGACGCCAGGAGTTGCGCTTCGCGCTTGAAGCGGGCGAGCCGGTCGGCATTCGAGGCGAATGTCTCCGGCAGGATCTTGAGGGCGACATCGCGATTCAGCCTTACGTCGCGCGCGCGATAGACTTCGCCCATGCCGCCGCGGCCCAAAAAACCAGTGATACGGAGGTAGTTGGCGAAGATCGTGCCCGGGCGCAGGCGTTCGTTGTGATCCAACAGCGAGTTGCCGTCGGAATCGGCGGCCAGCATCCGTTCCACTTCGGCGACCAGCAGCGCGTTGCCGCCGCACGCGTGTTCCACGAAAGTCGCGCGGTCGGCCGGGGAATGTTCCAGGGCGGATTCGAAAACCTCGCGAATTCGGCGGAAGTCCTCTGGACCGATTGTGCCTAACGATGGCGGATTGTTCATTACAGTACCCTCGCTGGCTTCGGTTCCGGAACGTTATGATCCACAACCGAGTAGCATTTATAATAGCGGAAGTTAAATCCTTCGGAGATCATTCAAGGCACGTCTGTTGAGAATATGCCGCTTTCGGAGCAGATTACAGTTTGGCTCAGGCATTGGCGGCAAGGCGATGAAGCGGCTCGCGACCATTTGTTCGCCGTCGTCCATCCACAACTGCGGCAGATTGCGGCGTGTCTCCTGCAGGGGGAGCGTCCGGACCATACGCTCGAACCCAACGCGCTGGTGAACGAGCTCTGCTTGCGCCTTTTCGGAAACCAGCCGATCAGCTACCAGGATCGCGCGCATTTCTTTGCAATCGCTGCCCAGACCATGCGGCGCATCCTGATCGACCACGCCCGTGCGGTAGTGGCCGGGAAACGGGGAGGCCATCAACAGCGAGTGAGCCTATCGGGCATCGACGGCTGGATGCCGGTCTCGCGCAACGAGGACCTCCTCGCCTTGGATTTGATGCTGTCGAAACTCGCGGTTGCGGACCCTAGGGCGGCCCGTGTGGTGGAGTTGCGGTTTTTCGGAGGTCTCGAGGAAGAAGAAGTAGCAGCGGTCCTTGGTGTGTCCGCGATCACTGTTAAGCGCGACTGGAAAGCGGCCCGGGCCTGGCTGGTCGGCCGGCTTCAAACACGGTAGAGCCGCGACGTGATACTCCGTTCGCATTTCTCCCGCTATGGGGAGTAGGGAGAGCATTCACGGACTCCCATCCGTAGCAGAGGAGATGTGCCCCATGAGTGTACGCCATTGTATTACCGTATTTACAGCAACCGCGTTCTTGTCCGTCTCTTGCGGATTGGCAGACGAACGTTCCAGCGGGGCTGCGCTGATCGAGGCGATCCAGCGGTCGGACCTTCCAGATCTAGAGCGAGCGATCGAGGCAGGCGCGAATGTCAACTCCGCCGACAAGTTCGGCACAACCCCGCTGATGCAGGCGGCACTTTATTCAAACGCGTCATGTATCCGTCTGCTATTGGATAAAGGGGCAGATCCGAACGCCGCCAATCAAGCCGGCGCCACCGCGCTGATGTGGAGCGCGGGCGATGCCGGGAAGATTCGACTGCTCCTGAATAAGGATGCCGCCGTCAACGCACAGGCAAGCAGCGGCAGAACGGCGCTGAGTATTGCGGCGTCAAACGCCGGCAACATCGAAGGTGTTAGAGCGTGTCAAATAACCCTCCGTCTTCGTGAGCGGCGCTCCCGCCGATGTCGTTTCGGGGGTGCAAGACGGCGGGCCATCAGGTAGATCATCACGACGCGGATTGTGCATTCGCTGGTTTCCGTGAGGTGCTCATAGTCTTTGCTGAGTCGCCGCCAGCGATTGATCCATCCAAATGTTCGTTCCACGATCCAGCGGTGGGGCAGTCTCTGGAAGCCTTTGC
>JAIQFL010000505.1 GCA_020073365.1 Terriglobia bacterium | reverse complement strand
AGCACTTATCTTTCGAACGCCAAAATCGGAGAGCGGTTCGCCCTCCGCGGCTGCGTGCTCAACTATCGCACCACCGAGCGGGATATGGAAATGGTGCTGGAGGACGTCAGGCGGGCGGCGGCCGTCTGTGGCGTGGATTAGGGCGGACCCCCTGGTCCGCCGGGGTCCCCTCGGGAGCGCCCTCGTCGGCCTTCTTGCGTGGGGCGGAGGTCGCGGACCGGACGGTGTACCTGTCCACAGTCCACACCCCGCTCGGCCGTGAAATGGAGTAATGTATCTGCGAGGTATTGTTGCCATGAGTGAAACGAAGGACGCCACGTCACGCCGCACCTTTCTGAAGGATAGCGGCCGCATCGCCGGGGTCTCGACCCTGGCAGGAATGACTCTCCCGTACGTGCACGCGGCGGAGAACAATACGATTCAGCTCGCGCTGGTGGGCTGCGGCGGGCGCGGCACCGGCGCCGTGGAGAACGCGCTCGGCATCAAGAACGGACCCATCAAGCTCGTCGCCATGGCGGATGTCTTCCCGCAGAAACTCAGCGACAGCCACGGGCGCCTGCGGGGCCGCTTCGCCTCGCAGATGGATGTTCCCCAGAGCCGGCAGTTAATCGGCTTCGACGCCTACCGCGAGGCCATGGACTACCTGAAGCCGGGCGACGTCGCCATCCTGGCAACGCCTCCCGCGTTCCGATGGGTGCATTTCCGCTACGCCATCGACAAGGGCCTGAACGTCTTCATGGAGAAGCCCGTCACCGTCGATGGCCCGACCACCCGGCGCATGATCGCGCTCGGTGAAGAAGCCGGACGGAAGAACCTGAAGGTCGGGGTCGGGCTGATGGTGCGGCACTGTCGCGCTCGCCAGGAATTGCTCAGCCGCATCCGCGACGGGCAGATCGGCGACATCATTGCGATGCGCGGCTACCGCATGGGGTCGGGCGGCGGCACCGCGCCGGTGAAGCCCGAAGGCATTACCGAGTTAATGCATCAGATCCGCCTGTTCCACTCGTTCCTCTGGGCCTCGGGCGGCGTGTTCAGCGATTACTACATCCACCAGATCGATGAGCTCTCCTGGATGAAGGGCGCCTGGCCCGTGGAGGCCATGGCGGTCGGCGGGCGGCATTACCGCGGCACATCGGTGGACCAGAACTTCGACGTCTATTCGGTGCAGTACACCTATCCCGACGGTACGCGGCTGTTCTTCGATGGGCGCAACATGCCCGGCGTGCACGAAGAGTTCGCCAGCTACCTTCACGGGTCGAAGGCATCGGCCGTCGTCACGACGTCTTCGCACACGCCGGGGCACACGCGCATCTACCAGGGCCAGAACATCCCGCGCTGGCAACCCCGGCAGAAGGAACCGGAGCCGGAGAATCTGGTTTGGGCTTTTCCGCAGCCTGAGCGCTCGCCCTACGACTGGGAGTGGGACGACCTGATCGCCGCCATCCGCGACGACAAGCCGTACAACGAGGTGAAGCGCGGAGCCGAGGCGAGCCTGGTGGCGTCGATGGGCCGCTTTGCCGCCCACACCGGCCAACTCGTCACCTTCGACCAGATGATGAATCACGACCACGAGTTCGCGCCCGACGTCAATAAGCTGACGCTGGACGGCCCCTCGCCCCTGCGCGCCGGCCCCGACGGCAAGTATCCCATACCCGAGCCCGGCATCAAGAAAACCCGCGAGTACTAAATCGTGGCGCAAACACTTATGCTTGGCCATTCTGCAAGCCCGGTGGGACAGACGATCGGGTTTCGTCGTCTGTCAGCCAGTCGTGTCGATGCCCGTCGGAGCTTAACCCACACCCTCACGTTGTACCATGGGCGTTAAATGAGTCTCAGGAGAACCATTCCGCTGCTGATGGCCCTGCTGGCGTGCGCCGCCGCGGCGGCCGACCGCCTGGTGATCCAGGGCAGGAACGGGCCGGGCAAAGGCAAGCGCATCGTTCTGGTGAGCGGCGACGAAGAATACCGCTCGGAACAGGCTCTTCCGCAACTGGCGCGGATCCTCTCCCAGCGTCACGGCTTCGATTGCACCGTGCTGTTCGCCATCGACCCAAAGGACGGCACCATCAATCCCAACCAGAGCGACAACATCCCCGGGCTGGAAGCTCTGGATTCGGCCGACCTGATGGTCCTGTTCACGCGATTCCGCAATCTGTCCGACCCTCAGATGAAACACCTCGTCGATTACGTTGAGTCGGGACGGCCTGTGGTTGCGATGCGCACCGCCACCCACGCGTTCGATTTGAAATCCAGCACGACGTATCAACGATACAGTTGGAACAGCAAGGAATGGGATGGGGGTTTCGGGCGCCAGGTGCTGGGCGAAACCTGGATCGATCATCACGGGCGGCATGCCGTGCAAAGCTCCCGCGGGATTGTTGTGAAAGGCCAGGAGAGGCATCCGATTCTGCGCGGCATCCCGAGCGGCGCGATCTGGGTCCCGACGGACGTGTACAGGGTCCGGCTTCCACTGCCGGACGGTGTCGAACCGCTGGTGCTCGGCGAGGTGCTGAAAGGCATGAACCCTTCGGACGAGCCGGTCGCAGGGAAGCAGAACGATCCGATGATGCCGGTGGCGTGGACCAGGACGTACATCGGAGCGCAGGGTAAGCCGGCCCGCATTTTCACGACGACCATGGGCTCGGCTCAAGACCTGCTGAACGACGGGTTTCGGCGGCTGCTGGTGAACGCCTGCTACTGGGCGATTGGAATGGAGGGGCGGATTGCTGAGCGGTCAAGCGTCGAACTGGTGGGGGCATACGAGCCGCTCCCGTTCAAGTTCGGCGGCGCCGCCAAAGGGGTAAAGCCTTCGGATCTGGAATTGCCGTAGCCCCGGACTTTCCCGCGCCGGTCAACCCATCACCTGGCGGAGGTAGGCCAGGTTCTTGCGCATATCCGCCTCCACGGTGGATCCCGCATGCGTGTCGGTCTCGAGGTTCGCAGCCCCGGTGAACCCGATATCCCGAATGGCTTCGACCACCCGCGGGAAGGAAATGGTTCCCTCCCCCATGTAGTGAGGGTTGTCCTTCAAGTGGAATTGACAGATCCGGTCCTTGCCCAGCCAGCGGATCTCTTTCACCACGTCGAAGCCGGCCTGCGTCGAGTTCCCGGTATCGTAATACACGGACACGTTCTTCGACTTCGCGCGGTCCATGATTCGAGCGTTGTCCTCGGCGGAGATGGTGTCCTCGATCGCCAGGATCACCCCGGCCTTTTCGGCTTCGGGCGCGATCTCGCGCAGGGCATCGCCGACCCGATTCCCTTCGTCCTGGTTCTGAATGGCCCACTTTCCGAAGAACGGGAGAAGCAGCACCTTGGTCTTCAACGCGCTCGTGAGCCGGATGGAATCGAGCACCCACTTGACGGCGAGCTTGTCGCTCTTCAGCCCGTTGTCGTGGAGCTTATCGACGCAGGTCCCGTTGATCGGAATCTTCTGCTCGCTGGAAAGGCGCAGGTAGCGGGAAAGGATCTCGGAGTCGTCCAGGGGCAGCTTGTCGTTGACGATGCGCCTGCCGAACGAAATCTGGACACCCTCAAAGCCGATTTTGGCCGCCAGCGGCAGCGCGTCCGGGTTGGCTCCCAGTCTCAGGTTCCAGTCGGTGACACCGATGGAAACGTTGCGGACAGCGCCGCCGGCGAAGCGCCCGCCGAGCGAGGCGAACGCCGCGGTTTGGATCAAAGTGCGACGGCTGATCTTTGCCATAAGGCTCTCCCTTACCATTTGAGTTTCAGGCTGGCTTCCCATTTCTCGGTGGAGGCCATCATTTCTTCCCAGGTCGCTACGCCTCCACGGTAAGCCGCGGTGCGGCCAAGGATGCCCGTGAGGTTGCTCTCCACAGCCGCGGCGGCATTGCTGATCGGCTTCCCTGCCCTGATGCTCTGAACGAAGTTCCGGATGTTCGTGACGCACCCGGCTGTGAAGGTGTCGTCCTTCTCCGCGCCGGTCCAGGTCTTGTCGCGATCGTCGCTCACGATTCGCACCAGCCCGCCGTAATGCGTGTCGGCGCAGCCTTTCAAGCCAAAGCAGCGCACGCAAAGGTCGGAGAATCTTCCCGTGAGTTGGTGCGAGCTGAACGTGGCATGCACCTCGCCCGGGTACCAGAACGTGATCGCGAAGTGATCCCAGGCGTCGCCGGTGTCGCTCTTCGTTCCCGCCCAACTGGTGCGTCCCCCCGCGCCGGCCGCCCTCACCGGATGGCCTCCCAGATACCAGTTCGCCATGTCCAGAACGTGGACGTTCTCTTCCACGATAATGTCCCCGCTGATCACGCGGTCGCCGATCCAGTTGACGATCCGCTTTTGCCCGGGTTCCATGTCGGAAGTAGAACGGTCCACCCACGGCCGGTTGGCATAGTAGAAGACCTGGGCCATGGCGATCTTCCCGATGTCGCCGCGCTCCATGCGCTGAACCGCCTCCTGAAACACGGGGCGTGCGCGGCTTTGAAAATCCACCCAGAAGCTCAGGCCCTTGCTCTGCGCCTTCTGCCCGCTCGCCAGGAAGCTCTTGCTGTCCGGAACGTCCACCGCCACCGGTTTGGCGCAGAAGACGTGCCTACCCGCATCCACCGCCGCCGCCGCGTGTGCCGGGTGGAAATACGGCGGGGTCTCGATCACCACCGCATCCAGCTTCGATTGCGCCAGTTCGCGGTACGCCTCCGGCCCCCAGTACGCGCGGCTCGCATCCACCCGCAGCTTCTCGCGTGTGGAATCGAGCCTGCTCTTGATCACATCCGCCACCGCTACCACGCGGGCATCGGCATGTTCGGGGAAGAAAGGCGCGATCCAGTTGCCGCGTCCTCCGCAGCCCACCAGGCCCACTTCGACGCTCGAATTGGCTTGCGACCCGAATACCGTCTGCGGCTTGAGCAGGAGCACGCCTCCCGCGGTCTGCAAGAAGCGCCGCCGCGCGGTCGTCGACTGATCGTCCATGGGAACCTCCGCTACAGGAGTCTTGAGTCTTTTTTATGATACTCCAGCCGGGTTCGGTCCCCCACCCCGCAGGGTGCTTGAACGGTTTCGGGAAGCGCAGCCTGCACAGGCTTGGCAGCCAATCTCGTCCTTCCGGCCGGCTTAAGCCCAGCCCAATGCTGTTCACTCGATGGCGGCATAAGCGACGCTTCCCAGATCGCCGTTTCCGGGGACCGTGGGCTGCGGGCACTTCAGCCCCGGCGCAACCTGGAACGTCTGTCAGAATCTCGGTTGAGCAATCCAACAACCTGCTTTGGACGCAATGTTCGGTGGAACAGCGCTGCGCCGCGTTTACGAGACAGACCAGGCCAGAACAGATAGGCTGCACCTTCTATTCTTCCTGGACGGAGTTCTGCTTGACGGCGATCTTCTTCAAGACCTCTTCCTTCGGGCCGTAGATGGTAAGGACTTCTGTGTTGGCCGGCGCCCGCTTCAATCTTTCAACGGCCCATGTCTTGAATATGTCGCCGACGGTCTTCAGGACGTAGCCGCCAATCGCACCGATAGCCGCCTGATGGTCCTCGATGAACACTCTCGTGTGCTCTATCGCCTTTGGAATCCATTCTGCTTTCCGGACGTAGAATTGGATTTCATAGTCAGAGCCAAGGGCTTCGAGCCTGGCGCCGAAGTCGCGCTCGTCTCGCGGTAGGTCAACGTCGTCTACAACAATCGTGAACATACGGCCTGCATTATAGCTCGGCTTATACACAAGAATACAGTCCGGAGAAGGCCTATGTCCTGGGCACTCGTGCTCAGGGCGGGCCCCATGGGAGATAGTCCCGGTAGACGCCGTCTACGTCCCCCCAGAGCGCGGCCGCCAGGGCCGATACGAACCCGACGGAAACGATTCCCTGAAGGCCGTTTCGCGTCAAACACGGATTTGATAGTGGTAAGGACTGTTAAATGAATCGGTAAACTTTGGCCGACGACCCGCGCGGGAAGACCAGTTGGGCTGGATCGGGCGAATCACTTCCACGAGCCGCCCATGCGACCATGTGAGGCTGCTTTGAATGTGCCCCGATCCAGGTCGCGTAGAACATCCAGCGCCGAGGCTGTCATGAAAATCCAATGGCCGCTAGCGTTGCCCAATTTCAGCTTAATTAGGGTCTTTATCCGATTCGGAATACAATCAATCTAACCAGCCATGTCTGCTCAACGCTATTCCGTCACCTCGCATCCCATCGAAACACTGCTTGCTTTGGTCAAGTTAGGCGAGATCGCCATACCTGAGATTCAACGTCCATTCGTCTGGGAATCCACCAAAGTTCGCAACCTTCTCCCTCGGGGGTCACCCAAAACCGGCCATAGAGGGTCACTTCAAAACCGGCCAACGATAACCATCATTCAGGACGTTGATTTCGACACGAGGGCAGGTACCCTCGGTCGATGTGAGCAATGTCTTGAACGAGGAAAAGAAACAGCAAGTTATCGCTTTGGGGCGGCTTGGCTGGTCGCTGCGGAAGATTCAGAAGACCACC
>JAIQFL010000504.1 GCA_020073365.1 Terriglobia bacterium | reverse complement strand
AACAGAGGCACAAAATTACGGCTCCGAGCTTTGAGCTCGGAGCCGTAGCTAGGCTCGGTTGAGAGTCGTTTAACTCATCAACTTTCTGCGGACCAGGTTTCCCAGTCCGAGAAGGCCGGTGCCAAGCAGCATCAGCGATGTCGGCTCCGGGACGCCTGCCTGAGGAGCGAACCCCGCATGGGGGTCGACACCGCTGTCGATGAACGACAACGTCCCCGGTTTGAAGAAATAGGCGTTGGTGTAGACAGCGAGCACTTGGCTCACATTTCCACCCAGCAAGCCATCTCCAGTGAAGTTGAAGTTAACGGTTCCACTGTTGGTAAGAGCCACGTTTCCTGGAGCCACACCACCGACCGGGATGTACCCGACGTCCGTCGTGAAGCCCGAGAAGTTCGCAGCGCTCACAGTGAATATCGCACCGCCGGTCACAGGACTTGCGTTGTTGTTGAACTGGATGATGAAATCCAGAAAACCGGTGCTGGTGTCTTTCCACACTTGCATAACGTACTGGCCGAAGGCATCACCGGTGGTGTAGTTCTGGATTCCTGTGTTGGCTATGACGTTAAAGCCGGCCGGCGCAGCCAAAATGTCCGGAGCACCATTGTGACCCGGGGTGAGGTTGTTGGCGGCCGCCGGCAGCGCTATCACCAACAACGCTAGAACCACGAACACATAACTGATCTTTCTCATCATCTACCTCACCTCCATGGAAGTGCTCCCTCAAGGAGCGAGCTAAATTGTTCCCGCCCCAGCCGAGCAAAACTCTTTGGGGGGACAGTTTCCCTCTGCTGAGCCTAGTTAGTTACTTGACTCTTTGAGCACTTATCATGCCAAAGAGCCGAATCATCAACCAATTGACAACAAACAACTTACTAGGCAAGTCCCAATCGAATCACGCGGTGAATCTGCAAAACCCTGCACACTACCTGCAAGCGCTTGCGATTCACCTAACCAGCCAGCAGCGGCACTTGCCAGCCGGCTGCGGACGGAGTCACAGGAAACCCTGCTTCTCGCTCTCCCATAGTGCAGGTCAAGAGCCATTCCCGTGTACAGACGATAGCTTTGTTTTCAGTAACTTACAAGCATACTAAGGTGCGCTGTGGATGGCGCTGATGCAAGTGTTTGCATATCGTGGGAAAGTTCTTGGCCTTTGGTCTGCGAGGCAAGAAGGGGGCTTGCCGTGCTATAGTCCATGCCGCGTGAACCTACGGGCTACAACGCCAGCAACTCTAACCGCTGCAGCGACTTGGACGTGCTTTTCCCCCGACGGTTTGAGTGTGGATGTCGAGGACTACTACCACGTCGAAGCTTTTGCCGACCGCATCCGCCCGGAGGATTGGATCAACTATCCCAGCCGTGTGGCGGACAACACTCGTCGAGTCCTGGACTTCTTTGCTGAGATAGGGGCGAAGGCCACGTTTTTCGTTCTCGGCCATGTTGCCGAGGGGTTCCCCACACTGGTGCGCGACATTCTGGCCGCCGGCCACGAAGTGGGCTGCCATAGCTCCAGGCATCGCCGCATCACTACCCTCACCCCCGACCAGTTCCGCGACGATACCCGCCGGGCGCTGGCTGCGATCCAGGACGCGGGCGGACGGGAAGTGCTGGGCTATCGCGCTCCCACTTTCTCCATCGTGAAGCAGTCCCTGTGGGCCATTCCCATCCTGGCGGAGGAAGGCTTTCTCTACGACTCCAGCGTGTACCCGGTGGTCCACGACAAGTACGGCATGCCCGAGGCGCCCAGGCACGTGTTCCGCTGGGAGTTCGAGGGCGGCTCTCTGTTCGAGATCCCTCCGCTGACGGTGTCACTGCTTGGCCGCACGCTGCCGGTCGGGGGCGGTGGCTACCTGCGCAATCTCCCGATCTGGTATACGCGCTGGGCCATCCGTCGCATCCGCGAGCATGAGCGCCGCCCCGTCCTGGTCTACCTGCATCCCTGGGAGATGGATCCGTTGCAGCCGCGCTTGGAGGGAAGCTGGAAATCGAGATTACGCCATTATCGCAATCTCGAGCTGATGGAGGAGCGGCTGCGGGAGGTCATCCAAGGGGGACGTTTCCGCCCGCTCAAAGAGGTGCTCCAAGCCCACCGTGATGCAGGTGCCATTCCCAGCCATCGAATGACTTGATGTTTCGTGGCCGCCTTCCTGGTACCTCCGTAATCGGCCAGTGGCGCAGCTGGGCGAAGGAATGCGGTCCTCCGCCGATTCCCAACGCCTAGGCTTGTCTTGGAGGCTATCTTGCGTCCGATCGGTTCGGGGGCAGGCCCGCATCGCGGATTTTGTACATGAGTGCGCGGTAACTGATGCTGAGCGCCCACGCTGTCCGTTTGCGGTTCCAATTGTTGGCTTGCAGCGCTTTCAAGATCACTTGGCGCTCCAGTTCGCGCACCGCTTCCCGCGTCACCCGCTTGAGCGAGATGCGCCCGTCCGGGCTGTTGGGCACTAACTTGGGCACTAACGTTGTCTGGTTATGGTTGATCAACTCGGCGATGATGGTCTCTTCCGAGCCCAAAATCACGTAGCGTTTGACCAGATTCTCCAGTTCACGCACGTTCCCCGGCCACCCGTAGCTCTGCATCAGGCTCAGCGTCTGGTCGGAGATCGGCTTGGTCTTCAGGCCGTACTTGGCGTCATAGAACTCCAGGAAATACGCCGCCAGATCGGGGATATCGACCGCCCGGTCTCGTAGCGCCGGCAGTTGCAGGTTGACCACATTGATGCGATAGAACAGGTCCTGCCGGAAGGTCCCGTTCGCGATATCCTGTTCCAGCGGACGGTTGGTAGCGCAGATCACGCGCAATTCCACCCGCGTATCGTCCTGTCCGCCCAGGCGGCAGAACTGGCCGTCCTGCAGGAACTGCAACAGCTTCGCCTGCAGGCTCAGGTCCAAGTCCCCGATTTCATCCAGAAACAGCACGCCCCCCTGCGCCGCTTCCACCCTACCCGGCTTCGCGCCATAGGCTCCGGTGAATGCCCCCTTTTCGTAGCCGAACAGCTCGCTTTCCAGCAGGGTACCGGGAATCGCCGGGCAGTTGACCTTCACCAGCGGCCCGTCCGCCAGTGGTGAGCGCTGGTGGATCAAACGCGCGATCACCTCTTTGCCGCTGCCGCTTTCCCCCTGGATCAACACCGGTATGGTGGCCGCAATGATCTTCTCCACCCGGTGACGTATCGCCACCATGGGTTCGGAGCGGCCAAAAATCACTTCATCTGGGGGGAGTGCCTGATTTTGCTGGGGCTGGCTTGCCGTTGCTGTTTGCGCCATTGTCGTCTCATTTCGAGAAGAATGTGCGGGGGGAACGCCTGATACAAATCTTTTGCACTCTAAGCGCCAAACCTTGCACATGGGGGACAAGGAGGGATGAAATCAATAGGTTGTGGACCTATCTTCCGTCGCATCATCAACGACTTGTCGGAAATCGGCTGGATCGGCGTAAACCGGTCCCCGCAAGTCAAAGGGGAAAAAGTGAAAAAGATTTCACAAGTAGGAAGGAGTTTTCCTCTTCTTGGCAGTGACTGGCCTTCCCGCGACGGCGCCCAGGAGGTTGGCAAACTTGAGTCCCAACAGCTGGTAACTGTCGCCCGCGGTCACCCGTACTAGCTTGGCGCGCAAGCGCCGCACGGACTTGGGCAAGCTAATCACGCGCGGCATCGGCGCCACCGGGATCTCAAGCGAGAGCTTTACGCAGCGCGGCAGTTGGCGGCGCGTGGCCACCAGGGCGCCTCCGGCGCTGATATTCAGCGCGGTGGCGAATTCCAGGAAGTCTCGGCCCTGCTCATCGACTCCGCGGATGAATACCGGAATTGCTAATGGGATCCGTTGCCACTTCCGTTGGTCTGGCGCTCGCTTGCGGGCCACGGATTCTCCTCATGGGGGCTAGTACGACGCAGTGTCTATCGCACTCCGAATGCCAAACTGATATTGCCCAGCACTAACCTCATATGTATCTTCCGTTTCAAGAACTTGCACGAGGCTATGTACTTCTGGACAATGACCTCAAGTAACCTGCTGCGGCTGCAATGTTTTTCCACTTCGCTGCAAGTTCCTTTCATTTCCGGCTTGACTGCCAGCACTGATGGCCATACTATGCAGTTTCCCCCCTCCCCTATGACGGCTTGGGCCTGAGTGGCACTCGTGTGCTGATGAGGCCCGTGGGTTCTCTATCGTCAGGCTCGGTTTGAGCGAGATGATAGAGGGATTTACGACGTGGCCGTTGCGCGCTCGGTGCGCAGGGGCTGCAACTCCAAACCAGTTCCGAATGTCGCCTTACACGAGTTCAAGTATGTCCGAAAAACCGGAAACGCGCCGTGTGAACGAGGTTGCCTTGGAAGCGCCGGAAACCAGCGCTGCTGGCGACATCTCCTGGATCGAAGCCGGCTTGGACCATCCTTCGAATCCCCAGGATTACCAGCGCCTGGTGAAGGCGTACGGGCGCCTGGAAGAGGAAAACCGGCGCCGCACCGTCGCCTTGGCCACGGCCGCACACGAATTGAAGACGCCGCTGTCGATCATGACCGGCTACATGGAATTGCTGCTCGGCGACAAACTCGGTGCCCTGAACGAACGCCAGCGCCGGGTCCTCACCGACATGCGCGAGAACGGGGTTCGCCTGCAGCAATTCATCCAGGATTTCCTCACCTATAGCGCCTTGGATACGGGCAACGTCCGCTTGCGGTGCGAAGTGGCCGATTTGAACGCCGTCCTCCAGGAAGTCTGCAGTTTCTGGTTGCAGCGCTTCCAAGACCATCACGTCGCTCTTTACGTCCTTCCTAGCGAGAAGTTGAAGCCGTTTTCCTTTGACAGTTTCAAGCTCCAGCACATCATCTCGAATCTGCTCGACAACGCGCTCAAGTTCTCGTCTTCCGGGGGGACCGTGTGGTTGAGTGCCGAGCCGTATCACTGGGAACGCCGCAGTGGCAAGCCGTCCCGCGTCGCCAACGACCGCCGCAAGCGTGCGGAGTGGTCCACCAACGCGGCGCGGGTCACGGTTTCCGACACCGGCCCCGGCCTGGCGCCGGAATTTCATTCCGAGATCTTCGACGATTTTTGCAAAGGCCCCTCGCCCAATGACCACAAGTCTCAAGGTATGGGACTCGGACTGGCCATTGCGCGCCGTCTCGTGCTCGCCCACGGAGGCAAGATCTGGGTGTAGAGCGAACCAGGTCAGGGATCGAAGTTCTGCGTGCTCATCCCGACCACGCTGGAAACCGAAGTACAGGAGTAAGAGTGCGCGCCCGAGTGCGACAGGCCGATATCCTCGTGGTGGACGACGAACCCAGCATGCTGGGTTACATGCGGACCCTTCTGGAAGTGGATGCGCATCGGGTCGAGACCGCCAGAAGCGGGGCCGAGGCCTTGCAGCGCCTGCGCCGGGATCCCGTTCCCAATGTGGTCTTGCTCGATCTCCTCATGCCCGGGCTCGATGGCCTGCGCACCTTGGAACAGCTTCGCGCCATCAATCCGGGCCTGAAGGTCGTAATGCTCTCCTGCGTCAGCGACACCCGCAAGGTGGTCGAGGCGATGCGCCTCGGCGCGCAGGATTACCTGACCAAGCCGTTTAACAAGGCGGAGCTCGATGCCGTGCTCCGACACTGCCTGCAGCCGGTCTCGGTTGACGCAGAGAGCGTGGAGAGGACGGATATCGAGGAGGTCGGCGACGACCTCTGTTTCATCGCGGCCACCGAGCAGATGCGCTCCATCCGTGCCCAGGTCAACCAGGTCGCCCGCGTGGACGTCCCCGTCCTGATCCTCGGCGAGAGCGGCACGGGCAAGGAAGTCATTGCCCGCCTCATCCACAAATCGTCCACTCGGGCCCACCGCATGTTCATGAAGGTCAACTGTGCCGCCATGCCCGCCGACTTGCTGGAAAGCGAGTTGTTCGGGTACGAACCAGGCGCCTTCACCGGCGCGGTCAGGTCAAAGCCCGGTAAGTTTGAGCTGTGCAACAAGGGCACGATCCTGCTCGACGAGATCGGCGAGATGCCGCCGGCGCTTCAGGCCAAGCTCCTGCATGTCCTGCAGGACCAGACATTCTCCCGCCTGGGGGGTCGAACCACCATCGAGGTGGACGTGCGCATCCTTGCCGCCACCAACATCGACGTTAAGGCCGCCATCGCCGACCGGCGCCTGCGCGAAGACCTCTATTACCGCCTGAACGCCTTCACCATTTCTATTCCGCCTCTGCGCGAGCGCAAGACGGCGATCCCCCTCATGCTGAAAACATTCATGACTCGCATCTCCGAGCGCTATGCCAGGGACCCGCTGCCGTTCTCGCAACAGTTTCTCGACGCCTGCGTGAACTACGCCTGGCCGGGGAACGTGCGCGAATTGGAGAATGTCGTGAAGCGTTACGTCGTACTTGGGGACGAGACCACGATCCTGGACGAGCTCCGTCTTAAGGCCCCCAGCGCGACCGCACAATCCATGTCCGCCGCCGCCCATTCGGGCGGGC
>JAIQFL010000503.1 GCA_020073365.1 Terriglobia bacterium | reverse complement strand
TGGCAGCCAGGCGTTTGATACGGCCTTCCTGATACCGCTTCTCATAGGCCGGCGCTCCTTCATCTACGTAGGGCTGGCCCCATCGTAGCCATCGGTAGATCAGGGTGGCCAACTTTCTGGCCGTGGCGAATACCGCCACGTCTTTCCCAATGCGCCGCGCGATCTGACGGTAGTAAGCGCCTAGGGCGGTCTCGCTGTGACGCAACGAGAGTGCCGCTATCCGCAGTGCGGCCGCCACCCGCGTACTCGCGCTCCCGCGCTTCTTCTTTTTCTTCGCTGGCTTGCCTCCGCTCATTGGCTTGTGCGGGGCCAAGGTGACATGCGAGACGAATTGTTTCTCCCTGGGAAATGCACTTAGGTCCGGACCATATTCGCTCAGCACCACCTGCACAGTTTCCACTCCGATGGCATCGATCCGCGTCAGGTCCACGCCGCCGATCCGGTACAGAGCCTGTCGCAGGGCTTCTTCCCCGGGCTTTTTGATCGCCGCGGCTTTGTGCGGGTTGTTGACCTTCGGTACCTCTTGCCCACGGCACTCTTCCCGCTGCATCTCCGCCAGCTTCCGCAGGATTTCTCGCTCATACTCCTGCTTCCTCTCCTCGATCGTGTCGTACATCTTGAGTCCCTGCGCCAAGCTGAACAAATGGTCCTCCCGCCTGTGCCCGCTGAGTTGTTCGGCGATTTCTTCCACACTCTTCTGGCACCGTCGGTCCCGCAATTTCGCCAATTCCGTCGCATTGCGTTCCCCTTTCACGATGGCTCGCAGGATGGCCAGCCCCGTCACCCCATTGATGTCGCTGACGGCGCGGTGCACTCGTACATTCATCTGGTCGAGGCTCTTCTGGAGCCGCCGCAACCAGTCCCCCTGTTCGGCTACCAGGTTCCCCTTGTCGCGCACCAGGGTCCGTAACATGCAAATCTGCTCCTTCGGACGGAAGCAGCCCGGCAGCAGGCCACAACTGTGCAGCCGTTGGATCCACTTGCAGTCCACCCGATCCGTCTTCTTCCGTCCAGGCACTCGCGCCAACTCTCGCGTATTCACCAACACGATTTCCAATCCGTGTCTTTCCAATACCTCGTGTGGCGCAATCCAGTACACGCCAGTACTTTCCATCGCCACCGACACGACATTCCGTTCTTTGAGCCACCCTGCCATCCTCTCTAAGACCCAAGTTCGTCACGGAAGCGTCGAATTCGGCGATTTTTGACTGCGGAAGCCGGGTAAGACTCGTATTTGCATTCCGGATTTTCCAAAAGCCGATGTAGTGCAGACCTACCCTCTTGAAGCCGCCCGCTACTGATGACAGAATCGGGCCAGGATGTTTTTGCGCCCGCATCAGCGCAGTAAGGATGGTAAGGATCACACCTATTGGTCGCTGGTGGAAACGGTCCGGACCGCCAACGGTCCTCGTCAGAGGACGCTGTGTTATCTGGGTGAGTTGAACAGTTCGGCTCAGAGCTGTTGGCTGAAGACGGTCGAGGTATTCAACCAGCAGGGCGAAGCCCAGCAACTGAAACTGTTTCCTTCGCAGGTCGAGCCGCCAGCCGACGATCCGCAGGTGGCGCGGGTGTTGGTGGATCGAGTGCGGCTGGAGAGAACGCGCCAGTTCGGCGCCTGCTTCCTGGGATGGGAATTGTGGAGGCGACTGTCGCTGGACGGCTTCTTCGAGGAGGCTGTGGATGGCGATCCGGCGGATGTGCCGTGGTCGCGTGTGGCGGCCTTGCTGGCCATCAACCGGCTGTGCGCTCCGGGCAGCGAACTGGCGGTGGAGGAGCGCTGGTATCCGTCGACGGCGCTGGATGATCTGCTGGAGATCGAGGAAGGCAAGATCAACGACACGCGCCTGTACCGCTGCCTGGACCGGATTCTGCCGCACAAGACGAAGCTGGAGCGGCATCTCAAAGAGCGCTACGGCGAGTTATTCGGAGCCGAGTTCGACGTGTTGCTCTATGACCTGACGAGCACGTACGTGGAAGGCGCGGCGGAAAAGAATCCGATGATGTGCCGCGGATATTCACGCGATCATCGTCCGGACTGCGAACAGATGGTGATCGCGCTCATCGTCAATAGCGAAGGCTTTCCCTTCAGCTACGAGACGTTCAACGGCAACCGTGCCGACGTCTCGACGATGGAAACGATTCTGCGTATGGTGGAGCGCAAGTACGGCAAGGCACGGCGCATCTGGGTGATGGATCGGGGGATTGTGAGCGAGGAGAATCTGAAGGCGATTCGCCAACGCGGCGGACTGTATCTGGTGGGCACGCCGCGTAGCCAGATGAAGAAATTTGAAGCGGAGTTGCTCCAGGACGACTGGACCCGCGTGCGGCCCGAAGTCGAGGTGAAGCAGGTTGCCGTATCACAGGGAGAAGAGACGTACATTCTGTGCCGCACCGACGGGCGTAAGGAAAAAGAGAAGGCCATCCGAAAACGGTTTTCCACGCGGATGGAGCTCGCCTTCGAGCGCCTGCAGAAAACTATCGCCGCAGGCCGTCTGAAGGATCGCAACAAAATGGGCGGAGGCTGGGAAAAATTCAGGCTCGACACTCCCAAGTCAATGATCTGTTCGATGTCGCTCTGCGGGACACGCCCGAAGGCGTACGTCTGGTTTGGGAGATCAAAAAAGAACGCCAGACCTGGCGCGACCTGCGGGAAGGTACGTATATGTTGCGCACCAATCTTCAGGCGGAGTCGGCCGAGCAGCTCTGGTCGAAGTACATGCAACTGACCGAGGCTGAGGCGTCGTTTCGCGCGCTCAAGAGCGAGCTATCGATCCGGCCTCTGTTCCATCAGAAAGAACCCCGGGTCAAGGCGCACGGGATGGTGGCTTTTCTGGGTTATGCCCTCTGGGTGACACTGAAGCATCTACTGAAGCGCCGCCCTGTGATCGTTCCCCAGCCATTGGCCAGTGGAGTGGATAATGCGCAGCCGTTGTCACCCATGAAGGCGCTGGCGCTGCTCTCCACGCTGCAAAGCGCCGATATTGTCCTCCCCACCACGGACGGGCGCGAGATCCGCCTCCGCCGGATCACGGAACCGTCGCTGGAACAGAAATCCCTGCTCCGCCAACTCGGCATCAGCCTGCCGGAACGTCTCAGAAGTTCTCCAAAATGTAGTGCAGACTCGGTGATCGTCTGAACTGATTCTGAAGGCGTTAGGTGCCTTCCCGACGGTTCCGTGACGAACTTGGGCTAATTCCGGCGTGGTCGCTCCGAACTTCTCCACGTCTCGCCCTGTTCCAGCCACCGCCGGAGCACACACCCAATGCGTCTCGCTCCCCACGTCGATCCCGGCTACATTGCGCCGCAGCACAGGGAGGCCTTCCACTTCCTGCTCGCTATTGGGTGTGATAGGGTGATCATGCTTCTCCGCCATACCTGTATCCACCTTTCTGAACACGGCAGCCCAGGTTGGCCAAACGCGGATTCTACTCTAGCAGGCTGCGGAAAAAGGCTTTTTCGGTGGCCCGAAACAGGCAGTTTCACCTCCGGTCGCACGTAGAATCAACGACTTACAGATGTTACTAAGTGCGTTTGTAAGTGCTCCAGACCCTTTTTCCGCAGCCTGCTAGGGGAGTGCTCCGGGAGCCTCGCCAATGCTCAATCGCCTTCCTGGAGCCATGCTGAAATTGGGGCATACGCACCAATGGGAAATGGGCTTTAGCTGCAGCCGCGTTCTCTCGCAGGATACCCCTGCGCGAAGCGCGCGTAAAGTCACAGCCTGTTCAATCCGGCCCCGCCGGTGGCCATACTGAAAACCGATTGCAAAAACGCGCAGGCCCGGCTTGCGCCTCTTTTTTCGACGCTGCCACACGGGATTGGACATCCCTCCTGTTTTACTTTCGATTCTTCAGGCCATCTTGGCCATCTTATATGAGACAAGACTACGTTCGGAGAATCGTGAGCTTTCGGCAAGCGGGCGTAGGATTGTGAAATCTTAGCCGAGAGGGCGTCAGGACCCGAGCACACAGAGCGTAGTGGTGGCGCTGCGGCTTCTCAAGCCCGGCCCTCGACCATTTCTATTGTTGAACTGTGCCTTATCCGGAGCCTACGCTGACAGCAATCCGGGCTAAAGTTTCGCGGTAGTTCCAGGGCATCCACGCCGATGGGTTTTGCTTCGACTCCTCAGCGTGCCGCTGTAGCTCGGTCAGGTAGTCGAACGGATTGGCGCTGTTGAGCTCGCAGGTGTGAATCAGGCTCATGAACAGGTCCCCCATCTGCGCTCCCTTCCGGGTTTTGTAAAACAGCGAGTTTTTGCGATGCCGGATGGCCTTCTTCAGCGCCCGCGCGACCAGGTTATTGTCCAGGGGCGCACCGGGCGTTGTCAGAAACCTCGTCAGCTTCTCCCAGTGCTTGAGCAGGTAGGAGACCGCCTGACCCAGGCCGGAGTTCGGCTCCACGGTCCTTTCTTGGAATTGGGCATTGAGCCAGGTATGCAGTTTCTCCATCACCGGCCCGCTGTGCTCCTGGTGGAAGTGCAGGCGCTCCTCCGCAGACAGCCCTTGCGTTCGCGCCTGATCATCATAGCCGTAGACCTCGCCTAGAGTTTCCAGCACGAATCGGCATTCCTCGGGAAAATTCGGGGTCACCTTCACGAATTTCCGCCGGCCATGCGCCATACAGTTGGCCACCACGATCTGGAGCGCCTGGTCCAGCGTCAGCACGCGCATGGAAGTATCTCCAGCCGATTCCAGGGAAACCCGCTTCCGTAGCGCAGCAGGGCGATCATGGTCACCGCCGTCTCATCGTATTTCTTCTCGCCCACGCCGGCTGGAGCCTGAGCCGTGAACACGTCGCCGCAGAGATTGCACCGCAACTTCTCCAGCTCATACACGGTGGCCGCGACCGGCGCCTGCCCCTTGACCCGCACCAGCACGGCGGGATCGCGCGGATAGAGTTTCCCGCCGCATCCCTCCGGACACGGATCTCCCGTCTTTAAGGACGCGTGCGCCACTGAGACCTTTTGCGCTCCCTGGTATTGGCCGGCCCCATTGCGCCCGTGGCCGGCGGCCGGACTCTTCGAGGACTGCGGGTTGTCATCCTTTTCTTGGTCCTGTTGATCCGGTGGCTTCTGGCTCTTCTCGCCGGTGTGGATGCCCGCCTGCTCCAGCACCTTGGCGGTCTTCTCGGTGTTGGCAGTACACAACAACCGCCGCAACGCCGCCAAGGTGGCCTCCTTCTTCTCCAGCAGTTCGGTCACGTAGCCCAGGGTGCGGATGGCGGCTCTCAACTTCTGATAACCATCTGGGGAGAGCGCCGGCCGGGCCTGCTCCACGTAGGTCTCCAATTCCTCCACCGAGACATCCAGTTGTTCTATGGGTGGCTGCATGCGTCCATTCCCTGCAACCACTGGCGAAACCGTGGCGTCAGCGGATAACCCCAGACCTCTTTGATCGACCGGTTCGGCCGATGTGTCTGATCGTCCTTGCCCCGTCCCGTGGTGCGTCCCAGCAGCACCCAGTTGGCGGCCCGGTAACAGGTTCCGCGAAACCGTTCCGGATCGATGAAGGTTTCCAGAAAGTAAATCGGGTGCCCGTAGAGGCACGCCCAATCCTCAGACACCCGACGGGCGATGCGGCCGAGGATATGCGAGGCCAAGTGAGGCACCTCGACCCAGGGCAGAATCAAAAACCGAGTATTGTAGGCGATCCACCGGATGTTGCGTCGCCGCGCTTCGGCACTCCAGCCGATGAACCGGTCCCGGCTCGCCAAATGCCGCGGCGCCGAACTCCACGCCAGGCAGGCGACCGGCCGCCCCTGGGCCCACATCAGATACTTGAGGTGCTCGCCGACCGGTTGCTCGTAGCGAAGGTAGTGATACCCTTCCATCAGGCTATGGAAAAGGGGTTCGTCGGCCGTTCGCCGCACCAGTTGGACGTCGATCGGGCCCAACGCCCGCAGCGGCATGGCCAGAGGTGTGGTGTCGATTAGGAGCGCTTCCGGGCGTAACCGCTCCCTGCGGCACTGTCCGCGGATATGGCGTCGCACCGGGGGCAAACTCGATCTGGCCGGCTCGCTCCAGCATCAGCAGCAGGCCACGGCAAACCACGTCGCGCAACGCGCCGTTAGACTGTTTCCATCCCAGGGCTTCGCACAACTGACGGGACAGCTTCCAACGGCTGCTCTCGGGATGCGCCTGAATGAACTCCCGCAGGAAAGCAATCTGTTCGCTGCCGATCTCCTGCCCGCGGTAGCGCCACGTTTCCGGCATAACCGCAGCATGCCAGAAATCCAAACAGAACGTAAGACTTTTGTCTTAACTCACTTTTCGCCACACGGGCGCAGCTTCCGTCTCCGGGTTGCCGGCCGCCAACAGCAACTGTGCCTGGTGCGCCTGGAGCACTTGCGTCGCTTCGGTTCCGCTCGGCCACCAAACGAACCGGCCTTTCGACAGCCGTTTCTGCGCCAGCCAGAATCCCTGGCCGTCATAAAATGTTGAGCTCAACATTTTATG
>JAIQFL010000082.1 GCA_020073365.1 Terriglobia bacterium | reverse complement strand
CGTGATCCTGACCGTCAACGGATTGCGCGTGGCCGTGATCGGCGCCATGACGGATACGCTGCACAGCCTCAGCACCCCCAAGCTGCTGGAAGAGTGGCACACCCTGCCGTTGTTCGACACGGTGCGCAAATACGCCGCCGAGTTGCGCGACAAGTCCGACTTGATCGTGCTGCTGGCGCACATCACGGGCGAGGAGGAAACCCGGTTTCTGAATTCCGCGCCCGAGATCCCGGTGATAGTGAGCGGCCACATCCACAGAGGCTTGGAGGAGGCCATGTCCCGCGAGGGGCGCGTGCTGGTGAGAGTGAAAGGCTACGGTGAAGAACTGGGCAGGCTCGACCTGAAGGTGGACACCGAGAAGAAGGCGCCGGTCTCGTGGAACTGGAAGCGGATCCCGGTGGACTCCACGAAGATTGAGCCATCCACTGAAGTCGCGCGGCTGGTGAAGCACTGGGAGGACGAGGTGACGGCGCGGGTGGACCAGCCTCTGGCCGTTACCAAGAAGAAATTCAGCAAGCCAGAGGTCAAGCGTTTGATCGAGCAGGCGCTCCGCGACGAAACCGGCGCCGATTTCGCCTGGATGAACCAGGGCGGCGTCCGCGACACGTTGCCCGAGGGCCAGGTGCTGGTGCGGCACATCTGGGACATCATGCCGTTCGACAACAGGGTGCTGGTCGGCACGTTCAAAGGTCGCGACCTGCCGCCCATGGTGGTGGGGGACCGCAAGGTGGATCCCGACCGCGATTACACGCTGGCGGTGAGCGATTACACTGCGGAGAATCAGGACACGGCGGAGAATTTCCGGAGCACCGGACGGAAGTTCCCCAATGACGTCGGCCTGATGCGCGACCTGTTGCTCGACTGGTTCCGCAAGAAAAAGGTCCTCGAAAACTAACCGCCCGCCCAGGGACAGACTACACTGTCCCAAGGGGCCGCTTTTGCTCCGCGTGGACAGTGCTGTCTGTCCCCGCCCCTCGGAAAGGGGTACAACATGGGCGACGTGTATTTCTCCGCGAGGACCTTGCGCAAGAACCTGGGTTTCAGCCTGGTGGCCATTACCACGCTGGCGCTCGGTGTGGGAGCGAACACCGCGATCTTCAGCGTGGTGAAAGCCGTGCTCCTCAATCAACTGCCTTATGGCGAGCCGCGCCGCCTGGTGAAGATTGCGGAAACCGATCCGGACACGCCGCGTCCCGTGACCGTGGATTTCACGAGCAGCCTCGCCACAACAGCGCGTCAGTTCGAGATGTATCCAGGACCGCGCCGCTCACGCCGTGGCTGCCTGCCCCATCCGCTTAGACGAACGCTGCTTCCGGCAACGTCAGGGTATTGGTGGCGCACCAGGTTCGAAATGTGTCCAGGGTTGGGAGATCGCTGTCCTTGCGACAGGTGGCCAAACCTCCGCATGATCTCTTCTGGAATCAGGCCCATGTTGTGCCACTGATCGATCCGGCGAACTGAGACGCGCGTCCCGGCGACGCACGGCCGTCCACCGCGAATCTCGGGACTTCGAGCGATCAGGCTACCTGTCTCCGTGACGCCCCAGCTTGCTTACCCCAGCCCGCGGCCCCTGCATGCTACCCTCGGAATTCATGGCTCAGAGTGGTTTCAACCTTGTGGCCGCCGCCCGTCAGGAAATGATCGAGCGCGGGTTCTCACCCGATTTTCCGCCCGAAGTCGAGCAGCAGCTCAATACCATCCACGCCGAGCCCGATCGCAGCCTGCGCGACCTGACCGCGCTGCTGTGGTCCTCCATCGATAACGACGATTCGCGCGACCTCGATCAGATTGAGTGGGTCGAGCGCGCGGCCGGCGGCATCCGCGTGCTGGTGGCCGTCGCCGATGTGGATTCCGCGGTGGCCCAGGGCACCCCCATCGACGTCCACGCCTCCCACGAAACCACCACGGTATACGCCGGCGTGCGCAATTTCCCCATGCTGCCGGAGAGGCTCTCCACGGATCTCACCTCGCTTTCCGAAAGCGGCGACCGCTCGGCCGTGGTGATCGACATGTTGGTGGCCGCGGATGGCTCGATTTTGAACGGCAGCGTCTACCGCGCGGTGGTGCGCAACCGCGCGCAGCTCACCTACAATGCTGTTGGCCCGTGGCTGGAAGGCACTGCCTCCGCCCCGCCCAAAGTGGCCGCCGCGCCGGATCTCGACGCCCAACTCAAGCTCCAGGACGAGGCCGCCCATGCGCTTCGCGAGTCCCGAGGCCGCCTGGGCGCCCTCACCTTCGATCGCGTGGAAGCCGAGACCGTAGTTTCCGACGGGCACGTCAAGGACATCAAGGCCCGGCGCCACAACCGCGCCGCTAGATTGATCGAGGATTTCATGATCGCCGCCAACGAAGTGATGGCGCGCACGCTGCGCGACGCCGGCGTGTCTTCCATCCGGCGGGTGGTGAGGGCTCCCGAGCGCTGGCCGCGCATCATGGAACTGGCCGAGCACTACGGGGAGAAGTTGCCCCTGGAGCCCAATTCGGGCGCGCTCAACGCCTTCCTGATGCGGCGCAAGCAGGCGGATGCGGTGCACTACCCGGACATTTCGCTCTCGGTTCTCAAGCTGATGGGCCCGGGCGAATACGTCCTGATGCGGAAGGGTGACACCGGGCAGGGTCACTTCGGGCTGGCGGCGCAGGATTACACGCACTCTACCGCGCCGAACCGCCGGTTCGCCGACCTGGTGACCCAGCGGCTGCTGAAGTCGCTCTCAGGCAAGCCGCCGTACTCCGATGACGAATTGGATTCGATCGCGCGCAATTGCACGTTGAAAGAGGACGCCGCGCGCAAGGTGCAGCGCGACATGAACAAGCGGATCGCCGCGGTGGCTCTGCTGCACCGCGTGGGGCAATCGTTCTCCGCCGTGGTTACGGGTGTGACGCCCAAGGGTGTGTTCGTGCGCGTGCTCGACCCCCCCGTGGAGGGCCGGCTCATGCGCGGCGAACAGGGCCTGGACGTGGGTGACCGCCTGCACGTTACGCTGCTGGGCGCGGATCCGCAACGCGGCTTTATCGATTTTGGGAGGAACTGATGGAAGGCAACATACTGCGGCACACCGTCGCCACCGTGGCATATCGCGGCGGAAAAGCGCTGCGAGGCGCGCCCGCCGAATTCGCGGACTACCATGCAACGCCCGGCGGCCGGGCGCCGGTCCAGATCCTGGCGCATATCGGCGATCTGTTCGATTGGGCTTTGCTGCTGGCCGACGGCAAGCACGACTGGCACAATGCCACTCCCTTGCCCTGGGACCAGGAGGTAGCGCGCTTTTTCGCAGCGCTCACGGCTTTCGATCGGCGCTTGGCCTCCGGCGAGCCGCTCGAGTGTCCCGCGGAGAAGTTGTTTCAAGGCCCCATCGCGGACGCGCTCACGCACGTGGGACAGTTGGCCATGCTGCGTCGTATGGCAGGCTGTGGAACGCGCGGCGAGAACTACTTCCGCGCCACCATCACCGCGGGACGCGTGGGCACCGACCAGGCCGCGCCGGCATTCGAGTTCGACTAGTGACGCCGGTGAGACTCGCCGCTATCGCCGGCGCCATCCTCCTGGTGCTTGCCGTGAAACTCTCCTGCCAGACGCGAAAGCTCAACGCCGATGACATCTTGAGGCTGCCTTCCGAGCCGCCGCTGGCGAAGATTCCCTACGGCCCAGCACCCCAACAGTACGCCGAATTGAGGGCGCCCGATAGTAGCGGGCCATTCCCGGTAGTAGTGGTGATTCACGGCGGCTGTTGGGTGCAGTACGCCAATACGCAATACACCGCGCACCTGGCGTCGGCACTTGTGAAGGAGGGTTGGGCGACCTGGAACCTCGAATACCGCCGGGCCCACGAGGAAGGCGGCGGCTGGCCCGGAACCTTCCTGGACGTCGGCCAGGGGGTGGATGCATTGCCCGGCGCGGCCGCCAAGTACCACCTTGACCTCAACCGCGTCGTCGTCATGGGGCACTCGGCCGGCGGTCAATTGGCGCTGTGGACTGCTGGCCGCCGCCGGATTCCCGGCGACAGCCCACTCCATACGGCCGATCCTCTACCCGTGCGCGGAGTGGTCTCGCTGGCCGGCATCCCCGATATGCGTGTGTACGCCGTCCGCGGCCCGCAGGACTGCGCCGCCGGCGGACTGCGCGTCATGGGCGGGACCGCGGCCCGGCAGCCGGCGCGATATGCCGCGGCTTCCCCCATCGAACTTCTCCCACTGGGAACGTCCCAAGTGCTGGTGTGGGCCGAGGAAGACACCATCGTGCCGGAGAAGTTGTTCGAGAACTACGAGGCGCAGGCTAAGAGGGCCGGGGATCCTGTAGAGATCATTCGCGTCCAGCAGATAGGCCACCACGAGCTCTGTTCCGCCGAAGCCCCCGGCTGGCCGAAAATCGTAGCTGCCGTCCGCCACCTGTTGCAGTGAAGCCTGTACCCGTATTTTGCGCCTCCCAATCTGAGATAATTGTATTAGAGATAACGAATGCCGGACTGGCTGCCGATTGTCCTCTTCCTGCTGGCCTACATCGTCCTGATGAAGTGGGTGCTGCCCCGCTTCGGCGTATCCACTTGAATGTCGAACACCTGCGATGTCGCGTCGCGACGTCCTAACGGCTCTCCAGAGCGGCTACTCCCGGCAAGCGAATGCCCGCCAGAAACTCCAGCGAGGCCCCACCCCCTGTCGAAACGTGACTGATCTTCCCGGTGACGCCCGCGGCCTTGATGGCCTTTTCGGAATCGCCGCCGCCCACCACTGAGATGGCGCCCGAATCGGCCACGGCCTTGGCCAGCGCTACGGTTCCCTTATCGAATGGGGGCTTCTCGAAGATCCCCATGGGCCCGTTCCAGATCACGGTTTTGGCGCCGGCGATCACCCGCGCATACTGCTCGATGGTCTTCGGCCCGATATCCACACCGATCTTGCCTTCCGGGATCTTTTCGACGACCTGGTTTTCGGCGCCCGGCGCGATCTCGGAAACCACCACGTGGTCCACCGGCAGCACCAGCTTGCCGCCCAGTTCGCCCAACAGCTTCTTGGCGAGATCGACCTTATCTTCTTCGACCAGCGATCTGCCGGTGGGCAGTCCCTGCGCCTTCAGGAATGTGTAGGCCATGGCGCCCCCGATGAGCAGCCGGTCCACCACCTTGCCCAGGTTTTCGATGACCTCGATTTTGTCCGAGACCTTCGCGCCGCCCAGAATCGCGACGCACGGCCGTTGCGGATTGGTGGTGGCCATCCCCAGGTATTTCAGCTCCTGCTCCATCAGCAAACCGGCGGCTGCCTTGGGGACGAACCGGATCATGCCTTCGGTGGAAGCGTGTGCGCGGTGCGCGGAACCGAACGCGTCGTTCACGTAGACGTCGCACAGCCCGGCCAGTTTCTTCGCGAACTCCGGATCGTTCTTCTCCTCCTCCGCGTGGAAGCGCAGGTTTTCGAGCAGCAGCACTTCGCCCGGCGCGGGCTTCATGGCTTCCACTTCGGGCCCGATACAGTCGGGCGCCATCTTCACGGGGCGGCCCAGCAGCTCTTCCAGCCGTTTGGCCGCCGGTTTCAGACTCATTTCCGGATTCGGTTTGCCCTTGGGACGGCCGAGGTGCGAAGCCAGGATAACGCCGGCCCCATGCTCGAGCGCGTATTGGATGGTGGAGAGCGACGCCTTGATGCGCTTGTCGCTGGTAATTTCCATGTCGCCCCGATGGTTCTTTTCGAGCGGCACATTGAAATCCACGCGGATGAAAACGCGCTTCCCGTTCAAGTCCAGATCGCGTATGGAAAGATAAGACATATCGGACACGATAACATCCCTTACGCTGTCAAATCCGGCCCTCCTCTTCCCTATCGCAAGTCCCTTGGAGTCCCCCGTGGTCTCGGTTGCGTTAGCGCGCGCCCGGGTAATGCAACCGTGCCGGCCCTCGTCCCATCGGAACGTAAGCGAGGGGGCTGGTTCGTTGTTGTTTCGACAAAGACCTTTGAGGGGCGCCTTGTCGAAGTAAGAGCGAACCAGCCGAAGACGGCTCCCGAAGCGAAGACTGCCGAAGACTGCGACTCGGGGATCAAAGGATGACGGCTTGGTGTATACTGACCCCGAGCCGGGAGAGCCAGAGACAGAATACCCGATTCCGGTCAATAGGAAAGGTCGTGACACTTGCGTGGGTTTGTTCTCGGTGTCGTCGTAACTATATCGATATTGGTCGTGGGCGGTTACCTGTTCGTACGTGGCGGAGGGGTCGCCATGGCAACTACCGCACCGCCCCTGCCACTGGAGAAAACGGTTGCCAAGATGGCGCTGCGCGGGAGTGTTGGGAATGCAGGGGATCAAAAGGATCCCCTGCCGCTCGATGATGGCAATATGCTGGCCGGGGTGAATGCGTACAAGGCACACTGCGCCGTTTGCCACGGAGCTCCGGGACAGCCGCGCACGGCGATATCGAAAGGGATGTTCCCCCCGCCGCCTCAGCTATTCGAAAAGGAAGATATGGTGACCGATGATCCGGAAGGCGTCACCTACTGGAAGTTGACACATGGGATTCGGCTTTCCGGCATGCCTGGCTTCGGGGGCACGTTATCGGATACCCATCGCTGGCAATTGACGATGCTGGTGGCGCACGCCGACAAACTTTCGCCCGCGGTGCAGGCGGCGCTCAGCCATTAGCAGCTCACCAGCGGCGGCTGCTCACTTCATGCCGCCCTTCGCCTTTGCCACTCCGATCAATGTCGGATAGAATTGCACAAAGGTCGTATCCACCGCGCCGTTCTGTTCGTGGCAGGAATAGCAACCCGCCGTAGCCGGGATGGCCGTGGACGCCTGTTCCCCTTCGCGGAACCCGAAGAAGGCCCACTTGCGGGGGAAGCGTTTCTCATCCTTTACGTGGACTTCCACCCCCGCGACCTCGTCCTGGAAGTGCCCGCCCCGGTTGATCGAACCCTTCGACTGCGAAGAGCGGACCTCCAGCACCAATACGGTCTGGTCCGGCCACCGGCCGGTTTCCAGAAAACCTCGGTAAGCCGCGCGGTTGACGAAGACGTTGTCGAACCGCGGATCCCCCGGCGAGGCCAGCGGCCCGTAGGTCATGCCCAGGCCGGAGCTGAGGAAGATCCACTCGCGATAGTTCGGCGGACGCGTCAGTTTTCCATCCTTCGTGTACTGTGGTCCGTCGGTGGGCCCCTGGTCTGCCCCGATCAGCACTGCGGCCGCGGCCATCAGCGCCACCGCAATCATTCCCGTCCCTGTTGTCCGCATACGTCTCCTCAGTCGCACCGTAACGCCGTTTGTGGGTCGATCCGCGCCGCCCGCATGGCGGGCAGGTAGCAGGCGATCAAGGCGGCGCCCAGAAGCAAGGCCGATACTAATGAATAGGTGGCGCCATCCGTCGGCTCCACCTGGAACAAAAAGGTCTTAAGGAACCCGGTCAACGCCACCGAGCCCAGGTAGCCCGCGGCCAGGCCGATGGCAACCAGCAGCATCCCCTGGCGGATGACCGTGCCCAGTATGTGGCGCGGCCTTGCGCCCATGGCCATGCGGATGCCGATCTCCCGCGTCCGCTGCCTCACCCACAGCGCCAGCATGCTGCCAATTCCGGCCAGGGCAATCACGAAGGCCAGTATTGCGAACAGACTGAACATGCGGGTGGTGGTTCGCGGTGAAGCTATCGAGTCCGCGCGCGCCTGCTCCAAGGTTTCGATTTGCGTGATGGCGGTCTCCGGGTCGACATCCACAATCGCCCGGCGCACCAGGCTCGTCACAGCCTCGGGATCTCCGGCGGTCCGTACCAGAATGGTGTCGGGTTGCGGAAATTGCGCGTTGGACAGATACTCCTGGAACGGAGAGTCGTGGGTCAGCCCGAAATCCCTGGTATCGCCCACTACGCCCACTAACCTGACCCAGTGTTTGCCCTCGTCGAAGGAAACGCGCCGGCCGACCGGGTTGATGTCGCCCCACACCTGCCGCGCCAGGGAACGGTTCATTACGACCACCTGCTCGGTATCCGCGGTGTCCGAATCGAGGAGCGTTCGTCCAGCAAACAATGGTATGTCGAGGGTGCGGAAGTAGTCGGATGTAACGATCCGCACCGATTTCGCGGCGGGCAACTCGGATGCCGGACGAGTATCGCCTTCCACCGTGAAGTGCCACACATGGTCCATGGACAGCGCCATAGCCAAGTTCTCAGGATCCAGCGGGAAACTATCCGACACAGCCGCCGACAACACGCCAGGCTGGCTCCGGACCTTCTCGAGGAGCCGGTTGGAAAACGTGCGCCGCGGTTCGGGCGTTTGGTACTTCACCCAATTTCGGTCGAAACTCACGGCCAAAACGCGCTGCGGCGTGAACCCCACATCCACCCGGTTCATTTGGATAAAGCTGCGGACCATCAGGCCCGCCCCGATCAGCAGCACGTACGAAAATGCCACCTGCGCCGCGATGAGCAGGCTCCGCACGAAATGGCGGCTCTTTTCGGCGCTGCGGGCGCCTTCCTTCAAGCCCGACGCGACGTCCTGGCGCGAGTACAGGGCCGCCACCGAGCCGAAAACGATGGTGGTTGCGCTGGCGCACAGAATGGCAAACGCCAATACCCAGCCATCGATCGCGATTTCGCCCGCCCGGGGAGTGAGTTGACCGGCGAACTGCGTCAACAGCTTGATGCTAGCCGCCGCGAACAGCATGCCGACCCCCGCCGAAAGCAACGCCATGATCAGGCTCTCCGTCAGCAACTGGCGCAGCAGGCGCCCGCTGCCCGCTCCCACCGCCGTGCGGATCACCAGTTCCTGCTCACGGCGCGCCATCCGCGCCAGCGTCAGGTTCGCGACATTGGCGCAGGCAATCAGCAGCACAAACGCAGCCGCCCCCAGAAGGGCGAAGAGCATGGGGCGGGCGCGGGCGGTCAGATCGCTGCGGAGAGGCGAAGTCGCGGCTTGAAATCCCATCTCTTCCGGATAAAATTTGGGATGGTCGTTCTTCATCCCCTGCGCAATCATCGCCATGTCGGAACGGCACCGATCCATTGTGACGCCCGGCTTGAGCCGTCCGAACAGGCTCATCATCCGGTAGTCGCGATCGGCGATGTTTTCGGGTTTTGACCGGTACGGGCACGCCGTAGTCGGCATGTAGACGTCATTCTCGTTGGGGTACTGCGGAATGAGCGGCAGTACACCGATGACCACGTGGGGCTTGTCGTTCATCTGGAAGGTTTTGCCCACGATACTGGGGTCGCCGCCCTCCACCCGTTTCCAATACTCGTAGCTCAGCACCAGCACGGCCAGCGCGCCCGGGCGGTCGTCGGCGGGCACGAACGTCCGGCCCAGCAGTGGCTTGACCCCGAACAGGTCGAAGAACCCCGCCGACACCACGCCGGTCCGCACGCGATGCGCCTCGTTGCCGCCCAACAAAGTGAATGACATGCTGTGATATTCCACCAGGCCGCTCAGCGAGCGGTTCCGCTCCCGGTAGTCGTTGATCTCCGGCACCGAGAAGGGCATGTTCATTCCCAGTCTGGACCCGCGCTGCCGCAGCACCACCAGGTCGTCCCCGTTCACATACGGCAGGGGCTTCAGCAGGATCGAGTAGACGGCGCTGAAGATCGACGTGTTCACCCCGATCCCCAGCCCCAGAATCGTCACCGCGGCGGCGGTAAACCCGGGATTCTTGCGCATCATGCGGAGCGCATACCGCACGTCCTGCCACAGCACGCTGGCGTGCTCGCGGGGCGCCATCCGCACGATGTCGACGATGGTGGCCCACCACATCTTCAGCAGGGCGGGGAAGCCGTGCTCGCGTGCGGTTTCGACGCGCTGCGCGCGAAAGGTCTCCTCCATATCGCTACCGAACTCGAGCCGGAACTCGAACGGCAGCATACGCAGCAACGCCGCGTAGAGTCGATCTGAAAATGGCTCCTTGTCCCGAGACACTACCCCTCCTCCTTCCTGCGTGCTACGCCGGTTTGAGCGCCCGGATCAACTGCTTGGTACGGGCCCGCGCCACGAGCTTCTCCATGCGCTCGGCTTCCGCCAGCGCCAGTTCGCGGCCGGCGTCGGTCAGGTGATAGTAGCGGCGGCGCTGGTCGTCGTTTTCGAGTGCCGGGCGGCGCATCTCCACGATCAGGCCGTCCGCCAGCAGTCGCTTGATGATCCCGTAGAGCGTACCCGTGCTGAGCTGAACTTCGCCGCCGGTCTGCTCCGCGACCTCCTTCAGAACGGCATAGCCGTGCTTGTCGCCGTCGGCCAGCGCCAGCAGCACATTGAACATCGCTGGAGTGAGCGGCGTTTGCGTGTCGGACATTTTCTCTCCCCTCCGTAGGTTGATAGGTTGCCTTCAACTATAGCGTGAGACGATGCAGTTGTCAAAAGGATAGGGCCGCGAGGGGGCCGCGTGGCCGCGAGGGGGCGGCGTTTCCAGCCACGAGCCAATCCATGCCATGCCACACAATCATGTGGTACACTCAGTTGTATGGAAACTCGGAATATCACGCTCAGTCTTCCCACGGACTTGATCCGCGAGGCCAAAGTCTATGCGGCCCAGCATGATACAACCATCAATGCGTTTGTGCGGGAAGTCGTAGAGGAGGCGTTGTCACGCGAAAGCCGAGCGCGGGCTGCGGCCGACCGGTTGCTTGAGATCGCTAAGCGAGGCCCCTATTTCACGATCGATCCCAGCTCGATAAGCCGCGACGAGTTGCATGAACGGCGCTAAGGCCTTCTTTGACACCAACATATTGCTGTACATGTACGGCGGAGCGGACTTAGCCAAACAGGCGCGAGCCCGAGAACTCTTCCAACAGTATACGCACTCCAGCCGTATGCTGCTGAGCACTCAGGTGGTTCAAGAGCTCTACGCAGCCGGCTCCCGAAAACTGCGTATGCCGCGTCGCGAGCTGAGGGATGTTGTTGCCAAACTGCTGGAACTTCCGCTGGTTGTCGTCGGCCCAGCCCAGATCATGTCGGCCATTCAGACCGAGGAGCGGTACAAAATTTCATTCTGGGACGCCCTCATTCTGGCCGCTGCGGAATCTGGAGGCGCCGACGTACTGTACACCGAGGATCTCAACCACGGCCAACAATACGGGTCGGTCACCGTGAGGAATCCGTTCCGCGAACCACTTTGATGGCGACCGAAAGCGCGCCGACTGCGTCTACAATATTAGGTATGAAGCTTTCCGCCGTCGCACTCGTCGCGCTGCTTCCCTGTCTGGCAGCGTCCCTGGGAGATATCGACAAAGCCAGGTCGATTGGCAACCCTGCCGCTACCGTTCGCATCGAGCTTTTTAGCGATTTCCAGTGCCCGGGATGCAAGGTGTTTCACGAGGCAGTGCTGCCTGTGATCATTCGGGACTATGTGGCGCAGGGCCGGGTGTACGTGATCAGTCACGAGTTTCCGCTTCCCATGCATCCGTACTCCCGCGAAGCCGCCAACTACGCGGTGGCGGCCGCCGAGGTCGGCAAGTATCAGCAGGTGGCTGACGCGTTGTTCAAGAACCAGGCAACCTGGGGCAATAATGGGAAGGTGTGGGACACCGTGGCCGCCGTGCTCACTCCCACCGAGCAGAAGAGGGTGCAGGCGTTGGCGAAGGAGTCTTCAGTCCTCGCCCAAGTGCAGCAGGATGTGGATGCGGGGCAGATGCAGAGAGTGGGCGGGACTCCCACCGTCTTCGTCGTCAAGGGTCAAAGACGATATCCCTATGCCTATCCCGACCCGGGCAACTACCCGCTCCTGCGGGCTTTGATCGATGGTCTCCTCAAGTGATCGATGTTCTTCCTTAGAATCCCCGTTATTATCCGGTTGCTGCTGCGTCTCGCGCTGGGTGCCGTGTTCGTCTACGCGGCGTGGGTCAAGCTTTTTGGGCCGGGCTGGAGTTGGCCGCCGAAACTGGAGCCGTGGGAGCTGTTTGCCCTGGCGATCAACTCCTACGGAATCTTGCCCCTGAAAGGCGTGGAACTGGTGGCCCGGACGCTCCCGTGGCTGGAACTGGCGATCGGTGCGATGCTGATTGTGGGCCGGGGTTTGCGCATCTCGGCGGCTGCCACCTCGCTGCTGCTGCTGGTGTTTTTCGGGCTGATGGTCAGGGCGTTCGCCCAGGGCAAGGAAATCAGTTGCGGCTGCTTCGGACCCGGGGAGATCATCTCCTGGTGGACCTTGCTCCGCGATGGGAGCATGCTCGCGGGGGCGCTCCTGCTTACCTGGATGGCTTTCCAGAGGCAGCGGCAAACCGTGTGAACAGCGTTCTCCAACGAGAACTGGAATACCACGAAAAGCTGTATTCGGGCTTTGCCCAGACGCATTTCGCACGTCCCGCCGTGCGCGCCCTGCGGCAGCATATGGTTGGCCGCATCCTGAAAGTGACGGGCGCGGGCCCCCAGTCGCGGGTGCTGAGCCTGGGTTGCGGAATCGGCGACACGGAACTGCTGCTGGCTCCGCATGTGGCCGAAGTGGTCGGAATAGACCTGTCGCCCACGGCGATACGGCAGGCGCGGGCGGATGCCGCCAGGTTGGGAATCGCGAATGCGCGTTTCGAGCAGGGAACCAACGCGCAGGGCCGGTTCGACGTGGTGGTGGCGATCTTCTTCCTGCACCACCTGGCGGACGAGATGCTGGCGGATCTGCCGGGACTGGTGAAGGACCTGCTGGCAGCGGGCGGGGTGTTCTACTCGCTCGATCCGAGCCGGCGGCGTGCCTCGGGCGCCATCGGACGACTCCTCATTCCAGGCTTGATGAAGAGGTATCAGACGCCCGACGAGCGGGAACTGGATCCGGAGGCCACCGCAGCCCTATTCCGCGGCGCCGGGTTGGATGCCCACCTGGAAATGTACGATTTCGGTTCGTCGCCCCTGGCGGGTCTGTTTCCCGGTTGGCGTGCGGGATATCGGATGGCGCGGGTGCTCGACGATGGCATGCTGCGGGCGCCCTTTCTGCGAAGGCTGGGGAGCAACTTCGAAGTGATCGCAAGGTAGGACTGGGAGAGGCGGTGAAGACCACTCCGCTACGGACGTGGCTCCGATCGGAGCCACGCGCGTCAGAAGCTGTGAAAGAATCGCCGCAAGCGGGCCAGGCAGGCGGAACCGCCTGCCCCACCAATGCGGCATACGTCAGCGGCACCAACCCGGAGCGAGGACCTGCCCTACTGTGGCTAGCGCGCCGCCGAACATGCGGATCTCGTCCAAGGCTCGGGCGGAGTCTTCGGCTTTCAATGCCGCTACCGCATCGGTCACTACCGTGACTGGCTTGCCCGCCTTCAGCAGGCCCCGCGCGGCAAACAGCACACAGATCTCCGTCACCACGCCATAGACCACAAACCGATCCGCCTCAAGCTGCTCGATCACCCGACTCAAGTTCGGAGCGAGGAACACATCCACGGTCTGCTTCTCGACCACGACCTGTTGCACGCCGTCGAGCGCAAACTCGCACTGGCGGTTGGGGACCACTACCCGCTTCTCCAGCAGGGTTCGCTCGGCCTTGTGCTGGCCCGTGGTTCCAGAGATGCAATGGGGCGGCCAAGCGGCGAATTCCGGGTCATTCTCGGCGTGGGCATCGGTGGTCGAGATCACCGCTATGCGGTGCTCGGCGGCGAAGCGATTCAGGCGGGCAATCGCCGGGACAATACGCTCGGCGGCGGGCACATACAGCGCCCCAGCAGGATAAAGAAAATCGAGCTGCGAGTCGACGTCGAAGAAGACGGTTTTCATCCCACCAGATTACGGCGCGTCCGATCCACCAGCTCGCGCAACTCGCGGCTGTAGATGACCGGCCACGGTTCCCCCACTTCCAATTGTCGCAAAGCCGGCGCCAGGCTCGCGACCGACCGGGCGGCGCGCTCCCGGGCCTGCTCGAGGGTGGGCAGCGGCTCAACGAGCGAGCCTCCCAGGATCACCGGCCGCAGCAGCGCCTCCCCCTTACCGCATTCGGCCGAGCGCGCGATCACGTCTCGCGCGACGTCGCGGAAGACCTGCTTAGACCCGGGAACCGAAATCTTGTCCTCGCTGTATTTCGCCGTGTACCGCTGGATGCCGCGGATGTCCAACTCCACCATTTTATAGGTGGCGCTCAGGCTCGGCGCATCGGCCGAAGTGGCGAGTTGGGTGCCTACGCCAAACGCGTCGATGGGGGCTCCGGCGTTCACCAGGTCGCGGATGCGGTACTCATCCAGGTCGCCGCTCGCCATGATTTTGGACTCGCGCAGGCCGGCCTCGTCGAGAATGGTCCGAATCTGCCGCGAGAGCGACAGAAAATCACCGCTATCGATGCGAACGCCCCACAGCGGACTGCCAAGCTTGGCGGCGTGGCGCGCGCCCTCCAGGGAGTCGTAGGTGTCGAGGAGCTGGACCGTGCTGTCTCCGAGCACCCGCTGCAATCGCCGGAAGGCCTCCATCTCGCAGGGGAACGACATCACCCAGGAATGCGCCGCGGTCCCCATCACCGGAACGCCATAGCGGAAACCCGCCAGCGTGTTGCTGGTGCCGGAACATCCGCCAATGTAGGCGGCGCGCGCGCCCAGCACCCCGGCTTCGGGCGTGTGGGCGCGGCGGGTTCCGAACTCCACCACGTCCCGGCCGCCGGCGGCTTCCACCGAGCGCACCGCCTTGCTGGCGATCAACGTCTGGAACGCGATGGCCGACAGGACGTAGGTCTCCGGGATCTGCGCTTCGATGATGGGACCACGGATGGTCAGCACCGGCTCACCGGCGAACAGCGGTGTGCCTTCGGGAACGGCAAACAAGTCGCCGGTAAAGCGGAACCGGCGGAGGTAATCCCAGAAGGCCGTGGACGCGTTGCGGAACTGCGCCAGGTTGCGCAGGTAATCGATCTCTTCGGACGTGAAGCTCAGGTTGAGGAGGTAGTCGACAATGTGCGGCAAACCCGCGGCCAAGACGAAATTGCGGTGGGGCGGGAGCTGCCGGATAGTGAACTCGAAGGTAGCCTTCTCATCGGCTTTGGCGGTTTCGAAGTAACACGCCGCCATGGTCAGCTCGTACAGGTCGGTGAGAAGTCCGTTCATGGTAGCACAGTGTGTCGTCCCGCCGACCTGCAGGGGAACGTCCCGTCTGTCCCCGCATTTTACTTCTTCTTCGCCGGCGTAGCGGGCGCCGCCTCTTTTACGGCCGACGCCGTCTCCAGCAGTTCCTTCACAAACGTCGGGTTTAATTCATAGATGCTCGGCTCGCCTTCGCGTTGCGCGAAATATCGGCCTGCCCCGAACGTGACCGTGACTTTCTCGACGCGCTTGCCCCCGTTGGAGGTAACGGCAATGTTGAAGGCCGGATCGCCTACCGCCTTATCCACAAATTGAATGGCCGTAAGGTCCCGGATCTTGTCGATCAGGCTTTGCACACTGATGTTGTCCATGGCCTTGGAGCCGGCCATCCACTTGTCGCCGGTCTTGGTGTACTTGACGCCCTTGACTTCGAGCTCATTGGGATCGCTGAAGCCGAAATCGAAGACCTTCTTGTTGCGGATATCGTCGAGCGTCTTGTTGAGGGCATCGGCCAGGTCGGAGGGCACCTTGAACACACCTTCGACCGTCGAGCTTTTGCCGTAGTAGTCCTTCTTACTGTCGCGGCGGATCTCCAATGTTTGCGTGCCACTGACGTCGGTGAGGCTGACCAAAGCGCCCTTGGGGGAGGCAGCGAACTGCTTGCCCGCGTCGGCGGAGGTAGTAGTGTCGATCCTGGCATCCTTCAGCTTTCCGATCATGGTATCGACCGCCGATGCATCGGCCCGCAGCGGCCGCGGTTTGACAATCTGCCACTCGTTGGAACTGTTCTTGCCGATTTCCACGAGCTGCCCCTTGGTCACCAGCTCCACGCGGGTCAGCCGGTCGGAATCGAAGGTGAGCAGGCGCTTGTCGCGCAGGTCGTCGGGCTTCTTGTCGAGACCGGTCTTGACGAAACTCCCGAGGGTGAACACGCGCGGGTCGTTGGCAACCTTGGCGTAGGCCCCGGAACCTGTGGGAGTATCGTCCCCGACCAACAGTTCGGCGGTCTTGCCGTCCTTCTTGGTCACCACTATATCGAGCGTGGGCATGTCCAGGCCGTACGGCTTCAGGTCCGTAGCATTGTCCTCGATCACTTTGTCGGCATTGAGGGAGGAGAGATTCGAAACCATCGAGCCGACCGAGTCCTGATCGGCGGCGAGATGCTGCGGCTCGGTCAACCGCCATTTGCCGGTCGAGCGGCTGAGGGCGAGGACTTCGCCGGTCAGCTTCTTTTCCCGGATTTCCTGGAACTGGTCATCCGGGATGGAAAGCATCTTGGTGCTGGTATCGGTGGGCGACTTGCTGGCGGCCGCCTGCTTCTTGTTGGACCACCAGACCGCCCCGCCCAGCACAGCCAGAAGAGCGACGGCGATCAACAGTCCCGTGGGCTTCATCGGTTATCTCCTCTTCCACCAGGTGACCATGCCGAACGCGATGACACCCATCGGGAAGATCACGATGCTGAGCCAGAACAACATGTTGACTTTCTGCGGGGTGATATTGAGGGGGCGGTCATCGGGCGCCTTGGGACGGATGGAGATGAGGTCCTCGTCGGCAGTCAGCCAATTGATCATGTTGAGGAACAGGTCCCGATTTCCGTTGAACCGGATGAAGCTGTTGCCGGCCCACATGGAACTGCCCACGACCACGAACCGGCCGGACCCAGAGGGAGCCCCAGTGCCATTGTATGTGCCGGCGGCCGCCAGAGTGAGGGGGCCTTTTTTGTCCTTCTTGGGGTCGATGCGGATGCTGCCGGAACTCAGGTCGCTGGTGGCGAAACTGTTGTCGGCGGTCGCGAACAGCTTCTGCACCGTGGTCTTGTCTCCGTTCTTCACGTCGAGTGTGCGGCAGAGCGGGAAAGCCGTGGCCACATCTTTCATCTGGTTGACGATGGGATGCGAATCGTAGCTGGCTACGAGCGGCACTTCCGGACCCAGTCCGAAGACCTGGCCGATACCGCTGGTATCGAGCGCCAGGTCCTTATTGATCGTGACGCCCCAGCTCTGGAGGAGGGCCACCAGGGTGGTGTTCTCGTCGGTCGAGCTGCGGCCCAGGTTGATGGGCGGATCCAGCATGAACAGAGCGTGGCCGCCGCCTTCCACATACGCTTTGATGGCGTCGGTTTCCGGCTGGACATAATCGTGCTGCGGTCCGGCCACCACCAGGACGAGGCAGTCCGAGGGAACCTCGATCTTAGCGGGAACCGGAGGAGCGCCCGCGGGAGGGGTGCCGGCGGCCTCCGCGGAGCCCTTGAGGAGCGAAACGGCCTTGGTCTTGTAATTGTTGCGCTCGAGCGACTGCTTCACTGCCGCATAACCGCCGCGCTCGGTGTCATCGATACTGTGCTCGCCCGATCCCGTCACGAAGCACGCATTGCGCTCGCCGGATTTGAGCGAGCGGATCAGGGCCCCCGTGATTTCCTCTTCAGTGAGGCTCTTGGCTTCCTCCTTCTTCTGCCCGGAATCCACCAACAGGGTGACATCCCGGCGGTAGCCGGCGGCTTTGGCTTGTTGCGGCTTCTTCACCGGATCCACGTAGTCCACGTGCACCTTAGGAGAAAGGGAGGAGTAGCGGTCCAGGGTATCGCGCGCCGTCGGGAAGCGCGATTGCTCATCGAAATAGGTAATGTGGATATCGTTCTTCAGCCCCTTGACCACTTTGATGGTCTGATCGGAGAGGCTGAACGCCTTGTTGGCGGTGGAATCGTACGATTTGTCGTAGCGATTGGCGAGGAAATTCACCCCACCCAGGACCGCAATGATCACGATGATGTACACGCTGGCATAAGCGGTGTACTTGGTTTGTCTTGTCTTGAGCCAGTCGGTGTTCATATTACGCCCTCCACCGCAGCGATTCCATGGATCGCGCCGTCAGGAACAAAGCGAAGAAGATCATGGAAAAGTAGAAGATCACATCCTTCAGACTGAGGACGCCTCTTCCAAAGTTTTCGAAGTGAGTGACGATGGAAAGATAGCTGACCACGCTCGAGACCGCCGAGCTGTCAAACGCCGTGAACCAGCTCAACAGCCACAGCATGAGGCATACAAAGAACGTGACGCCGCCGGCGATGATCTGGTTTTTGGTGGTGGTGGAGATGAACGCGCCGATCGCCAGAAGGCACCCGCCTTGCAGAATCAGCCCGAGGTATGCCACCAGGACGGGTTTCACGTCGGGCTTGGCCCAGGCGAAAAGCAGCGCCACGTTGATCATAGACATTCCCAGCACGCACAGATACAACAGCATGGCGCCCAGCCACTTGCCGAGGATGATTTCGATGTCCCGGATTGGCGAGGTGAGCAACAGCTCGATGGTGCCGGTGCGCTTCTCTTCCGCGAACAGGCGCATGGTGATCATGGGGATGAGAAACAGCGCAATGGTGCTGGCGAAGCCCAGCAGCGGACGGATGATCTGGTCGTTGACGTTCATGGGCTGTTGTTGGCCCATCATCTGGGCCTGGAAGCTGAAGCGGGCAACGTCGCGCGTGGCGGTATAGAAGCCGAATCCGAAGATCAGCGCGAAGAACGCCATCAGCAGGTAAGCGATAGGCGACGCGAAATAGCTCTTGAGTTCCTTCTGACAGATGAGGAGTACGTCCTTCACTTCTGGTCTCCTTGTTCTTTCTGATCTTTTTGTTCTTTCTGATCTTTCTGCTCGGGCCCGGTGAGCTGCAGGAAGATGTCTTCCAGGCTGAGGCCGACGGCGCGCATCTCGCTGAGGTTCCAGCCGGCGTTCACGACCGTGCGGGCCAGGTCCGCGCGGATGTGGCGGCCCTGCAAACTCTCGACCTCGAACGCGAGCCTGGCGTTCCTGGAATCCTTCATGACCACGCGGCTCACGCCCGGAACCTGCTCCAGGCGCTGCTGTACGTCCGTGGGATTGGGGCGGCCGTCGGCCGCTTCCACTTCGAGCGCCACGGCTTCGGAGCCGCGCAACCGGTTGGTTAGGTTGGCCACCGAATCGATGGCCACCAGGCGGCCCTGGCTGATGATAATCACACGCTCGCAGGAATGCTCCACTTCCGAGAGGATGTGGGTGCTGAGGATAATGGTGTGGTCGCCGGCGAGCGATTTGAGCAGCTCGCGAATCTCGATGATCTGTTTGGGGTCGAGACCGGAAGTGGGCTCGTCGAGGATCAGAACATCGGGGTTGTGGATGATGGCCTGGGCGAGGCCGACACGCTGGCGATAGCCCTTGGAGAGCTTGCCAATGAGCTTGTCCCGGACGTCGCCGATGGCGCAACGGCCCATCACCTCATCCACGCGGCGCTTGATATCGGCGGAAGAAATGCCCTTCAGCTTGCCGACGAACGTGAGGTATTCGACGACTTCCATTTCGGGGTAAAGCGGAGGCGTTTCCGGCAAGTAGCCGATGCGCCTCTTGACCTCCAGGGGGTTCTCCAGCACATCGAACCCGGCGATGTTGGCTTTCCCCGAGGTGGGAGGAAGGAAGCACGTGAGGACGCGCATCGTGGTGGTTTTTCCGGCGCCATTGGGGCCCAGAAAGCCCACGATTTGTCCTTTTTCGACTTCGAAGGAGATATTGTCTACGGCGAGCGTACGGGCGTACCGCTTGGTTAGACCTTCGACTTTGATCATAGTGCAGTGTTCCAGAAAAGACGGGCGTATTTAATGGTCATTTTGGGCGTAAGGGCGCGACACAGAAGGTGGCGCCGCAACGGTTTAACAGTGAAATTTCATCATACGGATGCCAGGCAAGGGTTGTCAAACGAGCGCCAGCGGGTGCGGGGCCTGGGAAACCGGGGGCAGGGGACCAGGGGCACGCAGACCGGGGGCCCGCCCACGGGGTCTGCCCCACCAACTATCCGAATCGTTATACACTCGTGGGGATCAGGAGGGTTGCCACCTTGCCTATTCCGCGCCTATGGATTCGCCGTTTGAGGTTCCTCGGTCTCTGGCTGGCTGCGCTCGGGCCGTTGGCCCTGGCCCAATCGATCGACGCCAGGCTTTATTCCGAGATGCGCTGGCGCGCCATCGGACCACCCCGGGCGGGACGCGCTCGGGCACTCGCGGGCGTTCCCGGCCAGCCCAACGTATTTTATATCGGCTTCGACAACGGCGGCGTCTGGCGCTCTACCGACTTCGGATCCACCTGGGCGCCGCTCTTCGACAACCAGCCCACCGGCTCGATTGGCGCCATCGCGGTGGCGCCGTCCAATCCCAACATTATTTACGTCGGCAGCGGCGCGGGAATCATCCGGCCCGACCTGGCGGTGGGAGACGGTATGTACAAATCCACCGACGCCGGCAAGACGTGGACGCACCTCGGCCTCCGCGATTCGCAGATGATCGCCAACATCGACGTGGACCCCAGGAATCCGAACCGGCTCTTTGTCGCCGCCCTCGGTCATCCCTACGGTCCCAATCCCGAGCGCGGCATCTTCCGCTCGACCGATGGCGGTGCCACCTTCCAAAAGGTGCTCTTCAAGGACGATTACACCAGCGGCAACGACGTACGGATCGATCCCAGCGATCCTAACACTGTCTATGCCGCCCTATGGCAGCAGCAACAGGGATTCTACGAGAACGGCTCGTTCGGCGGCACCGATGGCGGCATCTTCAAATCCGCCGACGGCGGCTCCAACTGGAAGCAACTGACCACCGGTCTGCCGCCCATCATCGAAGCGAACCTCGCCATCGCTCCCGGCAACTCCAAGGTCATTTATGCGATGGTGGCGGCGGGTGTTGCGCCGGGCGCCGGCGGTACAGCGCCCGCGCGCGCTCCGGCGGCGGGGGGGCGCGGAGGGCGTGGCGGCGGAGGCGGCGGCATCGGATTCTACAAAACTACCGATGGCGGCGACCACTGGTTCCTCGCTACCGACGATCCGCGCGTGACCGAGACCGGTTCGCAGCGCCATCCGCCCGATAATCGCCCCCTGGCCCGCATCGGCGGCGGCGACTTGCCCACCATTACGGTGGACCCCAAGAACGAGAACGTGGTCTATAGCTGCTCGACGGTCTTCTGGCGCACCGAGGATGGCGGCCTCACCTGGTCAGCGGTGCGCGGCGCGCCCGGTGGCGACGACTACCAGAAGAGTTGGATCAATCCCAATAATGCCAATATCATCGTGGTGGTCAGCGACCAGGGCGGGGTGGTCTCCGCCAATCGCGGCGAGTCGTGGAGTAACTGGTACACCCAACCTACTGCTGCCATGTATCATGTGACAGCCGACAACGCCTTCCCCTACCGCCTCTGCGGCGGCCAGCAGGACTCCGGTTCGGCGTGTGTGGATAGCCGCAGCATGGACGGCGAAATCACTTTCCACGATTGGCATCCGGTGGGCATCGAGGAGTACGGCGAAGCCGCACCCGACCCGAAAAACCCCGATCTGGTCTACGGCGGGAAAGTGAGCGTCTACAACCGTCTCACCAGCCAGAAAGCCGCCGTTGGCCCGGTCGGCGGAGGCCGCGGAGGCGCCGCGGCGGGAGGGCGTGGCGCGTCGGCCGCCGGGCGTGGCAACGCTGCGGGCCCAGGGGGCAGCCCGGCAGCGCCGCCCGCGCGCACGGTTCGCACCCAGCCGCTGATTTGGTCGCCCAAGGATCCCAATGTGCTCTTCTATGCCACTGCCGGAGTGTGGAAGACCTCCAACGGCGGCTATAGCTGGACGGCCATCAGCGGCGATCTGACTCGCCAATCCTGGGACGTGCCCGCGAACGCCGGCAAGTACGGCGCCACGGTGACCGCCTCACCCCTGGGATCGATCACCGCGCTTGCGCCCTCCCCCCTCGACGTCAACGTGCTCTGGGCGGGCACCGGCGACGGCCTCCTCCAACTCACCACCGACGGCGGCGTGAAATGGACCGACGTCACGCCGCCCCAGATCAAGCCCTGGACGCGCATCTTCAACATGGAGGCGGGCCACTTCGAAACCGAGACCGCGTATGCCGCCGCCAACACGCTGCGCCTGGATGACATGAATCCGCACTTCTGGCGTACTCACGACGGCGGCAAGACCTGGACCGAGATCGACAGCGGCATCGCCGGCGGCGCGGTTGCCAATTCCATCCGCGAGGATCCCCGTAAAAGAGGTCTCCTCTATGCCGCCACCGATACCCAGGTTTGGGTTTCCTTCGACGACGGCGACCATTGGCAATCGCTCCGTCTCAATATGCCGGCCATCTCGGTGCGCGACATCGAAGTGAAGGATGACGAGTCCTGTCTCTGCTCAGACCTGGTGGCGGGCACGCATGGCCGCGGCTTCTGGATTCTCGACGACGTGACGCCGCTGCGCCAGGCGGCGGAGGCGGCGGCCGCGTCCAATGCATATCTGTTCAAACCCGCGACCGGCATCCGCATTCGCTTCGGCACCAACGATCCAACGCCGTGGCCGCCGGAATTGCCCGCCGGGGAAAACCCGCCGCCCGGTGCCATCATCGACTACTACCTGCCCGCCGCCGTGGGCGAGGTGAAACTGGAGTTCCTCGACACCCAGGGACAGGTGGTTCGCACTTACTCCAGTAGGGACCCGGTGCGGAGTCCCGATCCAGCCACCGATCCGGTTGCCTACAACAAGCTTTGCCAGCAGACGCCGGCCGCGCCCGATTGCGGTCTCCCGCTCTATTGGCCCGCGCCTCCCCAGGTGTTGAAAACCACGGCCGGCATGCACCGCTTCACTTGGGACATGCATTACGATCCGCTTCCCGGCGGCGCAGGCGGTGGTGGACGCGGGGGAGGCGGAGGAGCCAATGGCGCGGTCCCCCATCGCACTTACCCGGGCGTCAACGCGCCCTGGGTGCCCCCCGGCGTGTATTCCGTGCGTTTGACGGTGAACGGCCAGAGCCAAACCCAACCCATTCCCATCGAGATGGATCCGCGGGTGAAGATCACCCCCGAAGTGCAGCAGATCTTCACGTTGACCGCGCAGATGGAGGAGCGCGCCAGGAACGCCGCCAGCGCCTACAAAGAGGCCCGCGACCTGGCGGATAAGCTCAAGGCCCGCCCGCAATCCGCCGTCAACGACGCTCTCCTCAAGCAGGTTGACGAGATCGCGCCGATGGAGGCCGCTGGGGGAGGAGGCGGCGGAGGGGGCCGTGGCGGTCGTGGCGGCGGTGGCGGTGGGTTTGGTGCGGCCGCGGCGGAACCGCCCGCTCCCGCGAACCTCGCCAACATTGGCGCTCAGATGGTTGCCGCGGTACAGGGCATGCAGGGCTCCGAGATGCCGCCCACGGCGATGCAGCTCCAGGCCTGCAGCGAACAGGAAGCCGCCTACGCCGTCTTGATGGCCAAGTGGGCTGACCTGAAGGCGAGGGTTGGCGGTGCTGTGCCGGCGGGTCGGGGAGGCGGAAAACAATAACGTTGGCCGCTGAAGATTTCAAGTATCCTTGGCTATGGCAAGGACATCATGACCAAGAAACAACCGAATGTTCTGGTGATCGATGTGGGCGGAACCCACGTGAAGTTGCTTTGTACCGGGCAGTCCGAGCCGATCAAGATTCCGTCCGGGCCGGAAATGACGCCGCGGAAGATGGTCACCGAGGTGCGGAAGGCCGCCGCGAAATGGAAGTACGCGGCTGTGTCGATCGGCTACCCGGGTCCGGTTCTCCATCATCAGCCGGTAGCCGAGCCGCATAACCTCGCCGCCGGGTGGGTCGGCTTCGATTTCAAGAAGGCGTTTGGATGCCCGGTGAAGATCGTGAACGACGCGGCCATGCAGGCGCTGGGCAGCTACGAGGGCGGCCGGATGCTGTTTCTCGGGCTGGGAACAGGGCTGGGGTCGGCCATGATCGTGGACGGCATTCTGGAGCCCATGGAACTGGCCCACCTGCCTTACAAAAACGGGCGCACCTACGAGGATTACGTGGGCGAGCGCGGGCTGGAACGGCTGGGTAAGAAAAAGTGGCGCAAGTGCGTGACGGACGTGATCGAACAGCTCAAGAAGGCCCTGGAAGCGGAATACGTCGTGCTGGGCGGGGGGAATTCCCGGCTGATCAAGCAGTTCCCGGAAGGCGCCCGTCTGGGTGACAACGCCAACGCGTTCATCGGCGGATTTCGCTTGTGGGAGCCAGCGGCCGCGCGGAAGAAGGTTCGCAAGTGATTCCCGAAATCCCGATCGTCCCAGATGCCGAGGCGCTATATAGAGTGGCGGCAGACGAGTCATGCTGAAACCACAGTGACGATCGCGCCCCCCGTGTCCGTCCATAGCGTGAAAAGGCGGCAGCCGCGCTGCGATGATCACCGGGACGTTCACGCAGTTCTGGGCTCAGCTATTATGAAATGAAGGTGGGCGGGCTGATAATCCGGATCAGGACGAGGGAACGAAGGCTGCTTTGCCCGTGTGCTGCTGGTGTATTTCGCGACGCCGGCAAGGAGTGCCTGGACCGGCACCAGAGTGGTTGCGGCCGGAAGTCCATCGGGCAGGACGTCGAATCTGGCGAGGCCCTTGAGGAACAATCGAATGACGGAGCATGAAAAGGAAACTGCCAAAGCGGTTGCTGTAACAGGCGTTGGCGCCGGTGTTGGGGGTGCTGGCGGGGCATCGGTAGGCGTTTTGGAACTGGCCGCTCAGGGGACTGTGACCGGACTATCGGCGGGCGTGGTCATTGGGGTCGGCGCGGCTGCCGGTGCACTGATGTTCTTTGCAGGATACAAGGTCTACCGCCATTTCAAGAAACCAGCCACTTGATTGCCCCCGTGTTCCGCAGACGATCCACTCCGTGAACCAGCCCTCCCTGGGCGCTATAACAAGACGGCGCCATGCGCGGCAGCGGCCCGTCCTGCCCCCGGCCTGTCCCCGGCAAAAAGATGGCCGCGGCAATTTTCATCGCCACGGCCGGAGCGTGCAGAGGAGAGAGAGACGTCGTCTGGATTAGAATTCGTAGCTCACCGTCACCATGGGCACGAAATCATGTAATATGCTGCCGTACTTTGTGCCAGGCGCCGGAGTGATCAATTGCTTGGGAAACATGGTAATGTAGTCGCGGAATTCGGCGCGCAGGTAGACTCGCGGAGACAGCGCGTACCGCACGCCTCCACCAATGGTCGCCATGGGCTTGATTGCCTGGGTCTTCGTGAAGTAGCCGAACTGACTCAGCGGCTGATAGGCGGCTTCCTTGCCGGTACCGCGAAACAACTTCATTCCGCCGCCGGCGGCCACGAAATACTGGGTGCGGGAGTCCTCCTTCTTGTTGGTGTGCCACACCAGGTCATAGTGCACTACGTGCGACGTGCCGGAGAAGGTGGCCTCCTTACCACCGCTATCGAGGCGCAGGTTGCTTTGCTGAAATCCATAACGCAGTTCACCGCTGAGGTGGCGATACAGGTTCTGGCCAACAAAACCGCCAAATGAGAAGCCCGGCTGGAAGCCCGCGGTGGCCGTTCCTACGGCGCCCGTCACCGGGACTCCCGGAAGAAATCCAGCTCCCGCTCCCCCTCCGACCTCCCATTGCTGGGCGAAGCAGGTGGTGCCTGCGGCCGCCAGAAACAGTACAGACAGTTGAATCGTTCTCATAGGTATCTCCTCCGGGCACTTGACATTCCCGGCTGCGTTGGGCAAGCTGACACAGGCAAGAATGCCTGTGTCACTCTACTTGACTACCCGCACGTTCAGTGTGGTCGAGCTGCCCCCCTGGTTCACCACCAGCGGAATACTCAGGCCCTGCGGAACTTTTAGCGGAACGGTGGCATTGATCTGATACACTCCCACCTCGCCCGGAACCAGGCCCGCATAGGAAACGTTGAGAGGAACGCCGCCCAGCGTTACGTCCGGCACAATGATGGCCCAGCCCAGCGGGTCGGACGGGGCCGGCAGCCCGTCATCCACGGCCGGCTCTGTGCGGCCCAGGCCTGTGGCGTAGATGACGATCGAGTCTGTGGGATGAATCGGATTCGTAGGCGTCACCAGTTGGTTATCGTCCGTACGAATTACGGTGGCGAGTCCGGTCTCCGGTCCAGCCGTGCCCGAGCGGAAAATGCTGGGCGCCGCCGGCAGGATCGTGAAGTTGAAGTTGTCGCTGATGCCGCCCGGCGTCCGCAGGGTCATGGTGGCGTTGCCGTCGACTCTGAACGGAAGCTGTCCGTTGATCTGCGTGCCGGATACAAACAGCATCGGCACCGGCACCCCGTTGACCGTCAGGCACGATTCTCCGAGGGCCGTCGGCAGCGGGATTTCTTTGGTGGCCATGTTGACCGGGCTCATCTGTTGGCCGTACACGCTGATCAGGCCCCCCGGGGCAACCGGCTGGAGGCCATCGGCCGCGTTCACCACGGACGCGATTTTCGGTGGCGCCACGGCGGCGTCATAACCCCACGGCAGGACCATGATGCCGGAAATCGACAACGAAATGACCGCGGTGCGATCGTTCAGCGGCGCCAGCGACCGCATCAATTGGGACGTTGCGATAGTAGTCGGGGAAAGCGGAGCCTCCACCATGCGAGTGGGTTTGATGCCCAGGCTTAGCGCCGGATTGACGCGTTGAATTACACCGGGGCTGGTGGATGCCGGCGTCGTAGTGCGCATGCCCGTCTGATCCACGAAGGCGAAGCCAAGAGCCTTACCCGAGGCAGTTTCCAGAGTAGCCTGTGTCACCAGCGAGGCATTGAGCAGGTAGGGACCTACCACATACATGCCGTAGCTCGAAGCCGCATAGCCGCCGCTGAGAGTGCTATAGTCCTTCCTTGAAATCGTGAACGTGTCGGCGTTGGCGTCGTAGAGCATAACGTTGCCGTCGGGCATGGCCGCCAGGATGCTCCCGCCGTTCGGCGCTGAAGCCAGAACTCCGCTGGGGTTCACGTTGTTGGTGTAGACCCCAAGAGAGGGCAATTGGGTGGCCCGACGCGAGGCGAAGTCGACGCGGTCAATCGCGCCCGGTGCATCGCCGGTTATGTCTCGCACCAAAGATAATATGGCTTTTCCGGATACTGCGATCTGGCGCGGGTAGTGGCCGCTGGGGAACTCGATAGGCGTTTGCGCCTGAAGGGAGTCCAGATCGTAGACGTAGGCGAATTGCGTATTGTCATGACCCACGATAAGGTACTGGTTATCGAACGTGATGGCCATCTGGGTCGGGGTGGTGCCGGTGCGCAGGGTGGCAATCTGACTGTATGTGCCGGAGTCGAAGACCAGCACCTGATTGAGCTCCTGGCGCACGACGTAGAAGCGGTTGCGAATGGGATCGGCCAAGATGTCGGTCAGCGTACCGGAAACGTTCACCACGGTTCCGCGTTGGTCCGGATTGCGGTTGTTGATCAGCAGGCGCACCGGCGGAGGAACGTTGATGGCGGTGGCGGAGGTGATGGTGAGCGGTATCGCGACTGTGCCGTTCTGGTTCTGGAAGGTATTCGGATCCACTCGCACCTGCACGGTGGCCGGCGTAACGCCCGAAGACGGTGAGACGGACACGCCGGTTGGTTGGCCGCCGATCGTGAAATCGGTATTGCCGCCGCCCGGATCGGTGATGGTGAGGTTTTGCACAATTATGTTGCGGTTGCAGAAATTGCCACTTACCATAACATCGCTCTGCGTGGTGGCCAAACGGTGGAATTGGTTCAACCGGCCCACCGGCATCACCATCACGCCGCTATCGGAAACGGCATAAAGAACGTCCGCGGCCGAATTCAGCACGGCCCTCCCGGTCAGGTTTTCCGGCATCGAGAGGGTATCCCGCACGGTCAGGTTATCCGCGTCCAGGAGGAACAGCACCGGCGGCCCGGAAGCCGCCGGTGTGAGAGTGGAGATAGACGAGGAGTTTGAGGAAGTTTGAGGGTTAACTGTGAGGATTTGCGAGTAGAGGATGCCGTTCTTGGAATCGACCGCGTTGGCGCCAATGTTCGTCGAGACCACGGAGTTGGGGAATTGGTTGAGAAAGCGGAGCCTGGCATCCGTTTTGTACTGCCCGACCATCGTCCAGGCGCCGTCGGCCGAGACAGCCAGCCGCGGCAGCGCCTTGGGTGACGTGATGAACATCGCGGCAAAGATCCTGCCGGTTTTCAAGTCGAACCGGAAAAACGCCTGCGAGGAGCCGTCGTCCGCGACGCCATAGACCACCGTGCGGTCTGGCGTGGTCTCGAGCGAAGCCAGAATGATCTGGGTGGGAAACGTCCCGAGCGTAGCTGGCAGGGCCTGGGTGGCCAGGGCGGTGAACGTAGTTATTACGTTGATGGCGCCCGACACCGGGTCGAACTGGAGGATGCTTGTGGAGGTGACTACCAGGGCCGTTCCATCCGCGAGGAAGGCCAGCCCCAGGGGAGTATCGCCCGTGGAGAACGTCTGCCGCGTGTTGTCGTTCAGGTTGATCAACGTCAGACCGTTCTTGCTGGTGTTCGGCGTCGTGAAATTGCCGTAGTGCGCCACTAACAGAAACTGGTTGTCCGGCGAGATGGAGATGGCGCCGGGCTGAGCTGCCACGTTCATCGAGGTGCGGATGGAGCGGTCGGCAATCGACATCACTTCGATCCGGTTCGCCGTGAAGTTCGCGATGTAGAGCAGACCTCGCGATTCATCCAGGGCGATGTCCGATGCGTGTCCGCCTATCGGAACCACCGTTCCGAAAGTAGCAGCGATGGAGGGCGTGACAACGCCCGTGAGAGCGGCTGCCAGCGAGATCGAAATCAGCAAACCGTTGCGCATATAAGAAGGTCCCCTTGAACGATACGATTAAATGCCCGCGCGGCCCAGGAATCAATGATCGAAATGGCTAGTAAGTCCTGCATTACCAAAGTTAGCCGTGTTTTTCCGGGCTTTTACACATATACTGCTCGCGTGGGAAGAGGGTTGCCCGCGGTTCGGGCGCCCTGGAAACAAAAGCCATGAAGAAACTCCAATCGAAATTCGCGCCAGTCTTTATTCTGATGATCGCGTCATCTGGGGTGCTGGTTCCCCTGTTTCGCGCGCAGGACCTTGGTAGCACTGTTCAGGTCTATTCGGTGCCGGAGGGAGGGTACTTCAGCGTCGACGGGCAGAACTATACCCACGCCATGAGTGCCATCTGGCCCACGGGTAGCAAGCACGTTCTGGCCGTCCAGACGACCGATCAGACTGGGTCTCAGCCTAAGACTAAGTACACCTTCGGCGGCTGGCAGTATGCCGGCGGAACGGTTCCAGGTGGAAATATCGTCACCGTCACCGCGTCTCCAGCGTTCACATATTATCAAGCCAAGTTCAGCCTTCAGTATGCACTCAGCCTGGTTTTCTTCACGTGCTCAGACGCCGCGAACTGTCCGAGTCCGGGCGTGATCTACATCGGTGACACGCCTTACAGCTCCAGCGCGGACATTTACAGGGGCGCCGGCACCGCGATCATGTTGGCCGTGCCGAACCCCGGCTACGTATTCAGTCATTGGGAGCCGGGTCCCGGCCAGATTATCCAGGGCCCTCAAAACACCGTGACCATAAACGGTCCGGTGAGCGTTTACCCCGTTTTTCAATCCGCGCGGACCATCAATCTCACGGCTTCGCCGGCGGGCCTGGCGCTATTGGCGGATCGTACCAAAGTGCCCACCCCCACCGTATTGCAATGGGGTTATAACTCCACCCACACCCTCGGCGTCATTTCACCGCAACAGGACATTAACGGGCAGTGGTGGGCCTTTCAGTCGTGGAGCGATGGCGGTGCTTTGACCCATGCCTACACCGTGGCCGCGTCGGCTGCGCCCGATTCCCTCACAGCGAATTTCGTGTCCGGCGCAGCGACCCTCATAACGACCACACCCGCGGGCCTGACCCTTAAAATCGACGGCCGGTCGAACTGGCCGAGCTACAGTTTCATTTGGGGCGTCGGCGAAACTCACCATCTGGAAGCGCCCGCCCAGCAGACCGACGCGCAAGGCCGGATCTGGTCGTTCGCCGCGTGGTCGAACGGAGGGAAGGCCGTGCAGGACTACACCGTGCCGGCCAACGGAGGGGATGTTGGCGTGCGCTTGAACGCCACGTATAACCCGGTGGGGCACCTGACCGTCACCAGCCTGATGCCTGGCCTGACGGTGCAGGTGGACGGCCAGGATTGCGCCACGCCGTGCGACGTCCAGCGTCCGGTGGGCACAGCCGTACATGTGACCGCGCCCTCTTCCATCCCGCTGGGAGACGGCACGCGCGCGGATTTCATGGGCTGGCCCGGCAGCGGATCGATCGCGGCGGATTGGTCCGTGACGTTGAGCGGCGATCTGCAAGCGCTGATCGCGAGTTATCACACGATGAATCGCCTGGCTGCGTCTGCGGCCCCCCCCGATGGCGCATCCTGGAGTATGTCGCCGAGTTCGTCGGACGGCTACTACGATTCGCAGACCATCGTCAGCGTGGGCGTCACACCCAAGCCCGGCTACCGGTTCCACGCATGGAGTGGAGACCTAACCGGGACCAGACCGGCGGGCGCCGTGATAATGACCTCTCCACGGTCCGTACAGGCACAGCTCGACCGCGTGCCGTACATCGCCCCCACGGGCGTGAGCAATGCCGCCGGGATTACGCCGCAGACCAGCGTAGCCGCAGGGTCGGTGGCTTCGATCTTCGGCGCCAGCTTCGCATCGGACGCGACCGTCGGCTCGGCCAGCCCGCTCACGCAAACGCTGGGCGGTGTCACGGTCAGGGTGGGGGATCGCTTCATGCCCCTGTTCTTTGTCTCGCCTACGCAGATCAACTTTCAAATACCGGACGATTTGGCGCTGGGCGCACAGACTGCAACGGTGAGCTCCCAGGGCCTGCCGGACGTGGAGGCCGTGTTCAACGTAGTGCGGAACGCTCCCGGTCTCTTCGCGCAGGTGGTGAGCGACCAGTCATTCGTCATGGCGGTGCACGAGGACGGTTCACCCGTGACTACCGATGCGCCGGCGCTGCATGGTGAGTTGTTGACGGTATATGGAACCGGTTTTGGGCCCGCCGACCATACGCGTCCGGAGGGATTTGCCGTGCCGGCCCAGCCGCCGCTCCTGATTGTGGACGCGCCCAGCGTGCTGATCGGCGATGCCGTGCTGGCGGCGGAGAATGCTTTTGCGGTGCCGGGCCGCGTGGGTATCGACGCGGTGCAATTCCGTCTCGACGATACGGCGCCCTCGGGCGTCAACGCCTCTCTGCACGTGCGGATCAACCTCCAGGACAGTAATACGGTGCTGTTGCCCGTAAAGTAAACGTGTGGTGAACCAGACTGCCTCCCGCGGGCAGGTTCCCGCGGTGGGGCAGGGGGTTCCCGCGCCAAATCGCATGCCACGGGTCCAGCCCAAGGACCGCCCACCATCACTACAAACCAATAGCAGGCGTCGGGACAGTTCCGCTATTCCTTCCGCTACCTACTCCCGGCAGATGCCGCGCTCGCTGCGGCGGACGAAGCTTACCAGGTGGAGGGTTTCGGGGGTAGGGATCTCGGTTTCAATCTTCGACAGCGCTTCCCGCAGCTTGAGGCCGGAACGGTAGAGGATCTGGTAGGCTTTCTTGAGCACCGCGACGTCCGCAGCTTTGTAGCCGGCGCGCTTCAGGCCGACCAGGTTCAGTCCCTTGGCTGCAACGTCGAAGCCGCTATACAGAAAGAAGGGCGGGACGTCGCTGTTGACGCGCGTGTTGCCGCCGATCATGGCGAGACGGCCGATTTTGGAGAACTGGTGCACCACCACGCCGCCCGAAATGAAGGCCTGGTCTTCCACTTCCACATATCCGGCAAGAAGCGCGCAGCTCGCGATGACGGTGTGGTTACCGATTCTGCAATTGTGCGCGATGTGGCCTGAGGTCATGATGTAGTTGCCATCGCCGAGCTCGGTGACGGACTCGGGCGCCGTGCCGCGCGAGATGGTGTAGTGCTCGCGGATCTTGTTGGCGTTGCCGATACGGAGATAACTTCGCTCGCCGGTGAAGCCTCTATCGAGCGGGTCGGTTCCCAGCACCGTGCCGGCGGAGATTTCGTTGCGCTCGCCCATGGTGGTCCAGCGCTTGACGTACACGTACGGCTCGATCAGGCAATGGGCGCCGATCTCCACAGGGGCTTCGATTACGCAGAATTCGCCGATCCGGGCGCCGGGCCCGATGGTGGCCTCAGGATGCACACGGGCCGTCGGGGCGACCACGGCCGATGGATCGATGGACATACGGCTATGATTCCAACACCACCACGGTGTCGAGGGGATCGCGGTCCGGCTTGGGCAGATGCAAGAGCAGACCGCCATCCACGCTCTGCAGGTTCACGGGGCGGCCGCTAGCCAATAGGGCGGCCTTCCTTACCGCTTTAGGCAACCCCTCGAGTACCAGCAGATCGTCCGGCCAGTCGAGCACATGAACATAAGTCTTGCCCGCCTTTTGCGTGGTCACGCCCCAGGGGCGCGGGCTAATAGGACCCCCGCGCGTGCCGTAGATGGATTCACCGTTCTTGCCCAGCCATGTCCCGATTTCCTTCAGCCGTGTTTGAAATTCATCCTGAATGACGCCGTCCGGCTTGGGCCCCACGTTCAGCAGAAAATTCGCGTTGTTGCCCGCGGCCTTTGCCAGGTACTGGATCAGTTGTCCGGTGCTCTTGAACCTCTGGTCTTCGGAGTTATAGCCCCAGGCGCTATTGATGGTCTCGCAAGTTTCGAGCGGCAGATTGCCGATGGTGGCCTCCGCGTTAAACCCGGCGGTGTTATTACCCGGCAGGTCCTTCTCGAACATCTGGAAGTCCTCGCCCGCGAAGGGCGCAAGGTGGTGGTTGTTACCGATGAGCGCCGCCGGCCGCAGCTTGTGGATCAGATCGTAGGTGCGGCGCAGCCTCCAATCGGCGTCCCGCCGGTCCCAGATACCGTCGAACCAGATACCCGCGATGTCCCCGTAGCCCGTGAGCAGCTCGGTCAATTGCGCGTCCATGTAGTCCAGATAGCGGTTGAAATCGCCGCCCTCGGGACGGTCGGAATAGTGGCCCGTGCGTCCCAGCGGGTAGTAGTCCGGATGATGCCAGTCCAGGTGCGAGTGATAAAAGAACAGGCGGATCCCTTGCCGGCTGCATTCTTCCGACAGCGGCTTCAGCACGTCCTTTCCATAAGGCGTGGCGTCAACAATGTTCCACTTGGATTGCCTGGTGCCAAACATCGCGAAGCCGTCGTGGTGCTTGCTGGTGATGGTGATATACCGCATGCCCGCCTGCTTGGCCAGGGCGACCCACTGGGCAGGATCGTATTTCACCGGATTGAACCGCGCGGGAAGTCTCTCGTATTCGCCGACCGGCATCCGGGTGTTGTTCATGACCCACTCACCCTTGCCCAGGACGCTGTAAACGCCCCAGTGTATGAAGAGGCCGAACTTGGCATCCTGAAACCAGTCGCGGGCGCGCAGGTTTTCCGGGGCGGCGTGGTAGGGCTGGTCGTCAGCCCCGGGCAAAGCACCGGCGGCGGCAGCTGCGCTGAGGGCGAGCAGAGATCTTCTGGTCATGGTTGTCCTCGGACCTCCAATTTATCCCAAGTAACGGGATGGAGGTGGGACAGGCCCGGGCGGCGCCGCGTTGCGGCGGAGACAGGCGCCAAACGGCATGTCGCTCCTGGGGAGTGATTCGTGGTCGCTGGCCTGGTGCTTCCCGGATGAAACCAGCGATTATGCAGATGACGTTCTGGTTTCCAAATACGGGGACAGACGGGACGTTTCCCGTTCGCCGACAACGCTACGGCATGGAGATTACCGTCACCGTCCCCGACGATTTGTCGGCTCCACTGCTGCCTCCCGGCCAGGAACCGCCTGCGCCGCCTCGGAGGCCATCGGCCTCGAAGCCTATCGCCGGCGGCGCATCACCAGCTACCAACTCCGCATTCTATTGGGCATCCCCACGCGCTACGAGCTGCTACGAGCTCGACGGTTTCCTGAAGCAGCACGAAGTCTACGACGACACCCCGGAGGATTTCGATCACGACCTGGCCACCATTCCTGAACGAGACGAGAATCGCAAGCCCAAGCCGCTGGCCATGATCGTTGTGGCAGATACGGGTCGCAGGGCCGACTGACACATCCACCCGAGCATGCTCTGCGGGAATGACGTGGGAACGATCCCCGACCTGCCCGGCCGTTCGGAAAACGTCCCGTCTGTCCCCGTATTTCCCGTATTTCCCCCGGTGGGGATGTGCCTACGGAACCTGCAGATCCGGTATCCGTGCCGGCCGGAACCAGCGGACATACGCCGCCTGCACCACGTAGAACGAGCAGCCGATCGCGACCGCCAATACCGCATTAATGCACAGCACCGTACCCGCCGTCGCCAGAAAGGCGGCCGCATCCACACGGCTCATCGTGGGCAGGCGCCGCCAGGCGCTCCAATCCAGCAGGCAAAGTCCCATCCATGCGGTCACGCCGGCCAGCGCCGGTATCGGGATGTGTGAGACGAAGCCCGAGCCGATCCACAAAATCACCACCAGGAACACCGCGTGCAGCAGGTTCGCAATCGGCGTAGTGCCGCCGCAGCGGACCACCGCCAGGCTGCGCGCCGGAATGCCTACGCTCATGGGAGCGCCGAACACCCCCGCGCAGAGGTTGGCGATTCCATAAGCGCCCAGTTCGGCATCGGCATCGGCGGGTGTCATGCGCTTGTGCCGTCCGCGGAAGTGCTCCACTACCCGCGAGGTGATCAGGATGTTCACCGACGAGACGAAGGCCAGCGCACACGCCGACGGCAGCATCGCGATCATCGCTTTGAGATTCCACGACCAGCCAACGAACGGCGGCAGCATCGCCGGCAGGGTTCCCACTTCCTTTTCACGGAGACCGAAGACGCGGGCCAGCACGATGGCCAGCGCCACCCCGATCAGGGGCGCCGGTGCGTGCGGAGACAGGCGGGCGGCCAACGTGGCCGCAAGAATTACGGCGAGGCCCAGGACGACCGGTACGATTCGGGCGTCAGCCAGGTGGTCCACCACCGCCGCCAGTTGACCGAGCGTCGTGCTGGCGGATCGGGTAAAGGGTGAAGCCACACCGAAAATGGTGTCCAGTTGCGAGATCAACATCATGCCGCCAATCCCGCAGGAGAACCCCGTGACCACGGCATGCGGCACCCGTGTGATATGACGGCCCAACCGCAGGCCCCAAAACCCGATCATGATCGCGGAGGCCATGATCGAAAGCAGGGCGGCGCCCCCGATACCGTGATTGCGGACCGCCAGCGCAATGAAGGGGACGGTAGCGCTGGCGGTTCCGCCAATCAGAACGGGGTTGCGGCCGAGTAGCGCAATGACCGGCGCCGTCAGTATCGACGTAAAGACGCCCAGGACCGGCGGCAGACCCATCAGCGACGCCATGGCCAGCCCGTAAGGCAGCGCGATCAACGCCGCGATCACGCCGCCCGAGCAATCGCCCAGGAAGTGGGCCCCGCCGTAATGAGTTGCTTCGGGGGCTCTGCTTCGCAGAATACCCCGAAGGTTCAAGCCATCACCTTGAGGAAGGCGGCTTTGAACTTGTTCATCTCGTCCTGGGTGCCGATGGTGACGCGCACGTAGGTGGGCCAGGCGTCCCAAGTGCGCCCAATGACCACCTTCTCAGCCACCATGGCGCTCTGCACCTGGCGCCCGGGCCGCTTCACGTCCACCATGAAGCAGTTCGAAACCGAGGGAACGTACTTGAAGTTGTGCTTTTCGAGGAAGCCGAGCACGTCCTCGCGCACGTCGCCGATGCTCTTGCGGCGCTCCGGAACGAGGGTCTTCGATTCCAGACTGGCGCTGGCGGCCGCCATGGCGGTGATGGGCATCATGCCGTTGGGGCTGAAACCGACGATTTTCGCCAGCAGATCCGGACGCGCGATCGCGGCGCCAGCGCGCAGGCCGGCCATTCCGTAGATCTTGGAGAACGTCCGCAGGATTACCACGTCCTTGTCCGCCGCCACCAGGTCGGTGTTGAACAAGTGCGGGCCAGCGATATGCGTGTAGGCTTCGTCGATCATCACGATGGAGCCCGCGGGCTTGTTGGCCACCAGCCACTCGATATCCGACCGCTTGGTCAGCGTGCCGGTCGGGTTGTTGGGATTGCAGATGTAAAACAGGCCGGCATCGGGGGCGGTTGCGACCATGGCCTTCACATCGTGCGCGTAGTCCTTCGTCAGCGGCACGCGAACCACTCGGGCGTGGACAAAATCGGCCGCTCTTCCGCCCGCTTCATAGCCGGGATCGGCAGTCACGAAGGGCTTGGTGGGAGAAGTGAAGGCCAGAACCGCCTGGTGGAGCGGGCCGCTCGATCCGGCGTGGACCGCTACGTAATTCTGCTTGACCCCTTCCTGCTCGGCTAGGAGCGTCTGGACCCTGCCGGCTTCACCGAACCGGTAGCGCCCGCCGAAGTCGACCATTTTCCGCGCGGCTTCGCGGGCTTCCGGGCAAGGGCCCAGCGGGTTTTCGTTGGAGTTGATCCAAACCGAATCGGCCGGGGCTTCCACCCTGGAAAGCTGTGCCAGAGCGGCCTCGTTGTAGAACGGCAGCGCTGCGCCGGCGGTCATCATGGTGGCAATCCGGCCGAAGGTCCGGCGCGAAAAGCCGCGTTTCACAAATTCGCGTTTCTGTTCGTCACTCAACACAGCAGTCATTCGTCCCCCTTCTGAATAAGCTGATGGATTACAGGTTATCAATTTCCGAGGCCGGTGTCGAATGGATATAGACCTGCGATTCAGACAGTGGGGGAGTCGGCCGGCGGCCGATCGGTAGGCAGGATGGTGGTGCACTAATGGCCGGCGGGTATTTTGCCGAGATCGAGGGCTGAAGAGGGGGGACTGCGGGAGTGGGGTAATCAGCGTACACGACAGCAGGCTGCGCCGCCATCGGGATAC